>JBCDBY010000084.1:0-15682 GCA_039182715.1 Planctomycetota bacterium
GAGCCGGGAGCCGGGGGCCCGAGGCTCTCTGGAGCAACTCGCCAGATCGTTCAGCGGAGCCTGATGGGTCCACGGTTCCGCCCACGGAAGCTTGCAGCCAGCCCCCGGCTCCCGGCTCCCGGCCCCCGGCCGCTCCCCTTGGCCCACGGCTCCGATTAACATTTCGCCATGTCCCACCCCCGCCGCGAATTCCAGAAAGGCTCCCTCACGCGCGAGAACCTCGACCCCAGTCCGTTCCTCCAGTTCGGGGTCTGGTACGACGAGGCGGAGACCGCCGGCGTGTTCGAACCGCACGCGGTCATCCTCGCCACGGCGGACGCGCGCGGGCGACCGTCGGCGCGCGTGGTGCTGGTGCGCGGGTGGACCGGTGCCGGCTTCGAGTTCTTCACCAACTACGAGAGCGCGAAGGGCAAAGCGCTCGACGCCAACCCGCAGGCGGAGCTGCTCTTCTACTGGATGGAGATGGAGCGGCAGATTCGCATTCAGGGCACGGTCGAGCGGCTGACCGACGAGGAGAACCGCGCCTACTTCGAGAAGCGCCCGCGCGGCAGCCGGCTCTCGGCCTACGCGTCGCCGCAGAGCGCCGAGGTGGAGAGCCGCGAGTGGCTGGAGGAGGAGGTCCGCCGGCTCGAAACCGAGCACGCGGGCGACGAGCCGCGGACGCCGCCGCCCTATTGGGGCGGATTCCGCGTGATGCCCGACACCTTCGAATTCTGGCAGGGACGGGAAAGTCGCCTCCACGATCGTTTCCAATACCGGATGAACGGAGACGACGGTTGGGACATCGTGCGCTTGGGACCCTGATTGGAACGCTGATTCTGCTGGCGGGCTGCGCGTCGGCACCGCTGGTGGCGGGCGACCACGACCAGCGGCGCGAGTGGCGGCGCGACGGCGCCTGGTACCGGCTCGACAACCGACGCGTGCCCGCGGGCGTCGCCGATCGCCTTCGCCAGCTCGCGCTCGCGGCGGAATCCGATCGGCTGCCGCCCGCGCTCGACCTGGAGCCGGACGAGGAGCGGCGTTTCGATGTGTATGACATGCTCCTCGAAGGGTTCGAGTGGTTGCTCGAATACGCCGACGACGAGGATTTTCTCGAGATGGAGAGAGTTCCGGATCGGAAGTCCATCGAGAAGGCCGCGCGCTTGCAGCTCTCGTTCGTTACGGAGGGCGAGATGCCGCCGCCGACCTTCTCGCTGGCACTGCCGGGACAGCCCGCGATCACGATCGAGTCGAGGGACGCCGCGCGTTGGACGGTGGAGACCGGTGGCACGACGCGCGAGCTCGTCTCCTTCGAGATGACGCGGCTGGCGCTGCTCTTCGCCGATCCACAGGACCCGTGGTGCAGCGTCGCCGAAAGCAGCGACTACTGGCAGCGCGGGTTCTGGCGCGACGACCTCGTCTGGGACCTGGTGGTGGGTGCGGCGTGGCGCGAGCGCTTCGCCCGACGCGCCATCGAAGCCCTGCCCGGCTGGAAGACCACATGGACGCTGCGAAAGGCGGATGCAGGGCACTACTCGACCGGCGACGCGATCTCGGTGGAGCTGGTCTCGCCGGACGGCACGCTCGTCGTCGACTGGCATTGCCCCTTCGACGCGGAGACCGGGGAGCTGCAGGGTACCGCCGCGGAGGCGGACGCCGCCTGCCGCAAGCTGGTCGCCTTCGTGCAGGCCAACGAGCAGGCGCGCGCGTGGCCGGGCTCCGGTCCGAAGCGCACGGTTAAGGTGAGCGTGATCGGGGAAGGGCCGTTCGTGGTCTGGCTCCGCGAGGGGCGCCGGGGTCGGCATCGCCTCACTCCGGCCGACTGACGCGCAGGCGGATCGGCGCCTGGTCGTCCGCGGTCAGCTCGACGTCGACATCGAGCGGCGCCCAGCCTTCGTACCGGATCTGCAGCGTATAGCGACCGGGTACGAGCTGCAGGCGGCCGCGCTTGAGACTCCTCGGGAACGTAAGAAACGCCCATCCGTCCGCCGTGCCGTCCCGACCCAGCGCGCGTACCTGAATGACGTCGGGAATCGGGAGGTCCTCCGTCATCTCCAGTCGCACCGCGACGTCGACCTTCATGGGAGCCGACTCGAGCCGAATCTCGATCGGATCCATCCCTTCCTTCAGGACGACCTTGCGACGGAAGTGCTGGAACCCGTTGATTGTGAACCAGAGGTCGTACTCGCCCGGCATCACGCCCCGCACGGTGCCGCTCCCGTCCGCCTCCAGGTCGAACGTGACCGACCGCGTCGTCTTCGGCGAGGATCCAATCGCGCAAAAGGTGCGCGGCAGGGTGCGATCCGACGGCGCGACGATGCGCACCGGAAACTTCGGAAAAGACGCGAGCTTCAACTCTCCGAGCTCCATCGACGCCCCCTCCTCGACGAAGATCCGCTTCGAGGACTCCGCGGAACCGATGCTCCACGTACGCAGCTCGTACTCGCCCGCTTCGAGATGGGGAATCCGGAACTCTCGCCGCGAACCGAAATCCCACCGTGCGATGGCTTCCTTCGCACCCGGACGATAAAGCTCGACCGAACCACCCATGCGCGGCGCGTCGCGATCGAAGGTACCCGTCAGCGCCGCGGTCCCACGAATCCGGACGTCGGCGCGGACGCCGCCGCTCGGAGGCACCTCGACCACGCCGACCCGCACCTTCGCGAGGCCGTCCCCGCCGATCCAGATTCCGTGCCGGCCCTGCTTCACGAACGGGATCTCGAACCGGCCGTCGCCATCGGTGGTTCCCTTCGCACCGCCCAGTGACAACGAACGCTCGGCGAGCGGTGCACCGTCCGGATGCACGATGCGGCCTTGCACCCGGGCCCCGTACGGAAAGCGGTGCACGACGGGCTCGAGCGTTGCCGAGGTGACCACGTACTCCCCGAAATCGACGCGCGGCAACGGTCCGCCGCTCCGGAGCAGCGTGATGTGGTACTTGCCCGGCGGAGGCGCATCCACGACCAATCGATCCTGTGCGTCGAGCGCCACGCCGCGTGCGCTGATCGAGAAGTGTGGCCCGCCCATTCGATAAAACGAAAGGGTCGCATTCGCGCCGCGCCACGCTGCGGGGAGATTCTCGAACTGCACGATGAAGGGGCGCGACGTGCGCAGCGCGATGGCGACATCGAGGTGGTCTTCGACTTCGATCAGGCGCGACACCGATTCGAGCCCCGGCGACTCCACCACCTGCAGCTGGTAACTCCCCGCGGGCACGTGGTCGAATCGGAGGCGGCCCTCGTCGTCGAGCAACAGCCAGCCCCAGCGGCCCTGTTTGCGATCGTGATTGTTGCTGCGCAGGTAGACCCGCGCTCGCTTCACGGGCCCACCGTCGTCCTTACGAGTGACACGTGCCGACACCGTGAACCCGCGCTCCAGCACGACATCCACCTCGATGCGTTCGTCTTCGCGCAGCGGAGCGTGGGCGACGCAGAACGAGTAGTCGAGCGGACCGCGAATGCACAGATCGCGCGGCGACACCCACTCGTCGTGAATGTGATAGCGCCCTTCCGCGTCGGTGGTCACGACATGCGCCGGCGATCCGGAAAGCGAAAGGCGATATCCCGCGGCCGGTGATCCGTCACGAAACCGGACGCGTCCGAAAACCGACGCGCGCCCCTTCGGGATCGGCGCATCGAGGGAGACCGACGTGACCGCTTGGTCGGACACGTCCGGCTTCTCGACCGGCTCCAGCGAAGGCGGCACCTCGGTCACCAGCGGCGTCGTCGCGCGCACCGGCGTCGCCGGCTCCTCGCGTACGTTCCGCCACACGACCGCACCCCCACCCATCAGCAGCGCCAGCCGCGCCACGACACTCCACTTCTTGACCGTCGACATCACGATCGCTCCTCCCAGCAGAACGGCGGCCTTCGCGGTTGGGGCGGCGAGCGACTGCTGGGGAGCGAAGAGCACGAGACCGGCGACCGTCGCCTGCGCGCGCGGGCCGAAGCGTTCCTTCAGCTTGCCGAGGCCGCGGTGCACGCGCACGCGCGCCGCGCCCTCCTTCACCCCCAGCACGTGCGCCACCTCGTCGTACGAGAGGCCGTGCAGAAAGCGCAACACGAGTGCTTGGCGCATCTCCGGGTCGAGCTCCGCCAGCGCCGCCTCGGCCGCCTCGCGGTTCTCGACGGCGTCCTCCGGATGCACCGGCGCCGGCGGCCGCGCCCGCGGCTCGAGCCGCTGCCGCGTGAGCGACGCGCGCTTGAGCATCTTCGAGCCCAGGACGAGCCGGCGACCGAGGAACGCGCGCAGCCCGACGGCGGGCGGCTTGTCCCGCTCCGCACCGGCGAGCTCGAGGAACGCCTCCTGCGTCAGGTCCTCGGCGTCGGCGGCGTGGCCGGTCAAACGGCGGGCGAAGTCGTAGACAAACGCCTCGTGCGCCGCGACCAGCGCCTGGAACGCCCCCTGATCCCGCCGGTCGCACCAGCGCGTCCAGAGATCGAGCTCGGTTCGTGCCACACCCTGCCCTTGCATGGGGGGGCCGCAGTGTTACACGGACGCGCAATTTTCTTTCGGGCGCGCGTTCAATCCGACCAGACGAATCGGAAGGTCTTCCGGTCCGGGACGACGATGATCTCCTCGCGCGTCGCCGCCTGCGCGAGGTAGCGGCGGACCCGGTAGCGTCCCGGAAGCAGGTGGAACGGTTTCGCGCTTTCGGCGTTCAGGGCCACGACGACCGGATCCTCCGGATGGTCCAGCGTCGTGAACACGACCGAGCCCCCGCCCGGCCACTCCACGACACACTCGACCCGCCGTGGAAACACCACCTGCTGCGTGCGGGGCGATCCGGAAACGGCGTAGGACGCGATCCGGTGGCGGACTTCACAGTCGGGCCGCTGCAGGTCGAATTCGACGCGCCCCGCGTTCAGGTCGCCGATCTCGATCGACGTAAACGGCGGTCGCAGCGTCTCCGTGCGCGGAGTTCCGCGCACGAAGACCCGCAGCTCCTCCGGACGGTCGGCATCGGGAAACTGCACGTCCAGCCGCACGCGCGCATCGTCCGAAGCCTCGAGCCGAAGGACCCGCCGCTCCACGCCGGCCCGCGCCAGCGGCGGTAGTTCCCATTCCGTACTCCGGTAGCCCGGGGCGTAGGCCTGGACCCGAATCGGGTCGCCCGGCTGCGTCTCCGCGAGGACCGGCGCTGCCGGTCTTTGCACGGTCGCACCCTTCGTGCGCACGACGAACTGACCGGCGGTGACGGCCTGGCCATCCGCAGACTCGAACTGCACGAGGATGCTGGGCCTGGTGAGCCGGATCTGGACGTCGCGCGCGCCGGACCGAGAAGAGGTCGACATGTGGAACAGCCCGTCCTCGTAGGAGAGCGACAGGGCCCCCTCCGGCATGCCTCGAATCTCGAAGTGGCCTCGAGCGTCGGAAACCGCGACGCCATACTCGTGACGGGTCCCCCGGCGGGCGCCCCGCGCGCGGATTCGCCAGCCCTCCACCGGCTCGCCGCCCAGGAACATGACCCGCCCCGAAACCTTCCCCCCGTCCCGCAGCACGAAGTCGAACGACTCGCCGCGCCGGCGGGGTGCGTCGAGATCGAGGTAGTCGGTGTGACGCACGACGAGTTGAGCGAGCGGTCCGATGTCGTTCGGCCATTCGAACTCGAACGCGCCCTGCGCGTCGGTGACCGCCAGCGTCACGCGATCCTCCGTGATCTTCGCGCCGCGGACGGCGTTGCCGCGGGCGTCCCGAACGGTTCCCCGCATGCGATCCGTCGAGTCCTGCACGGAAGGCGACGGCTCGGGGCGCGCCGGGTCCGCTGTCCCGTCCGTCGGGAAGGGCGAGCCAAGCTCGGTGCCTGCCGCGACGTCGCGCGCGGAGCGACCGCGGGTCCGTGCACTCGACGAAAAGAGCCAGAGCGCGACCAGAACCGCCACCATCGGCAGCGCCAACTTCCACATGGTTTCAGTCTACGCCGGGCGCGACGAACGCCGGAGCACGAAGAGTACGCCAACACGCTGCACGGCCCGAGCCTAGTCCGCCCACTCGAGGCGAAAACGCGCCTGGTCCGGCACCTCGACGACCTCGTCCCGCAGGAGGTCGGAGCCGCGATAGCCGCGCAGGCGGTAGCGGCCCGGCAACAGCAGGATCGAATGCGTTTCGTCGGATCCGGGTCGCACGGCGCGCACGGCGGACGCGGGCGCCCCCTCTCGATCGATCAGGACGGCATGCCCGGTCGCCCAATCCACCGAGAACTCGACGAGCCGATCGAGCACGACGCGCTGCGGCTCGGCGTCGCCGACCTCGGCGCGCAGCCGGACGTGTTGCGCGAGGCTGCACCCCGGCTGGATCAATGAGAGATCCACGAAACCCACTTCGAAGTCGCGGAGCTCGATCGGCTCGTCAAACGACCGGAACGTGTGTTGACGCGGCGAGTCCGGAAAACGCACCTTGAGGCTTCGCAGCGGTTTCCCGTCCGGTGTTTCCACCAAGAATCGGACCAACGCATCGCCCGCGGGCTGGAGCGTGAGTTCGAGCGGTCCCGGGTCGGCCTCCCCCCACGGCTCGAACTCCCGACGCCCCGCAAGGAATCCGGGAACATAGGCCTCGACGATCAGCCCATGACCCGGCCGGATCGTGGCGTTCAGCGGTGCGACGTCCCGGCCATGCACCACGGTTGTGCCCGCGCCATCGCGCACCCGGAACGACCCGTCGCGGAGCTGTTCGCCGCCCGGCTCCAGCACATGGACGACGCACACGCGCGCCTGCAGCTCGATGCGAATCTCGCCGTCCCGTGCGTCGACCATTCGCGTCAAGTGACGACGCCCGTCGAAGTAGTTCAGCTTCGCGGTCGGCCGCGTCATTCCCTCGATGCGAACCCGTCCGAATCGATCGGTGTGAAAGCTGTTCCGCCGGGGGATGCCCGGCAGTCGAGCGGCGAACGCGGCGAATTGAAAGCCCTCGACCGGATTCCCTTCGTAGAGCACCAGGCATTCCAGCGCGTACTCCTTGGCAGCTGCCGGTACGGCGCTGGGAACCGCGTTCGCGACTGGCTCGCGGTGCCCCGCCCGGACGGCCTCCTGGACATCCGCATCGTCGGTGGTCGCCTCGCCGGGTGTGGACGCAACCGAAGGCGCAGAAGGCTCGACGGACACCGGCGGCGAAGACGCTCGTTCGCGGGTCGCCCGGGCGCGGGAGCGCGCGCGTTCGAGAAACATCCACCCCAAGAGGATGGACACGAGGAGCAAGGCCCACGCTCCCCTTCGCATGGTTAGCGAAACAGCCCGCCCGGCGCGCGGTACTGTTCGAGCACGACCACCTGGTCGGGTGCCGTGAGCACGATCAGCAACCGGCCGTGGTAGCGCTTCTTGATGCGCTTCCAGACGGGCGCCGTGATCTTGCAGACGTATTCGAACGTTCCATAGGGCTTGCCGTTCTTCCGCAGTTGGCCCGACGCCTTCCAGTCCGTGAGCGGGCGGCCCGGCTTGCCGTCGAAGAACGCCTTGACCGTCGTCGCATCGACCCAGGTGTAGGTCGTATCGCCGCGCTTCAGGGTGTTCCGGCAGGTATCGACCGAATGCGTGGCCGTCGCCGTCTTGAGCCCACGCCCGCCGCTCGCGCTGACGAGCACGAACTTGTGCCGCTCGTCGACCTTGAGGTCGAACTTGTCCGCCTTCATCGTGCCGGTCAGGGCGTAGTCGGAGGTCGACTGGTTGCCCGACATGTCCTGGTTGAAACCGTAGGTCCCGACCGCGCGCAGGTCGTAGGCGTACTGGACGCCGGCGTGGCGAAACCAGCCCTTCATCGTGTTGTCGAACCGACCGTTGACGTACTTGACGATCAGCGTCGCCTCGCCGTGGTCTCCGTTCTTGTGCGTGTACGCGAGCTCGTGGTTGGCCCCCAGCCACGCCTGGGGGTTCGGCGCCTGCGCGTTGCCCTGGATCTTCGAGAACCTGAACTCGTGCGTGCCGGTCGGCAGCTTGACGACGAGACGGTCCTGCGGCTGCGGCGAGTAGACGAATCCGCCGAGCCGGGGCGTGAGCGTGCCGGTCTGGACGACCGCGCCCGTCCGCGCCTGGATCGTCGCCTGGTAGATCGCGTTGACCGCGATCTCGCGCGACTGATAGGCCCCGAACGCGACGAGACGCGGCAGACCGTTCCCGGCAGCCAGTGCCTTCTCAAGCTCGGTTTCGCCTTCGACGACGCCGCTCGCCTGCTGCGCGCGGCACAGCGATGCGAAAAACAGCAGGGTCATCGCGGTGCGCATGCGACCACGTTAGCAGTCCTGCGGGCTCGGGTCTCCCCTCAGGGGTCCAGCACGATCGAGACGTTCTTCGTGCCGGTGACCTGGACGACCTCCTGCTTCACAAGCCGCGTTCCGTGCCGCCACCGCACGTAGTAGGTGCCAAACGGCACCCGGCTCCCGGTGCGGAACTCTGCCTTGTTCCGATGGACGATCATCCGCTTTCCGTCACTCACGCGCACGATGTCGACCGCTCCGTATCGCCCTCCGCCACGCGTCGTGCCCTCGATGCGCGCCCCCGGCGGAAGGCGGATCTCATGGACGTCCGTGTTCGCTTCGCGCGCGTCGAAATCGCGGATCACGTCGAGCATCGACTCGTCGCCTTTCCAGACACGCAGGCGCACGGACCCCGGTTCGAGCCGGTCCATCTCGATGATTCGGTCTTCGGCATCGGAAAATCGTTCGCGGCGCAGCGTCCGCCCGCGCTCATCGAGCAGCGCGACGTAGAGGATCGGCAACGTATTCCCGGCGGCATCGTCAACCTGCAACCGAACCCGCGCGTGGCCCGCAGGCTCGAGACGCAGGACCTCCATGTGGAGCGGCTGACGACGATCGGCCGCACGCAACAGCCGCGTTTCCGGCCGAAAGCCGGGCGCCCAACCAATCACCTCGTAATCCCGCGCGGGATCCACGAGGAAGCGATCGTCATAGGCCAGTCGCGTCGCACCGGCGCAGTGGACGACACCGCGCGGCCCGGGCTGCTTGGCCCCGGAGCCACGCAAGACCACCTCGAGCAGCCGCTCGTCGATGACGAACTCGATGTCGAGGCCGGCCCCCTGGTGCATCGGCTCCCGAGCCGCGGCGCAATACACGCGCTGGACTTCCGGCACCGCGCCGGCAAACAGGCCTCGGAACCGCCCCTGCTCGTCCGTATGCGAGATGGAGCGCCCGCCCGGTTCCCCGTGGATCTCGACCGGATGACGCGGGACAGGGTCGCCGGAGGCGAAGCGTACCGTGCCCGAGACGATCAGGGCCGGCTTGGTTCCCTTCGCGTGCGGTCGGACCCTTGCGGGCGCGGACCCCTTTCGCGCAGGCTCCAAAGCACGCCGCGCAGGTGACACGGCAGCGTCCGAAGTCCGAACCGGCTGCGCGGGCGTCCGGCCCTTCGCCGCTCGCGATCGATCCGCATCGAGAAGAAACCACGCGAGCAGCGCAACCAACAGCACGACGCACAGCCCCGCCCACCTCACGGGGTCAGTCTAGTGCTAGAGAGGAATGTTGCCGTGCTTCTTGGGCGGGTTCTTGTCGACCTTGGTCTTGAGCAGATTCAGCGCGCTGATGACGCGCGGGCGCGTGAAGCGCGGCTCGAAGATGTCGTCGACATACCCCTGCTCCGCCGCCTTGAACGGGTTGGCGAAGGTCTTGCGGTACTCCTCGGCGTACTTCTCCGCATCCTCGGGGCTCTTGATCTCGCGCTTGAAGATGATTTCCGCCGCGCCCTTCGCGCCCATGACCGCGATCTCCGCGCTCGGCCACGCGAAGTTGAAGTCGCCGCGAATGTGCTTGGAGCTCATCACGTCGTACGCGCCGCCGTACGCCTTGCGGGTGATCACCGTCACCTTCGGCACCGTCGCCTCGCAGTAGGCGTAGAGCAGCTTCGCGCCGTGCTTGATGATGCCGTTCCACTCCTGATCGGTGCCGGGCAGGAACCCGGGCACGTCCTCGAAGGTGACCAGCGGGATGTTGAAGCAGTCGCAGAACCGCACGAAGCGGGCGCCCTTGAGCGAGCAGTCGATGTCCAACACGCCGGCGAGGTGCGCCGGCTGGTTGGCGACGATGCCGACCGGCATGCCGTGCATGCGCGCGAAGCCGACGACGATATTCGGCGCGTAGTCGGGCTGCACCTCGAGGAACGAGCCGAGGTCGACGACCTTCTCGACGACCTCCTTGATGTCGTAGGGCTTCTCCGGATCGGCGGGGATGATCGCGTCGAGCTCCTCGGCGATGCGATTCGGATCGTCGTCCTGCGGACCCATCGGCGGGTCCTCGCGGTTGTTGAGCGGCATGTAGCCCAGCAGCTTGCGCAGCAGCTGCAGGCACGCCGCGTCGTCGGGCGAGGTGAAGTGCGCCACGCCGCTCTTCGAGGCGTGCGTCTCGGCGCCGCCGAGGTCCTCGAAGCTCACCTCCTCGTGCGTGACCGTCTTGACCACGTTGGGGCCGGTCACGAAGAGGTAGCTCGTGTTCTCGACCATGGCGACGAAGTCGGTGATCGCCGGCGAGTAGACCGCGCCGCCCGCGCACGGGCCCATGATCGCGCTGAGCTGGGGTACGACGCCGCTCGCCAGCGTGTTGCGCAGGAAGATGTCGGCATAGCCGCCCAGAGACTCGACGCCCTCCTGGATGCGCGCGCCGCCGGAGTCGTTGAGGCCGACGACCGGCGCGCCCACCTTGAGCGCCATGTCCATGAGCTTGCAGATCTTGCCCGCGTTGGCGCCGGAGAGCGAGCCGCCGAAGACGGTGAAGTCCTGGCTGAAGACGAAGACGTTGCGACCGTCAATGAGGCCGTGGCCGGTGACGACGCCGTCACCCGGCACGCGCTTGGCCTCCATGCCGAAGTCGGTGCAGCGGTGCTCGACGAACGGATCGATCTCGACGAAGCTGCCGGGATCGAGCAAAAGGTCGAGCCGCTCGCGCGCGGTCAGCTTGCCCTTGGCGTGCTGCTTCTCGATCGCCTTCTCGCCGCCGCCGAGGCGCGACGCCTCGCGCCGCCGGCGCAGTTCTTCACGGTTCGCGTCGCTCACGATTGCTCCTTCAGTTCGACGAGCACGCCGCCGGTCGCCGCGGGGTGGAGGAACGCGACGCGGCAGCCGCCGTGGCCGGGCGTCGCGGTCTCGTTGATCAGGCGCACGCCCGCCTCCTTGAGGCGCGCGAGGTGCGCATCGATGTCGTCGACCTCCACCGTCACGTGGTGAATGCCGTCGCCGCGCTTGGCGAGAAACTTCGAGATCGGCGAGTCGCCCGTCGTAGGCGCTACGAGTTCGATGCCGCAGGGGTACATCGCCGTATTCACCTTCTGCGTGGCGACTTCCTCGCAATCCGGCTCCTGGCCGAGAACGAGATCCCAGAGTTCGCGCGCGCGGGCCAGGTCGCCCACGGCGACGCCGACATGATCGATACGTTTCACGGCACAGATTATGAGGAATGGTGCCAGCCCGCGGAACCGCATTCGGGAGGTACATTCAGGAAATGCGGTACGTGATGATTCTCTCGGTCTTCGCTCTGGCAGCGCCGGCCTTCGCCGACGGCCACGAGCCCGGCAACCTCCATCGCAACCTCGAGCGCAAGCTCGACATCATCCTGCAGCGGCTCGACAAGCTCGAGAAGCGCATGGACGCGCGCGAGAAGCAGCGCGTCGCCAAGAAGACGGGTAAGGCGGTCCGGGCGGTCACGACCGAGTCGGGCAAGTTCAGCCCGAAGCCGGAATCCCGCGTCGAGTACCTGGACCGCTTTATTCGCCAGTACGACCAGGAGGCCGGGCTCCAGAAGCTGATCGTCGCCGCGCGCGCCGGGAACCAGCAGGCGCGCCAGCAGCTGCGCGCCATGCGGGAGAAGATCAATGCGGCGCTCGAGACGCAACCGCAAAAGCTCACGTTGCGGACCGAGGGATGGACGGTGGACAAGGCCACGGGCCGCGTGATCGCGGTCGACCGGACGAAGAAGCCGCAGCAGCTCCGCATCGCCTTCGATCGCGAGGCCGCCCGGGCCGCCGAGCTGGAGCGACAGAAGATGATGGCGCAGCGCCGCTACGAGGACCTGCGCGAATTGCTGTCGAAGAAACGCGATCGGCAGCTGGAGCAGGCCAAGCGCATGGCGGAGCTCCAGCTCGAGTCGAAAAAGCTGGCCGAGGACATCCGGCGCATGCAGGACGAGCTGCGCAAGAACACGAAGTAGTCAGCGCGGGCTCCGGGTGCGAGCCCCATTCGAGGACAAGAGTTCGTGGCTCGCTTCTGGAGCCGCGACCGGAGGTCGATGCAGGATATGCGGTACGTCGTTCTTCTTTCCGTTCTCGCTCTGGCAACGCCGGCATTCGCCGATGGCCACGAGCGCGGCCATCTCAATCGGAACCTCGAGCGCAAGCTCGACAGCATCCTCAAGCGGCTCGAAAAACTCGAGAAGCGCATGGACGCCCGGGAAGGCAAGAAGCCGCGGAAGGCCGTCAAGGTCGTGCGGCGCAACGCTCCCGCCGCGGGCAAAAGAGTCGCGCGCGTGACGGCGCCCGCCGCCAACTGGGGCCAGCAGGGGTTCTGGACGGGCCCGCAAGTGCAGTGGGTCAACGCCGCCGCCCCGAAGAACGACCCGTTCCAGATGCTGCTCGTTGCCGCGAGGCAAGGAGACGAGAAGGCGCGCAAGAAACTGCGCTCCATGCGCGCGAAGATCAACGCTGCGCTGGAGACCCCGGTGCAGGGTCGGTCCGCCGTCGAGTTTCCCGCTTTCCAGACGGAGGGCAAAAAGAACGATCCCGAGTCCATACGCGCCATGATCCAGCGAGCCCAGGCCCGCGCCGCCGAGCCGGAGCATCAAAAAGAGGTAGCGCAGCGCCGCCTCCGGATGCTGCGCGCGAAGCTGGAGGCCACGCGCATGGAGCACTGGAAGCAGGCGAAGCAGATGGAGAAACTCGCGCTCGAAACGCAAAAACTGGCCGAGAACATCCGGCGCACCCAAGAACAGCTGCGCGCAATCGGCAAGTAGCTCAACGAGAGAATTCAGTCCAGCGCCCGCAGCTTCGCGAGCACCTCGTCGAAGTCCGCGGGCAGCGGCGCCTCGACCTCCACCGGCGCACCCGTGACCGGGTGCGGGAAGACGAGGCGCCGCGCGTGCAGCATGAGGCGCGGCACCACGACCGGGTTCGCCCTGCCGCGCGCATACATCGAGTCGCCCAACAGCGGATGGCCGCGGCTCTGCAGGTGCACGCGAATCTGGTGCGTGCGCCCCGTGCGCGGATGGCAGCGCACGTGCGCCGCCTTGCCGGCGAAGCGCTCCTCCGTCACGACCCAGGTCTGGCTCGGCCGCCCCTCGTCGAAGCGCACCGCCATCAGCGCCGGATGGTGCACGTCGCGCCCGAGCGGCAGGTCGATCTCGTCCTCGTCGTACTCCGGCTCGCCGTGCACCAGCGCGCGGTACTCCTTCTCGACGGTGCGCTCGCGGAAGGCGGTCTGCAGCGCGGCCAGCGCCGTATCCGTGCGAGCCACGACCATCACGCCGCTCGTCTCCAGATCGAGGCGGTGGACGATGCCCGGGCGGTGTCCCTCCCCGACTCCCCCGGAATCCAACACGCCGTAGTGATGGGCGATCGCGTTGGCCACCGTGCCGTCGGGCCGTCCCCGGCCGGGATGGACCGCGATGCCGGCCGCCTTGTCGATGACGACGAAGGCGGGATCCTCCCACAGCACGCGCAGCGGCAGATCCTGCGGTTCGACCCGCGGCGGCAGCACCGTCGGGAGGTCGACCACCACCGCGTCGCCCGCCGCCAGCTTGGCCGACGCCTTGGCCGGCGACCCGTTGACCGTCACCAGCCCGCGCTGAATGAAGCGCTTGAGCGCCGCCCGGGACTGGTCCGGTAGCTGGTCGGCCAGAAAACGGTCGAGCCGGGCGCCACCGGACGCCGCGACGAAGGAGTGGCGCTCCAGGTCGTCGAAGTCGAGGCGGGTGGGGAGATCGTCCATGGGTCGGTTCGGCTGCACGCTCCATGCTGCACGCTACACGCCGAACCGGCCCAGGGAGAACATGAAGCGCCGGATCGCGCCCGGCGTGGAGCGTGGGGCTTGAAGCCCTTTTCAAGGGTCGCTCCGGAGTAGCCGAGCGTTCTATTGCCTGATAATTTACCCGTTTCGCTCCCACGGGCTCTCGTGCGAGCTGCGCCTCATGAACATCCTCAAGAACAAGACCTTCCAGGTCGCCGCGGTGGTCCTCGTCGGCGTCATCGTCTTCTTCGTCTTCGCGGACTCCCTCCAGCTGGGCGACCGCTGGACCGTCCACGCCGCCGTGGGCGACCTTTCGAAGGGCCGCAACATCGAGAAATCGATGATCGCGCTCGCCGAGACGCCGCGCGGCATGACGATCGAAGCGCTCCTGAACGCGCTCGAGGACGACGACGGCACGCCCTGGGGCAAGCTCCAGATCATCGGCATGCTGGAGCGGTTCAAGGAGCAGCGCGCCGTGCGCCGCGCGCTCGAGAGCAGCTCGAAGACGACCCAGCGCGCCGCCGCCTACCGCAAGCAGGGCGACGCGGCGCGCCGTGACGAAATCGCGAAGATCGCCATGGACTGGCTGGCCGAGGAAGACGCGGCCGACCGCTATCTCGCCGTGCTGCTGCTGCGCACGCTCAAGTGGGAAGCGGCGGTGCCGGACTTCGTGCGCATCGTGCAGCAGGATGCGAAGGATCCGAAAGCGGCGCGCACCGTCATCCACGCGCTGGGCGGCATCGCACAGTTCAAGCCGGACGGCGCGATCGAGACCGTGATGGCGCTGGCGCGCGACCGCGCGATCGACGACCGCATTCGCAGCGAGGCATTCAAGGCGATCACGCTGCTGGACGGAGCGCCGCGCGACGAGCTCCGGGAGCTGCTTGTGGAGGCGGTCCAGGACGAAAGCGCCCCGACGAGCGTCCGCCACACGTCCGTGCAGCTGCTGGGCGCCAAGGAGAACGGCAGCGAGGAATCGTGGGCGATCCTCAAGAAGCTGCTTTTCGACCCGAAGGAAGATGACGCGGTCCTGCAGCGCACCGCCCTGCGCGCGCTCTCCAACTCCTATCCGCTGGATCGGCTGGGCGAGCTGCTGCTCGACCGCCGTCTGGTCACCCACTCCTACTTCGGGATCCGCAGCGACGTGGCGGCCGGTCTCGGCCACCTGCGCGTGCGCAACCGGCTCTCGCTCGAGACGCTGGCCCAGCTGGTCGGCGACCGCGACGACGACGATTCCCAGGACATGGTCGTCCGCAACGCCTACCTCGCCTACTGGATGCTGACCGGCTACGCGCCGGGCCTTTCCACCGCCGCCCAGCAGCAGTTCCCCCGCAATCCGCCGCCGCGCGTCAAGGACGAGGACTTCCTGCGCCGCAACGTGTTCGGCTTCGGGCCGCGGGCGCCGTCGGTGACGGAGGCGCGCTTCGAGGCGACGGGGCCCTTCACCGTCATGCGCGAGGACCTCATGGATCGGGCCGAAAACCCGGGCCAGTTCGACAGCAAGAAGCAGGCGAAGGAAATCGAGGCGCAGAAGGTGCAGCAGCTGCTGCAGCGGCACGTGGACGAGGCCGTGGCGCAGTGGGGCCTTCAGAAGAATCCCGAGAAGAAGCCCCCTCCCAAGGACGACGACGGTTAGCCTGCATCATTCATGACCCCGCGGGTTCTGGCCGGTCCGGATCGCCGAGTTCCGCGTCATCCCTCGTCGCCGTGACTCCTGCCACGGCTTCCTCGGGATTCCTCGATCTCGACGATCCGTCCTCGCCCAGAAGAGCGC
>JBCDBY010000085.1:0-15518 GCA_039182715.1 Planctomycetota bacterium
CGGTCGCTTTGCTGCATGGCTACAAATATCCTGCGCATGAGCAGGCGATTGCTGAGCTCGCGCGCGACATTGGCTTTACGCAAGTGTCCGCCAGTCATGAGGTGAGCCCGCTTGCCAAACTCGTTCCGCGCGGCGAGACGACGGTGGTCGATGCCTATCTCACCCCGATCCTGCGGCATTATGTCGATCGGATCGCGGCCGCATTCGAGGGCGCGCCTGAGCCGGGGAAGGTGTTGTTCATGCAGTCATCGGGCGGGCGGGCGGCTCCTCCAGCGTCTTGAGCAACGCGTTGTGCGCCTCGTGCGACATGCGGTCGAGATCGCGCAGGATGAGAACCTGCCGCGGACCCTCGACCGGAAGTCGGGACAGACGCTCCGTCGCGCGCCGGACGCCCTCGATGCCTTCGGTCGGGTCGAGCACGCCGAGGTCGACGTGCTGCAGCGAGTCGACGCGCGCCGCAGCGGCCGCATCGGTGCCCAGCACGGCACGCGCCGCCTCCACGGCGAGCCCGAATCGGCCGACACCGTCGGGCCCCACGATGAGCACGCTCCCCGCGCCCGCGCGCCGCAGGGCCGCCTGCGCCCTTTCCTGGCCGATCAGCTCCACAGTCTCTCCGCGGCATCGGCAATCACGGCGGCGACCTCGTCGGGCGTCCTGGTCGTATCGACGACGGTACAGCGATCGCCCAACCGCTTCGCCTCCTCGAGGAACCCCTCCCGCACGCGCCGGTGGTACTCGAGCGGCCGACGCTCGATGCGGTCCTTCGGACCGTCGAGTCGAGCGAGGCCGACCTCGGGCGGCACGTCGAGCAGGAAGAGATGGTCCGGTTCCAGTCCGTCCGTCGCGATCTTCGTGACGGCGCGAATCGCATCGGGGTCGAGGCCAAGTCCGTAGCCCTGGTAGGCGACCGTCGCGAAGCCGAAGCGGTCGAGCAGCACGCTCTTGCCTTCGTCGAGCGACGGCCGAATGACCGCCTCGATGATCTGCGCGCGCGCCGCCTGGTAGAGCAGCATCTCCGCGCGCGATCCGATGTCGGTCTCGGGATCGAGCAGCAGGTCGCGGATCGCCTCGCCCGCCGGCGTGGCGCCGGGTTCGCGCAGGCAGACCACGGCGACATCACGCTGGCGCAGCAACGCCGCGAGGCGCGCCGCCTGCGTCGTCTTGCCGGCCCCGTCGGGACCGTCGAACACCACGAATCGTCCGGGCACGGCGCTCAACTTACCCGTCCGCGGCGACGCGGCCGAGCTCGCGCACGAGCGCCGCGAACCGGTTGTCGCGGTCCGACTTGCGCTCCGCCCACCGGCACGCCTCGCGGACCGTGCGCGCGGCACTGACACCGAACGACGCCGCGATCGTATCCATCGGCAGGCCGCCCTCGACCGCCGCCGCCATGATGGCGCGGCGCGCCTCCACGACGGAGCGCCGTTTGACCGGCTCGTCGAGCAGCGCGCGCTCGACGTGGAACAGCTCGGCGGCGCGGTCCTTCATACGGTCGAGCGGCGGCACCGGCAGCTCGCCGTGACGCAGACCGCCGAGCGTCGCGCGGTGCTGCATCGTCTCCAGCGCGCTCTCGAGCGGCATGCCGACCAGCTCGTCCTCCACGGAGGAGGGCAGGCGGTGACCGAGGCGCCGCGCCTCGTCGCGCAGCCGAAGACGCTTCGACGCGCGGTCCGGCGCCGGCAGCGGAATGACGAGCCCGCCCTGCAGCCGGCAGCGCAGCGCGTCGAAGATGCCCGCGCGCTCGCCCGGTCGGCTCTCCATGGTGACCAACATGCGGTCGCCGCGGTCGCGCACCTCGTCCATGATGCAGGCGAGGCGGCGTTGCGCTCCCGCCTTGCCCTCGATGCGATCGATCCCGTCGGCGACGACCAGCGGCTTGCGCGGCACGAAGCTCGAGCCTCCGCGCAGGCGCAGCGGGTCCATGCGGAAGACGCGTTCGCGGCCGAGATGGCACGCCCAGTCGGCAAGCAGCTTCTTGCCGCAGTGCGGGGGCCCCGTGAAGACGACCAGCGCGGACGCGCCGGGACCTCCTTCCACGAAGGCGCGCACGACACTGTGCGCGATCTCTCCAGCCGGACCTTTCAACCGTGACTTCAGCTGCGCCGACACCGCACTCGCGAGATGCCGCTCGTCCGGCATCCCATGGGCACCTGCACCCATTCGACCCCCGCTCGACCGCTTACGCTCCCAATCGCTTCTCGAATTCGGCGATGCGCGGCAGCGACTCGGCGTCCGCCAGCTTCTTCGCTTCTTCGAAAGCGGCGCGTGCCTCCTTGACCTGCCCCGCTTCGAGAAGGACCTCGGCGAGATCGAGCCAGGTCGCGGCTACTTCCTCATCGCTGTCCTCGTCGGCGCGCAATGCTACCCGACAGCGTGCCGACCGAGCCGCCTTTTTCCAGTCGGCCTGTTCGCGATAAAGGGGAAGCAGCGCGTCGTGCACCTTGCGGTCGAAGGTGTTGATCCGCAACGCCTCTTCGAGCACCCGCACCTGATCGGCGATGCGCTTGACGCGTCCGTACTCCAGCGAGAGGCGCAGGCGAATGGGGACGTCGTTGGTCAGGATCGACGCCTGCTCCTCGAGAATCGCGAGCGCCTTCTCCGGCTGCTGTCGCGCGAGATAGATCCGCTCGAGGATCGAATAGGGGCTCGCCGTGCCGCCGGCGCGCATCGGCCAATTCTTGCGCGCCTGCTCCAGGTGCGCGACGACGGCGTCGCTGTCGCGATCGCCCTTCACGCCGAGCACCTGCACCATCATCATGCGCGCGTCGAAGTCCTCGCCGCCCTTGTCGAAGAATCGCTTGAGCTCACGCTCGGTCCCAGCGGCGTCGCGCGCCCGGAAGCGCAGCGAGGCGGCCAGCAGGATCGTGAGCGGATCGTCGCCCACGCCCTTGCGACGCGCCGAATCCAGCGCCGCCCCGGCATCGACCATCTGATTGCGGCGCAGGTGCGCCCAGCCGAGCTTGGTGTCGACCAGGCCGTCCTTCGGGTTCTTCTTGCGCTGCTCGAGAAGCTGGACGTAGATGAGCGCGTAGTTGGGGACGATGCGATAGCGATCGACCCGCTCCTTGACCCGCGCCCGGAACATCTTGTCGAACTCGCCCATCGAGATGCCGAACGCCTCCCGGAAGACGCTGGCCTGCGATGCGTCCTTCGCCCACAGCTTGAGCGCCTTGACGATGCCCTCCTCGCCCCACTTCTCGCGGATCAGCTCGAGCATGAGTCCGCCGACGTAGTAGGCGTAGCCGACGCGATTGGAGCGGAACATGCCGTCGAACGTCGCGATGCGCGGCAGCGTTTCGGTCAGGTAGGCGTCCGCCACCTGGCGCTCGTAGTTCTCCGACCGGCCCCAACCGCTCTCGAACGGCTTCTCCTCGAGCACGCTGACACCCTCGGTGAACCAGCGCGGCACCTGACCGGCGGACAGCTGCAGCGTGATGACGTGTGCGAACTCGTGGACGGCGGTGCCGTGCCAGTTGAACGGGCGGCCGAACGCGCGCGGCGCATCCAGTGTGATGAGCCCGCCGAAGCAGGCGCCGAGCGCCGGAATACCGGGCAGGCCGATCGTGCGCACGCTGAAGTCGTTCTGCGTCTTGAAGCACTCGACCAGGACCGGCTTGTCCGGCTCGAAGCCGTAGCGCTTCACCATGTCTTCCCAGGACGCCTCCAGCACCGGCCCGAGGTAGCGGTGATGGACGTCGTACTCCGCCGGGTCGTAGCGAATCACGAAATGCTCCGTGCGCTGTTCGACCATCGAGCCGGTCACGTACTTGAGGACCTCGAGGAAGTTCTCGCGGAGCGGATGCTCGTACGGCAGCAGCTCGCGCGAGCGCCGCAATGCCTTGATCGCCTCCTCGGCGCGGCCCAGGTTGGCGAGGAAGATGCCCGCCGAGGTGTGCGCCTCGAAGTTCGTCGGATCGATCTCGATGCCCTTGCGGACCAGCGCAATCGCATCGCGGTAGCGCCGCTGGCGGCCGGCCACGACAAGCCCCGCGATGTGGTAGCCCTCGCCATAGGTCGGATTGATCTTCAAGACCGCGGCCATGCCGGCATCGAAGCCGGCGCGGTCGCCGGTGAGCAGCTTGTGCACCGCACGAAGGGTGAGCGCCTCGACGTGCTTCGGATTGACCTCGAGCGCCTGGTCGATGTGCGTCCGCGCTTCGTCGTACTGGTTGTCCTCGAGATGGATGCGCGCGAGGATGGCGCGCGCGTCGGTCTGGCGCGGGTTCACCCGCAGCGCCGTCTCGGCGAGATTGACCTGCTCGCCCTGGTTCCAGCCGATCCCGATCGAGCGCGAGACCTCGACGTAGAGATCCGCGACCTCGGGATTGCGCTTGGTGACGATCTCGTACGCCTTGCGCGCGCGCGCGATGCCGCGCGAGCGCTCGGTGCGCGTGATGCGCACGTACTCCGTCCACGCATCCCAGTTCGACTCGTCGAGCTTGCGCGCGTAGCCGACCAGCTCCATCGCGTTCTCGATGAAGTCGTACTCGATCGGGTAGAGCTCGACGTAAAGACGCAGCGCCGACGCAATCACCGTCATTTCCCGCGAGAGCGGCCACGCCTTGAGCGGCTCGTAGCGCAGCTCGTCGGCGTTGAAGGCGGCGCTCTGCAGCACGTCGTAGCGCTGCTTGTACCGCGCCACGATCTTGTCGAGCACGTCCTTCGCGTCGCCGCGCTGCCCCTCCGCCGCGTGCGCCCGCGCCAGCAGGACGCCGGCATGCAGCTGATCGACGTCCGGCCGGTCGGCCGCATCGAAGACCGGCTTCATCGCGCGGCGCACCTTCGCGTACTCGCCGGTGCGCAGATCGACGCGCGCCTCGAGCAGACGCGGCGGAAGCGCATCGGGGTGCTGCTTGCGTACGCCCTCGACCGCCTCCCGCGTGTCCTCATAGCGCCCCACGACGTAGAGACAGTGCGCCAGGCCCATCTGCGCCTCGAGGTTCTTCGGCGCGCGCTTGAGCGCCTTGCGGTAGCGCGCCTCCGCCTCCTCGTAGTTGCCCTCGCGGAAGCTCTCCTCGGCGCGCTCGAGGTAGCGGTCGACGAGGTCCGCCACCTCGTCGGGCGGCAGCAGATCGTCCTGCCCCAGGACGGGTGCGAACGGAAGGAGAAGGAGGGTTGCGGGGAGAAGAATGCGGCGCATGGGAGTCCGCTCATTCTACGTCCGCGATGCGTTGAAGCCGGTCGTATGATCCCAGAATGGCCTATCCCGTCGCGCAGCGCATTCTCGACCTCCCCGCCTATCCCTTCGCCGTGCTCAGCGAGCAGGTGCAGAAGCTGAAGAGCCAGGGCCTGAACCCCATCGACTTCGGTGTCGGCGACCCGACGATTCCGACGCCCGCTCTGGTGCGCGAACGCCTCAAGACGGCGGCGGACGAGCGCGCCGCGGCGGGTTACCCGAGCTACATCGGCGACATGGGATTCCGCACCGCCGTCGCGGACTGGACGCGTCGGCGTTTCGGCGTCGAGCTCGATCCGGCCACCGAGATCACGACGACGATCGGCTCCAAGGAGGGCATCTTCAACTTCCCGCTCGGACACGTGCAGCAGGGCGACATCGTGCTCTGCCCGACGCCGGGGTACCCGCCCTACGCACGCGGCACCTCGTTCGCCGGCGGCACGCCCTATTTCCTGCCGCTCACCAAGGAGAACGGATACCTGCCCGATCTCGACGCGATTCCGGCCAACATCGTGGAGCGCGCGCACATCCTCTGGCTCTGCTATCCGGGCGCGCCGACCGGGGCCAACGCGCCGCGGGAGTTCTTCGAGAAGGCGATCGCTTGGGGCCGCACCCACGGCGTGATCGTGGTGAACGACGAAGCGTACGTCGACCTCTACTTCACCGACGAGCCGCCGCACTCGATCCTGGAGTACGGCAAGGAGGGTGTGGTTTCGTTCCACTCGATGAGCAAGCGCAGCGCGATGACCGGCTGGCGCATCGGCTGGACCGCAGGCGACCCCGACATCATCGCCACCTTCCGCAAGGTGAAGACCAACGTCGACAGCGGCTGCCCCACCTTTATCCAGGACGCATCCGTGGCGGCGCTCGAGGACGAGACGCATGTCGAGGAGATGCGTGCCGACTACCTCGCCAAGCGCGACATGCTGGCCGGCTGCTTCCGCGAGCTCGGCCTCGAGGACTGCGCGCCCGAGGCGACGATCCACTACTGGCAGCGTTTGCCGGAGGGCGTCGACAGCATCGAGTTCGCGACGAAGCTGCTGGACCCGGAGATCGCCGTCGTCTGCACGCCCGGCCCGTGGGTGAGCGACGAGTGCGCGGATGGCAGCAACCCGGGCCTCGGCTACGTGCGTTTCAGTCTGGTCCCGAGCCAGGCCGACACGCAGCGCGCCTGCGACGCGATTCTCGCCAATCGCGCCAAGTTGCTGGGATAGCTGCGACACCAACCGCGTTCCCGCGTTTTTTGTAACCGCCGCCCGTCGGTAGAGGTGTCATGCAAAGCCTCATCCGATGCGACGGTTCGCGTGCCGAGAATCAGTGAGTTCTACGGCATCGTGATCGCGATGTACTACAACGACCACGCGCCACCGCACTTCCACGCGAAGTATGGCGAGCACGAGGCCACATTCCTGATTCAGCCCCATGGGTTGCTGGAAGGAACCTTGCCCTCCCGGGCCGCGCGCATGGTGCGGGAGTGGGCAGCGCTCCACGAAGCGGAGCTTCACATGAACTGGCTTCGAG
This sequence comes from Planctomycetota bacterium, assembly GCA_039182715.1. Taxonomy (GTDB): domain Bacteria; phylum Planctomycetota; class PLA2; order PLA2; family PLA2; genus JBCDBY01. The sequence continues at coordinate 6,698 of JBCDBY010000085.1, forward strand.
CTCGAGCGGGCTCTCCGCTCCACCCAATCCCGCCGTTGCGCTAGCATGCGGGTCGTGATTCGAGTGCTCGACGCCACGCCCACGGAGGACTACTGCGTTCGCGTCCGGTTCTCGAACGGGGAGGTGAGGCACATCGACCTCCGGCCGTTCCTGCGCGGCGCGATCTTCGAGCCGGTTCAGGAACGGAGCGAGTTCCTCAAGCTCGAGGTCGATCCCCAGCTCGGAACCATCGTCTGGCCCAACGGCGCCGATATCTGTCCGGATGTGCTCTACCGCGAGCGGGCGGTCGTGGAGTAGCTCCGGCTACTTCGTGTTCTTCTTGTAGAACTCGAGCCACTCGTCGAGAACGCGCCCCGCCTCTTCTCGTGCCGGCTTCGGACCCGTGATCTCCGCCTCGTCGCCGTGCTGCAGCGTCCAGTCCACGACCCAGCGTAGGGAGTCGGTGCGCAGGGCGCGCTCGACCGCACCCTTCGGCTTCTCCGTCACCTCCGCGGGCGGACTCATCTCGCGCACGTAGCGCGCGACGGGCGCGTTGAACTTCACCTTGACGGTCATGTCCTTGCTGCCGGGCCGGTAGAAGTCGGGGCGCCGGTAGCGCTGCGCATTGAAGCTGCGCGGCTTGTCGAACGTGCGGTCGGTCAGCGAGACCTGCTGGATGCGGTCGATGCGGAACGAGAGCTCCCGCGCGCGCATGCTGTCGCGGCCGACGAGATAGAAGTTGCCGAGATGCTCGATGAGCGCGAACGGTCGCACGCTGCGCTCCGAGATGGCGCGGCGCCGCTGCGTGTAGTAGCGGATATCGACCTCGCGGCTCTCGTCCACCGCCTGCTGCAGCACCTTGATCTTCTGGCCGGTCGCCTGGTTCGCGCGGCGCTTGCCGCCGATGCGGCGGGCGAGGCGCGAGATCTCCGGGTCGCCCAGCGACCGCTCGAGCTTCTTCAGCAGGCCGGCGACGGCGGGCGCGTGCGGCGCGCCGCGCGCGGGCGGCAGGGCGCGCAGCGCGAGCAGCAGCGCCGCCGCCTCGGTGCGCGTGAGCTTTGCCGGACGCTTGAAGTGGTCGGCGAAGCGCACGGTGATGCGGTCGCCCTCCGTGAAGCAGGCGATGTAGTCGTGCGGCATGTACGGCGGCACGCCGCACAGCATCAGCGCCTCGGGAATCTCCTTCTGCGCGGCCTGCGCCGAGATACCGAGGTGATCGCCGATCTCCTTGAAGGTGATGCCGGGCCGCGCCCGCAGCAGCGGGATGAGCGACAGGTAGAGGCGAAGCTTGGCCAGCGGTAGCGCCATCAGACGTACTTCTCCCGCAGCTCCTTGAGGTGCGCCATCGCCTGGCGGCGCAGCCACGCCGGGCTGATCACGGCGCACTGACCCGAGTAGGAGCTGAGGTAGTGCAGCAGCCGCTGGTGCGTGACCGGCGACTTGTTGACCTTGAGGTGCAGCACGCCGCTGCCGTCGTCGCGGAACTCGAACTTCTGATCGCGGCGCAGGTTCTCCGCCACCATCCAGGCGACCTCCGGCGCGAACACGATCTGCGCCCACTCCGTCTTCTCGCCCTCGAACTCCCACGGCGCGCGCTCGACGTGCTCCTCGATGTCGAACCCGGCGGGAATCTCGAACTCGTTGCCGCCGCCCCGCTTCTTGACGGTGACCGCGCCCTGGATGCGCACGACCTTGAACTGGCGCAGCGCCTTGCGCTCGAGATCGAGCGCAACGAGGTACCACTCGCCTTCGCGGTAGCCGAGGCCGTACGGATGCACGACGCGCTGCGTCGCCTCGCGACCGCCGGGCTTCTTGTACTTGAACTTCGCCTCGCGTCGTTCGCCCACCGCGCCGACGAGTCGCGCGAGGTTGTCGAGGCTGGCGCGGTCCCGCTTGCCCTTCGAGATCGCCTTCATGTGCTTCTCGGAGACGATGCGCTGCACCTCCTCCTGAAGCGGCGAGTCGATCGCCATCTTGAGCAGCGCGGCGCGCAGGTTGGTGCTGATCGCATCCGTCGAACCACGCGCCGAGTTGGCCAGCACCACGAGCAGCGACGCCTCGTCGGGCGACAGCTCCAGCTCGTGGTGGAAGTAGGCGTCGCGCGGAATGAAGTATCCGTCGCGGCCCTGCTCGTCGTTGGCCACGTACTCGACCGGGATGCCGATCTCGCGCAGCTCCTTCTTGTCGCGGTCGAACCGCTTCTCGACCGCATCCTCGCGCGCGAGGTCGTTGTAGCCGACGACCGACTTGCGGATCGTGCTGAACGGCACCGGCTCCCCGGACGCCAGCAGATACGCGACGAGATTCATGAGGCGCTCGAACTTCGGCACCGAGTCGGACATGCGAGCGGGATTCTACGCCAACGACATCGGGGGGACCGACAAACTGAATGTCGGTGCGAAATTGTGGAAAACCCCGCTCAGGTTTTCGGCTTGTCTTCGATCTCTTCGTTTTGTTGCGAGAGCCCCTCTCGACCGGCGGCTTCGCGGGCGCGCGCCCCGATCGCGATGCCGAATCAGTGGACCTGCTTGTGTTTCCACGCGCCCGCCCACCAGACGAACGAGTAGAGCGCGGCTGAGATCGCGGTGACGCCGACGAGGCTCCACCAGAGGTGATGCCGTTCGTAGCCGCGCTCGGCTTGGTAGGTGCCGAGGTAGTAGGCGATCGGGACCTGGATCGCGAGGAAGCAGAGCGTATCGAGGAACAGCGGCGTCTTGGTCGAGCCGCCGCCATTCAACGACTGCGCGATGGTGATACCGATCCCCGCGAAGCCGTATCCGAAGACCGCGATGCGCAGGTACTCCACCCCCAATTCGTGCATGCGGGTGAAGTCGGGATTGACCGCCGGGTCCTTGCCGAATGCCGCGACCAGCCATGGCGCGTAGAAGTAGTAGGCCGCGCCGATGCCCCACATCATCACGGCGTTGATCGCGGCGGCGAGCCAGCCGGCGTGCGCGGCGCGTTGGGGCAGACCGCCGCCGAGCGCCTGCCCCACGATCGCGGATGAGCCCGCGCCCCAGCCCGAACCGGTGAAGGTGGCCAGCATGTCGAGCCGGAAGCCGACGGCGAGCGCGGCGTGAATCGCGACCGATTCCCCGAACATGGTCACGAGCCGCAGGATGGCCGCGTAGGCAAGCACGCGCACGACGAACTGCAGTGAGCTCGGCACGCCGATCCGGGTGAGGTTCCACAGCATGCGCGGGCGCACCCGCATGCGTCGCACGATCAGCTTCACCGGCGAGGTCGGTCGCGTGATCAGGTAGAGCCCGAACACCATGAAGATGCCGCGGGCGAACACCGTGCCCCACGCCGCTCCGGGCACGCCGAGCTCCGGGAAACCCCAGACGCCGTGGACCAAGGCCCAACTCAGCAGCACGTTGGCGACGTTCGCGCCGATGAGCATGATCATCGGCCAGCGCGAGTCGCCGCCCGCGCGCAGCACGGCGGCGACCTGCATGAACCAGAACATGGTGATCATGCCGGCGACGGAGATCTGCAGGTACTCCGTGGCCGGCTGCACCTGACGTCCGGCGGCGCCGATGGCGATGTTGAGTTCCTCGGCGTACAGATACATCGGGACGCCGATCGCGGCGGCGACGAGCCCGAGCAGCAGGAAGCTCTGCTGCGTATTCGCGTTGGCGCGCCGGTAGTTGCGCATGCCGAAGTTGCGCGAGATGACGGCGATCGAGGCGTTGTTGATGCCGGTCGCGACGAGCAGCGGCACCATGATCAGGATGCCGGCGGAGTTGACGGCCGCGAGCGCCCAGTCACCCAGCTTGCCGACGATGACCAGGTCGGCCAGGTTGAACAGGCCGTGAAAGAACATCCCGAGCACGAGCGGGATGCAAAAGGTGGTGAGCCGAACGAAGAGCGGCCCCCGGTTCAGGTCCCCGGATACGGGGGTGTCCGACACGGGTTAGCCGAGGACCTCGTCGACGGGGCTGACCGGCAGCCCGAAGGCATCGCCGACCGCCTGATAGGTCACCTTGCCGGCCATCACGTTGACGCCCAGCTTGAAGCCGTCCTCGTGCCGCACGGCATCGAGTCCCTCGTTGGCGAGACGCAGCGCGTAGGGAAGCGTCGCGTTGGTGAGCGCGTAGGTCGAGGTGCGCGGGACCGCGCCCGGCATGTTCGCGACGCAGTAGTGCAGCACGCCGTCGACGACGTAGGTCGGGTCGGAGTGCGTGGTCGGCCGACAGGTCTCGACGCAGCCGCCCTGATCGACGGCAACGTCGACGATGACCGCGCCGTCCTTCATGTCGGCGAGGTAGGAGCGCGGCACCAGCGTCGGCGCCTTGGCGCCCTCGATGAGCACGGCGCCGATGAGCGCGTCGGCGCGGCAGGCGGCGTCGTAGATCGTCTGCGGGTTCGACGCGAGCGTGAAGACGTTCGCCGGCATGACCTCGTCGAGGTAGCGCAGCCGGTCGAGGTCGACGTCGAGAATGGTGACGCGGGCGCCGAGCCCGGCCGCCATCCAGGCCGCCTGCGTCCCCACCACGCCGCCGCCGATGATGACGACGTCGCTGGGCGGCACCCCGGGCACGCCGCCGATGAGCACCCCGCGGCCGCCGAGCGGCTTCTGCAGGTAGTAGACCGCGACCTGCGACGCCATGCGGCCCGCCACTTCGCTCATCGGCGTCAGCAGCGGCAGGCGTCCCTTGCGGTCCTCGATGGTCTCGTAGGCGATCGCGACCGCGCCCGAATCGAGCATGCCGCGCGTGAGTTCCTCCGAGGCGGCGAAGTGGAAGTAGGTGAAGACGAGCTGATCCTTGCGGATCATCGCCACCTCGTTGGGCTGCGGCTCCTTCACCTTCACGATCATGTCGCAGGACGCGAAGATGTCGGCGGGATCATCCTGCAGCGAGGCGCCGGCCGCCGTGTAGTCCTCGTTCGAGAATCCGCTTCCGAGCCCGGCATCGGTCTGGATGACGACCTCGTGGCCGGCCTTCACCAGTTGCGCGGCGCCGCCCGGCACCATCGCAATGCGGTTCTCGTTGTCCTTGATCTCGGCGGGTACCCCGACGCGCATGTGCGGCCTCCTGAAGGAAGGCGGAAGTGTAGCCGCTGGGGGATTCGAGCGCGAGCTAGCGGTTGTTGAACCGGGAGGGCCGCAGACCCCACGGATTCGTGAAGACCCGCTCCGCGATTTTGGCGGTGTCTTCCGAGCCGAGCAGGGGCTCGAGCGCCGTCTTCGCCTGGTCCCCGAACTTCTGGCGCTGCTCGCGGAGGTGCTCGCGCCGCTCGTCGTCGGAGAGCATGGCGGCTTCGGGACCCGGGTTGCGCACGTAAGCGGTCACGAGGTCGTCGTTGAGCGTGACGTAGCGCGCCAGCGTCTTCTCGACCTTCTCCTTGGTCTCGTCGTCGAGCTCCTTGACCTCCTGGCGACGGACGAGGCTGTCGATGCGGCGCATGTAGTTGCGCGTCTGCCCGGTGATGCGGCGATCGCGATCGATCGACGCCTGGATGGCGCGGACGTATTCCTTCTCCTCGTCGGAGATGACGAAGTTGCCGTTCTCATCGCGGGCGCGCGTGGGCGCGGCACCGCCGTTCGCGCGCGGGCCGTCGATGTTGGCCGGCGGGGGCGGCATGTTGGAGCCGCTGGTCGCGCGACGCGCGATCATGCCGGCAAGTTCGCTCACACGTCGGTCCAGCTTGCCCAGCTCGCGTCGAAGTTTCGTGTTCGACTCGCGTTCACTCTGCAGCTTCGCCTCGAGCGCCGCGATGCGCGTCGACTCGTCCCGCTCGGGGACATCGCGCGACGCATCCTTCTCCTCGCGCGCCCGCGCGAGCCGGTCCTGCTCGAGCGTGTCCGCGATGTCCGAGACCATCAGGCCCAATCCGACAACCCCCGCGACGAGGGCGATCACGATAAAGACGAGCATCCGCTGCATAGCTGCCTCCATTGAACCATTCGGCACAAACCCCGCCCGACTTCTTGCAAAACCACCCGTCTCGGGACAGAATTCCGGGCTTCGACGGTCCCATAGCTCAGTTGGCTAGAGCACTTGGTCGACAACCAAGGGGTCACTGGTTCAAGTCCAGTTGGGACCACCAGCCGTCGCTCCTGCCCTAACGGGCAGGAGCTATGGCTGGCAAGCCAGCACAGGTCGAAGCCCACAACAATCGGGCTCCCAACGCCGGCAGGAGCGACGGCTGCCCGCCATAGCCTTGGCGAAGGCGGGCAATCAACCTCCGAGCAACCCACGACCCCACACACACCGCCGACGTAACCAATACCGTCGCTCCTGCCCAAACGGGCAAAAGCGACAGCTGCCCTCCGGATTGTCCGCCATAGCGCGAAGCGCGTCAGCAGACGACAACCCCAATCCACCACTCCCGCCAATCGCGCCAACGCCACCGGCAACCGTCCATCCTCATGTGACACCCCAAGGCGCAACCGTCTACATCCTCGAAAGCGAACACCCCCACGGACAGCGCTACGTCGGCTTCACGAGACTCCCCATCCACGTCCGCCTCGCTCGCCACAACGCAGGCGACGTGCCCTCGACATCCCGCCACCGCCCCTGGCGCCTCATCACAGCCATCTGGCTCCCCGACCCCAAGCGCGCCCTCGCCCTCGAGCGTTATCTCAAGACAGGCTCCGGTCGCGCGTTCGCCAAACGTCACCTCTAGCTCCTCACCCGGCGCTACAGTGTCCGCCGTGACCGTCCGGGACCCCTCCATCTTCGGCGAACCCGACATTCGGCTCGGGGGCCTTCACATCTGGATCCACACCCCGCCGGGGCCGCTCAAGGCGGACGGCGGTTACACCTGGCTACGCTCGACGGCGCATTACACCGCCGACGGAGCGCGCGTGTGGACGGGAGGCGAGATCTTCACGATCGAGTGCCTCGCGTCGCTTCGCGCCGGGTGCTCGATTCTGCACGCGGACTTTCGGGCCGGAATGACCGCCGAGCTCCCGCCGATCGAACCCGATCTCGCCATCCGTATGAAGGTCTCGGACCGGGTGGGCCACATGGAACTCGAGGTCGAGATGACCCCCGATCCGCTTCGTCAGAGTCATCTCTTCCGGCACGAGCTGGACCAGAGCTACCTGCCGACGTTCATCGACCAGCTTGACCGGGTGATCGAGATGCGACCCCTGGTTGACTAGCCGGCGCCTCCATCGCGGGAGTCGCTGAGCTCGTCAGTAGTGGAAACAACGCTACGTAAGGACGTTGTCGTGTCTACTGACGGAGTCCGCCCGATTGTGCCACTGGCGTGATCACCCCGAACACTGCTCGTGTCGCGGCGCTCTGATCAACGGCTCAGTTACATGGCACCGTATCCGTGGCAACGTATTCGCCGGTGATAGAGCGGCTGCCGTCGGCCTGAGCTGGAGCGTTCAACCGAACGAAAAGAACCTGAGGCTGGAGCGGTAGAGCCGCCTGTCGCCATCGACGCGCAGCGCCCCGTCGGCCTCCGCGTCGTCTGGTTCGAGCGTCCCACCGGCGATCGCGAGCAGCGTCTCGCCGTCCGCCTCCAGCACGACGTCGGCGTCCCAGCGCGGCTCCAGCGAGGTTTCGATCTCGCCGTTGCGCACGCGCGCCTGGACCCGCGTGCCGTCGACTCGGTACTCCAGGACACCGCGCGCGCGCCGCGCCCGGTCGGGTCGGAACGAGTACTTCAGCGCGACGACATTCCACGTCGCGCTCCAGTGCTCGTCCTCGTCGGCCTCGGCGAGCATCGGTGCACCCCAGCGCGCGAGGGCCAGCACGGCAGGCTCGAGCGCCGCTCCGTGCGCGGTCAGTGCGTAGGTCCCCTCGTCCTTGTCGATCAGCCCGGCCGCGGCGAGGTCCTTGAGGCGCGCTGCCAGCAGGTTCGTACCCATCCCCGGCAGGTTGGCGAGGAGCTCCCCGTAGCGCCGCGGCCCCGTGAGGAGCTCGCGGATCAAGAGGAGCGTCCAGCGCTCGCCGACGACATCGAGCGCGTGGGCGAGCGCACAGCGCTGGGCGTAGGTGCGTCGGGTCATCGGAGAAGGTCTTCGGGTAGTCTAATGGCTAGCTTTAGAAATATATAGTGCAGCGGCCGTCGCTGTGACTTTAGAAACGTATAGTACGGGCATGCATCCCACTCAGACGGACCTCCTCCTGCGGCGTGCGCTCAAGGGCAACGCCGCCTTCTCTCTCCTCTGCGGATCCGCGCTCCTCGCCGGTGGAGACGCGCTTGCGCCGCTGCTCGGCGTTCCCGCGCTCGCGCTGCGCGTCGTCGGACTGACGCTCCTTCCGTTCGCTGTCGGGCTGTGGCGGAACGCGAGCCGGGCGGCGGTCTCGCGGGGCGAGGCGTGGACCGCTGTCGCGCTCGACCTCGTGTGGGTGGCCGGCTCGATCGCGCTCGTCGCCTTCGAGCTCTGGCCGCTGGAGCCCGCTGGGACTTGGGCGGTGATCGGTGTCGCCGACGTCGTCGCGCTCTGGGCCTTGCTCCAGACCCTCGGCCTGGTCCGCAGCCGTCCAGAGCCCGTCGCCGCCTGAGGCGATCCAGGGGATACGGTGCCAGGTAAGAACGCCGTCGTGCGGACGGGGCGAGGTTGTCCGATCGCGCCAACGGCGCGAATGCACAGAACACTCATGGTGCCGACGCGCTGCAAGCGACGGCGGATTTACCTGGCAGCGTATCCGCATCCGCGAGGAAAGTGACTACACGTAGAACGATGACGAAGATGCTCAGGACCTCGTCGCGGCGTATGGATCATGGGACGAGGTGAGTGCATCTTGCGCTGCGCTTCCTTGGACGCAAACGCAGGGTGGTGGAGACGCGAAGCTCGCGAAGCGCGAAGCCGTATACGTCGCCACCAATCTCCAGAAACTCTACAAGCGAATCAACAGACTGGACAGTGCGAACC
>JBCDBY010000086.1:0-15258 GCA_039182715.1 Planctomycetota bacterium
ACGGCTCCAAACGTGTTCGAATGGGTTGCGCGGATGTGGAACCTTGATCTTTCCGTCCTACGCGGCGCGGCACGGCGGCGCGCCGCGCCCCGTTGGGCAGGTTGTTGAGATAGCGCGCGTACATCTCGTTGGTGACCTCGGTCCGCTCGATGAGGAACGGCTTCACGTCGCGCCGGTAGGTCTCCGCCTGGAAGCGCAGGTCGCCGAAGTGCAGGTCCGTCCCGCCGCCGACGAGCACCATGTCGAGCGGCACGCGCGCCGGGTCCATGGGGCAAACCACGCGCACCGACTGCGGCGTCGCCGTGTCGATCGAGACCGGCAGGTAGATCGAGCGCCGCTCGCGCGTCACGACGAAGACGTACGACCCCCCGTCGAGCCGGAACGGCTCCGTCTGCGGTCCGATCCCGATCGACTTCGGCTCGTCCCAGCGCAGCGCGCCGTCGCCGCGCGGGTCCGGCCGCACGAGCGTCACCTCCGCCTTCGGCGGGACGCCCTCGAGCGTCACCGAGCGGCGTCCGCGCAGAAACGTCGCGAGCTCGGTGACCTCGCGTTCGTTGCGCCGCCCCGGGTAGTCGGCCGGCAGCTTGGCCAGCTCGGGCAGCACGCTGCGCTCGAGCACCGCGGCCATGTCCGCCGCCAGCTGGTCCGCCATTTCCGCCTGCCCCGTCCGCCGCAATTCGCCGACGCGGGTGCGCACGTCGCGCGCCTCGCGGATCTGCCGCAGCAGCGGCTGGAACTGTCGCGCGCGCGCCAGCAGCGCCAGCGCCTCGGCATCGCCCGGCCGCACGGAGAGGAACTGGTCGAGAGCTTCCTCCTGCGCGAACGGGTCGGGGTTGGTGCGCGCCTCGTCGAGCCAGTTGGCGAGATTGTGCCGCTCGCGGCTCGACGCCGTGACGCTCCACACGCTGAGTGCCACCACGCCGATGAGCAGCAGGATCGCCACGGTGGTCACGGCGCTCTTGTGGCGCCGCACGAAGAGCCGCCCGCGATACGCCGTGGCGCGCGCGTGGCTCTGGCCGGCCGCATACGCGCGCACAGGCTTGCCGGAGAGCCAGGCGTGCAGGTCGGCGCCGAACGCGTCGGCATCGGGATAGCGCTTGGCTGGGTCGAGCGCCATGGCGCGGTGCACGATGGCCGCCAGCCCCGGGTCGGTGCCGCGCGGAAGCGGCTGATAGCGGCCCTCGACCGCGTCGCGCAAGAGGTCCTTCGAGCTGCGCAGCGACCCGCCCTTGAGCTCCTCGATGCGCTGTTCGTAGAACGCCGCCTCCTCCTCGTCGCCCCCCTCGCGGCTCGACGCGGCGATCTTTTCGAGATTGCGCAGACGCTTGTCCAGCCCGACCTTGCGCAGATCGATGGCGGGCGCGATGGGGGCGTCGCCCGCGAGCAGGTGGAACAGCAGCGACCCGAGCGCCCAGACGTCGCCCTGGCGCGAGACCTCGCCGCGCGCCTGCTCCGGCGGCATGTAGCGCAGCGTGCCCATCGCCATCGCCTTGGCGTCGGTCTCCTCCTTGAGCGCGTCGCTCGCGCGCAGGACGAGGCGCGAGCCCGCCTCCTTGAACACGTGGCAGATGCCGAAGTCGATGACGTACACGCGCAGCGTCCGCCCGTCCACGAGGATGTTGGAGGGCTTGAGATCGCGATGGATGATGCCGTTGACGTTCGCGAACCCGATGGCGCGCGTCACCGGCAGGATCATCTGCCGCAGCATCGCATCGAGCGAGTTGAGCGTGCGCAGGGACGGGTTGTAGCCCAGCCGGTTGGCGCGGAAGAGCCGCACGACCGCGTCCATCGTGACCGGCTTGTGCAGCAGCTCCATCGTGTAGTAGGGCATCTCGTCGACGTGCCCCTGGTCGAAGATCGGCATCAGGTTGGGGTGCTTCAGGTTCCCCTGCACCTCCACCTCGCGCCGGAACCGGATGCCGTAGTCCGAGTCCGGCGCGCGATGCAGGACCTTGAGCGCCACATGCCGGTTCGCGCCCAGCTCGAAGGCGCGATAGACCGTGGACGACCCGCCGGACGAGAGCGGCGACTCGATCTCGTACTTGCCCACGCGCGCGCCCACGGAGAGGACGTCGCGCTCGTCCGCTTCGTCGGTCGCCAGGATCTCCTCGCGTTCCGTGACCAGCTGGCTGCCGTCCCACATCACGCTGAACGGCGTGCCGCAGTTGCGGCAGGTGGCCCGGAATCGCAGGCCCGCACGGCGCCGCAGCTCGTCCTCCGGCACGGCGTATTTCTGCCCGCATTCCGGGCAAAAGGCGCGTCCGGCCTGACGTTTCTGCACGGCCCCGATGCTATCGCATCCGGAGGTCGCGGGGTGTCTCCGATTGGGACGCGCCGAATCCGTCGCGGGGCGAGGGTGGCGCCCGCATTCGGTCGATAACCGATGCATGTGGCGGGTCTGTCTTCTCCTCCTGTGTAGTGCGACTCTTCTGCAAGCGGACGATGCTCCCAAGGCGGCGTCCGAGCCGGCCGCGGCGAAGAAGAAGAAGCCCAAGCAGTACACGTTGCGCCAGGAGATCCGCTCCGGGGACCGCTTCATCGGGTCGAACACGATCAAGTTCGACCTGAAGACGACCTACAAGCTCGGCAACAAGGAGCGCAAGACCTACGAGCAGGTCGAGCGCACCGAGCGGTTCCGCGACGTCGTCAAGCAGGCGTCCGCGCGCGGTCCGATGGAGATCCAGCGCACCTACCAGAAGAAGTACACCAAGGTCCGCGACGACGACCGCGGCCGGGCGCAGATCGACCGCAGCCCGCTGCAGGGCCACGAGCTGACCATCAAGGAGAACCTGCGCTCGCGTCGCGTGCGCAGCAAGCTGCCTTTCACCATCCCGCCGCTGGTGCGCAAGTCGATCGGCGTCGAGATGGACTGGCGCGACATCCTGCCGCGCGAGCCGATTCAGGTCGGCGATCGCTGGCAGGCCGACGCGGAGTCGATCGCCGCGCGCCTCGCGCCCTACTTCGACAGCGGCAACCGCTCCAAGATGATCGTCACCTTCGAGGCGATCGAGAAGGTCGAGGGCGTCGAGCGGGCGAAGTTCTACGTCGACTGGAAGTTCGAAGGCATGCGCGACCGCGAGCTCTTCGCCAAGGTGCGGCTCGCCGGCGATCTCTACTTCGACCTGGAGATGAAGCGGTTCACGCTCATCGATCTCGCGGGCACGATCAAACTCGAGGGCGTGCGCATGGGCAAGGCGCACCACGAGATCGTGATCGGCACCGGCGAGGCGTCCTACAAGTCGTCGGTGCAGCGCGCGGCCGTCGCGGCCGCCGCCGAAGCCGAGTCGAAGTAGACGCTCTTCCATCCCGTAGTACGTTCGCGCGCGCCCCGGCGTGACCGGAAATCCGACGGATTTCTTTTTGCGCGAATGTGACGAAAACAATGCGCGCAGTTCGGCGTCGGCGTGCGTCTATAGAGACGGACGGATGCGACGGATACTGCTGATCGAAGCGGACCGCGGGATGGCGCGCGGGATCGGTTTCCACCTGGAAGCCGAGGGTTTCGAGGTCCAGCACCTCGAAGACGGCGCCGACGCCGTCGCCTGCGTCGGTCGCGGCGCATTCGATCTCATCCTGCTCGACTTGTTGCCCGACCGGAGCGGCTTCGACCTGCTGCGCGCGCTGCGCGCGTCGGGCGACCTGACGCCGGTCATCCTCATGTCCGCACGCGACGCGGAGGAGGATCGCGTCGAGGGCCTGCGGCTCGGTGCGGACGACTTCGTCGCCAAGCCCTTCGGTCTCGGCGAGCTGCTCGCCCGCATCCGCGCGCGCACGCGGACGGCGCGTAAGGTGGCGGTGCTCGACGGCGCGCTGCACGCCGCGTCGCGCACGGATGATCTCGAGGCGGGACTCGAAGCTCTCGTCGACCGCACGATCAACCTGATCGGAGCCGAACGCGGCATGGTCATCCTGCGCGACGCGAAGGGACGGCTCGGGATCCGCGCGTCGGTCGGCGGCAAGGACCGCTGCGACCTGCGGTTTTCCCGTTCGATCGTGCAGCGCGTCCTCGAGACCGGCGGCACCGAGGCGATGCTCGACGCGGGCGACGGACCCGCGTGGAAGGGCGGCTCGGTGGTGGAGCTGCGGCTGCGTCAGGCGGTCTGCACGCCGCTGCGTCTCGACGACCGCACGATGGGCGTGCTCTACGCCGATAGCCGCCTCTCCGCGCAGGGCTTCGGCCGCGAGGACTTCGAGCTGCTCGAGACGCTGGCCACGCAGTGCGCGTCGCTGCTGGAGCGCGCTCGCCTGCACAAGGTGCAAAAGGAGAAGCGCCGCATGGAGGCGGAGCTGACCGAGGCGAAGGAGGTGCAGCAGGCGATGTTGCCGGGGGCGCCGGTGCGCGGCGCCAAGGTGGAGATCGCCGGCTTCAGCCGTCCGTGCGACGAAGCGGGGGGCGACTACTTCGACTACGTCCAGCGGGGTGAGGACAAGGTCGCGCTGGTGATCGGGGACGTGGCCGGCCATGGCCTTCCGGCGGCGCTTTTCATGGCGGCGGCCCGCTCGCTGCTGCGTACGTTCCTGCGATCCAACGAGGACATGGCGGCGGTGCTCGGCGAGGTCAATCGCGCGCTGATCCGCGACATGCCGACGGGCAGCTTCATGTCGCTGTTCCTCGGTGAGGTCGACCTGCGCACCGGCGAGCTTCGCTACGCGTCCGCCGGCCACCAGCCGGGCATCGTCTACCGCGCCGCCGCCGCGCGCTGCGAGGAGCTGCGGCCGACCGGTCCGGCGCTCGGCATCGTCGAGAACGCCGTCTACGAGGTCTGTACCGTGGTTCCGCCGCTGCAGGGCGAGGACGCGCTACTGCTCTACACCGACGGCGCCACCGAGGCGATGGGCGAGACGCGCGAGCTCTATGGCACGAGCCGGCTTCGCGATCAGCTCGCGCGCCTGCATCGTGAGCGCGCCCCCGCCATCGTCGACGCGCTCACGCGCGCCGTCACGAGCTACGCCGGCGGCAAGCTGCATGACGACGTCTCTTTCCTCGTCGTCAAGGCGACCGCCTGTCCGGCCGCGTACCTCGCGAGTACAACTTCGTCACAGGCCTGAGCCGGCCCGCGACCTAGAATCCGCAGGTGCGGTTCGCGCAGGGGCTGCTTCTCGTTTCGGTCGTCGTCACCCTCGTGGGCGTGGTCTACGTCGCGGAGCGGCTGGTGCAGGCGGAGGCGAATCGCATCATGTTCGCCGGCCGTCTCGCGACCCGGGCGAACCTGGAGTCGGAGGCGATCACGCTCCGCTTCCGGCTCGAGAAAGCGCTGACCGAAGGACCGGTCCGCGCGCGCTACACGCTCGACGGTCGTCTGCTGCGTCCCGCCCCGCCGGCCGTCGCGCGCGCCTTCGAGACGCCCGCGCGCTCGCTCAGTTCCTACCACTTGGCGCAGGGACGGCTCGACGAGGCGAACGCGGCGGCAACCACCAGCGCGGAGCGCGCCCGCGTCGCGCTCGCGCGCAAGGACTGGGACGCGGCGCTCCGCGAGCCGTCCGTCGAGGGAACCGAGCTCGCCTACCTCATCCGCCGGGAGCGGTTCCGGGCGCGGGGAGAAAGCCCCGACGAAGCGTGGCGGGACGACGTGAGCGCGCTGCTGGGAGGGCCGTCGGACCGCTTCGGCCGCATGCTCCTCGCCGAGGCGGGCCTCGAGCCGGTGTCGACGCATGCGGAGCGCGCCTTCCTCAACACTCTTCCCGCGGACGAAAGCCTGTTCCGCTACCAGCGACAGCTCTTCCGCGGCGATGTCGGGCCGGAGGGACCGGTCCTGCTCATGCGGAGCGTTCCGATCCCCGAATTGCCCGAGGGGAGCGTCAAGGTGCGCATGCCCAAACCCTTCGACATGCTGGAGATGGGGGCGGATCCGGACCGGTCCGCGTGGGAGCGCGAACTTGCCGATCGCCGCCGTCGCATCTATTGGCTGTATGGCGGCGCCGCGGGCGTGATCGTGCTCGGGTCGCTCTACGCGCTTCTCGCCATGTCGCGCGCGCGTCGCTACGCCGAGGCCAAGAGCGATTTCGTCGCCAACGTGACGCACGAACTCAAGACGCCGCTGGCGAACATCCGCCTGCACGCCGAGACGCTGCAGGCGGGCCGCGCGCGCACGGACGAGGACCGCGCGCGGTTCCTGCAGACGATTCTCGACGAGGAACAGCGGCTCGAGTCGCTGGTGGACGGCCTGCTGCACGTCTCGCGCGGACCGCGTCTCGAGCGGCAGCCGGTCGATCCCGCGGCGCTGCTGCGCGAGACGGAGGAACGCTGGCAGCCTCGCCTGCGTGACGAGGGGTTCGCGCTCGAGCTCGACGCGACGGCGCTGCCGGAGGTGCGCGCGGACCGTGAAGCGCTGGGCCGCGCGCTCGACAACCTGATCGACAACGCGCGCAAGTACGGCCGGGAAGATCCACGCATCGAGCTGACCGGGACCGCTTCGAATGGCCACGTGCGTCTGGCGGTGCGCGATTACGGTCCCGGCATTCCCGCGGGGCAGCGCGCCGACGTGCTGCGCCCGTTCGCGCGCCTGGAACGCGCGGACCGCAAGGAGACGCCCGGGACCGGCCTCGGCCTGAGCCTGGTGCAGTCCACGATGGAGGCGCACGGCGGGCGGGTGGAAGTGCACGCTGCGGCGGGCGGGGGGGCGCGGGTCGAACTCGTGCTCCCGGTCGGAGGCACGGCATGAGCCGCATCCTGCTCGTCGAGGACGATCCCAACATGGCGCGCGGGCTCGCGTTCAACCTCGAGGCGGAGGGCTACGACGTGGTCGTGGCCGAAGACGGTGCGCAGGGGCTGCTGGAGGCGCGGAAGGGCGGATTCGACCTGCTGCTGCTCGACGTCATGCTGCCGCGCAAGAGCGGCTTCGAGGTGGTGCAGCGGCTGCGCGCAGACGGCAACGAGACCCCGGTCATCATGCTCACCGCGCGCGGCGCGGAGGTGGACAAGATCGCGGGCCTCAAGCTGGGCGCCGACGACTACGTCACGAAGCCGTTCAGCCTCGGCGAGTTGCTGGCGCGCATCGGGGCGCGGTTGCGGGGGAGTGCGCCCGGCGTCATCGCCGACCTCGTTTCGATGACGGTCAAGCGGGGCACGCGCGAGTCGCGCCTGACGCCGACCGAAGCGGACATCCTGCGCTTCCTCTTCGCCAAGCAGGGCGAGGCGGTGCCGCGCGAGGCGATGCTGCAGGAGCTCTGGGGCGTCACGCACGCGGCCGAAACGCGCACGCTCGACAACCACGTGGCGCGTCTGCGCCGCAAACTCGAACAGGACCCCAAGAACCCCACCGTACTGCTCACCGTGCCCGGCGTCGGCTATCGCCTCGTGCCCGGGACGATGGCGTTGCAGGATCGGGACGGCAAGTAGACGCGCGCCGTCGTCGAATATCCCCATGCGAACGATGTTGACCCTTCTTCTCCTCGCCGCGCCCACGCTGGCGGACGAGGCGGCCGATCTCTTCTATCGCGCGTACTGGCTGGAGCATTCCGGCGGGGACCGCGCCGAAGCGGAGAAGCTCTACCGCGCGCTGGTCGAAAAGCACCCGAAGGCGCCCGAAGCGCCGCGCGCCTATCTCGCGCTCATCCGCATCCGCGCCCAACAGGGCAAGGCGTCGCCCGAGCTGCTGAAGAAGCTGGAGGGCGGGTCCCTCTACCAGGAGGCGGCCAAGCTGTTCCCCTCCTACACCGGCGGATTCAACGCGCAGCCGGCGAAGGCTGACGACCCGCTGCAGGCCAAGCTGAAAACGATCTACGCGGACGTGCTGAAGAGAGGCAAGTTCGGCACGAGCGACTCGGACTTCCTGAATGACATCGGCGTCGCGGGGCATCCGATGCTCGCGGCCGTGCTTCGTTCTAGCAATGCCAACGCGGTGTACGGTGCGAGCATGCTGTGCGTGGCGCAGCAGACGCCGGAAGCGGACGCCGTTCTGCTGGGCGCGCTGCGCGACGAGAAGGTCTTCTACCGCCTCAACATCCTGAATGCGTTCCGGAGCAGCAAGGCGCATCGCCTGCCGCTCATGGAGGCGCTGCACGACATGTGGCCGACGGCGTCGCGCAGTATGCGCCGGCGCATCGTCGCGGCGTGGTCGCTGGCGACCGTGAACCCGCAGCGTACGCCGAAGGAGGTCTCGGCCGCGTGCTGGCGCTTCCTCGCCACGGCACTGCAGGACGACGACCCCGAGGTGATCACCCGGGCGCTCGCGGTGAACATGGCGCGACCGCTCGCGAAGGACCCCGCGTGGGTGCGCGCCGCGCTTCCGCATCTCTCGAAGCCGGGTCGGCAGCCGTCCGTCGTCGAGCAGCTGATCCCGTGGCAGGTGACGCACGCGTCGCTGCGCGAACAGCTGGAGCAGTGGCTGATCGACCGCCCTGGCCCGATCCCGGTCTACGTCGTGACGGCGCACGCACAGCAGGAAGGCGACGTGACGCCCGGTATGGCGGAGAGCTGGGCCCGCATCGTGATCGGCCGTTGCGAGAAGCACGGCGAACTCGTCACGGCGCAGAAGAGCAAGGACGGTTCGCAGCATCTCGCGACGATGGCCGCACGGAACTCGGATGCGGCGGCCGAACTGCTGCAGCGCTACTCCATCCGCAAGGGGTTCCAGCATCTTTCCTGGCGCCCGGTCGTCGGCACCTTGAATCGACCGAAAATGACGCCGCCGCGGCCGGCGTTCGTGCCCTCGGACGAGTTCCGGGAGGAAGCGCTGCGGTCGTACTTCGAGGGGACGGAGGAGATTTCCGTCGCGGCACGAAACTGCCTGCGATGGCTTACGGCCGATGACTTCGATCGGCTCCTCGAGTTCGCGCGCCGTCCGAATGCGCGGCCGATACCCTTCCCCGCGACGAGCGTGGAGTACCTCCAGAAAATTGGCGAGGCGCGTGCGGCGCAGCTGGTTCCCTTCGCGGATGAGGACGGACGCAAGGCGATGATGCGGGCCGCTTGGAAGGATGGTCGCCTTTTCTGGCGTGCGATGCTGCCCTTCCTCGGTCGTGAAGAGTCGAAGCGATGGTCCGGGCTTGCGTCGTTCGGTCCGCCCTTGGCGCGAGAGGTGTTGTTCGCGCTGCTCGAGAAGCGGGGCGCCGATTGGGAGTGGGACACGCAGCCGGGGGGCGTGCGGGTCAACGGGTTCGGTCCGAATCTGCTGCGATCGCTCCATATCCGCAGCCTCCTCAAGACCGATCCCGAGGCGCGAGCCCGGCTCTACCGGTACGCCTCGGACGAGCGATACGAGGTCGCGATCAAGGTCGTGGACGTCGCCCGGGCGGATCGGAGTGATGCCGGAACGCAGGCGCTCGTCGCAAGCCTCGACAAGAACTGGTGGGAGGCGGTGGAACGGTCGTTGAAGGCCTTGTCGGAGCGGGGGCCGGAAGGGCTCGCCGCCATCGAGACGTTCGGTCGGTCGCATGCGCCGGGCAGCGCGGAGCGGCAGGAGACGGTGCGCGCCCTGCGCAAGGTCGCGACGAAGGAGCAGCTTCCATATCTTCGCGAAGAGCTACGCACCCGGCCCGGGAACACGACCGCGAAGTCGCTCTGGATTCTGGTCCACCGGCTCGAGCCGCGGCCCACGCTGGAGTACGCGTGGAGCGAGTTCAACGGCGACGGACCGCTGGCGTTTCGCCTCGGTGCCCTCGAGGCGCTGCGACAGGCCGAAGATCCGTGGGGCGTCTCCCGGAGGACGAGCGCCTTCCGGTCCATCCTGCAGTCGAGCAAGGAGCCGGCTGCCGTGGCATTCGTCCTGCGAGCCGTCGCGAATCAGTACCTCGTCGAGTGCGGGCCGGACGTCCTCCGGCACCTGCGCAGCCCGGACGACCAGATCCGCAAGCTGGCGACGAGCGCGATCGAACGGCTGCGCTTCTACGCGGAAGCGAAGAAGCTGTTCGAGGAGTAGGTCGCGACCTACTCCCGCTCTTCCGGCGTCACCGTGCGCTCGAGCTTCTTGCCCTCGCGCATGATCTCGAGCTTCACCGCCTTGCCGGGTTCGCTCGTGCAGAGCGTCTCGCGCAGGCGGTGAATGTCGGGGAGCGGCTTGCCGTTCACGCTCAGGAGCAGGTCGTGACGGCGGACGCCCGCCTTGGCGGCGGGACCGTCGGGCGCGACGAACGAGACGCTGCCGGCGCCCTGGGGCACGCCCGGCAGTTGCGCCGCGAGCGCCTCGCTGATCGGCTGCAGCTTCACGCCGAAGTCGGCACGGACGACGCGGCCGTGGCGGCGCATCGATTCGACGACCCACGCGACGCGGCGTCCGGGAATGACGAAGCTGCGCTCCATCGAGGCGACGGCGCCCTGCGCCCGCATCGGCATCGCCTGGGCGGGCGCGCACCCAAGCAGCACGCCGAGCAGTCGACCGTCCTTGTCGAGGCAGGCGGAGCCCGGGTTCACGCGGCGTCCGGTCGTTGCGATGACGAAGACCGAGCCGATCGAGATCGGCTTGCCGGCGCGCACGCGGTAGATGTCCTTGCAGGTCGCCGACACGCTCGGAAACGTGACCACGCCTTGCGCATCGATGCCCTCGCGCTGCCGGTAGCCGATCAGCGAAACCGGCTGGCTGCGCTCGATGGGCAAGCGGCTGAACTGCACGTACATCGGCACCGGCTTCGGCGTGCGAATGAGCGCGAGGTTCGACTGCGGGTCGTTGCCGACGATGCTCGCCTGCAGCTTCGTCCCGTCGTAGAAGGTGACCAGCACGCGCAGCTGCGCGCGCGGATGCAGCGCCGGCGTAACGATCTCGCGCGGCGCGATCGCGATACCGGAGACAAGCAGACGGAAGTTCTGCTGGATGCGCAGCTTCTGCGCCTCGAGCTGCTTGCGCTTCTCCTCCGACGAGATGTCCTTCTCCAGGATCTTCAGCCCCTGGTGGTACGCCTCGTCGGTCACCTCGACCTGTGCGATCGCCTTTCGCGGCATGTCCATCTGCGCGTGCGCAAGGGAACAGCAGGCCGCGAGCCAGCAGGTGGCGGACAGAAGAGGATGGGCGCGCATTACCGTCGGCGGAACGGATCGATCTCGAGGCTCGGGGTCACCGAGTCCGTCGGAGTGAACGTCGCGAGGTTGTTGCGGTTGCGGTTGAGGAACTCGTAGGTGTCGACGATGTTGCCGTCCACGTCGACGCCCATCTCCGGGAGCTTGCGGATGTCGTGCACAACCGGCGCACGATCCGACACCGGCGTCTCCACGGAAGTCGAACCGTTGCTCCAGACGTTGTGGCCGAGCAGGCCCAGCGAGACGCCACAGGTCAGCACCGCGGCCGCGGCGACGCGCTTGTAGAAGCGGGTGCCCCAGGCGTGCAGTTCCGGCTCGGGCCGTCCTGCGAACACACCGGCGGCAATCTGCCGCTGGATCGCTTCGAGCGGCGCCTCGGGCGCCTGGCGATCCCGCAGCAGCGAGAGCGCATCATCCGCGGCGCGCATCTCGTCGAGGAGCGCTCGCGCGCTCTCGTCGCGCGCCAGCAGCGCCTCGACCTCGGCGCGTGCCGACGCATCGAGCTCGTTCGCGAGATAGTCGTGGAGTTTCGATTCCAGCTGGAAGCGACGCATGCCTAGCTGTTGTTCCTCCGCTCCTCGCGGCGCTCGATCCTCGTCCACTTCTCGCGGAAGAGCTTGCGCGCCTTGTGGAGCCGCCACCGTACTGTGGAATAGCTTACATCGAGAAGCTTGGCGATCTCGTCGACCGA
Source organism: Planctomycetota bacterium (assembly GCA_039182715.1). Classification (GTDB taxonomy): domain Bacteria; phylum Planctomycetota; class PLA2; order PLA2; family PLA2; genus JBCDBY01. The sequence goes on from JBCDBY010000086.1 coordinate 11,643, forward strand.
CATGCCCTCGATGTCCTTCAGCGAAAGCGGGATGCGGTACTTGTCGGGAAGCTGCGACAACACCAGCTCCACCCGCTCGATCTTTGCAGCCTTCGCCTCGTCCTCGATATGCGCGCGGCGAGCATCGACCATCTCGTTGATGCGATCGGTCGGAACCGATCGATCGCGGTCCCGCCGGCGCTTGTGGTCGATCGCCACGTTGAGGACGATGCGGTAAAGCCACGAAGCGAAGTCGCGCGCCAGGTCGTACGACTGCAGCGCGCGGTGCACTTTCACGAACGCTTCCTGGGCGACGTCCTGCGCGCGGTCGTGGTCGTAGAGCACGTCGTACGCGGTCCAGTAGGCGCGCTTCCAGTGCTTGTTCACGACCCAGCCGAACGCTTCCGGATCGCCGGCCTGGGCGCGCCGCAGGAAGTCCTTCTCCTCGGAACGTTCGTTCGCTTCGGCGGAACTGGGGGTTCCGGCCAGAAAACGGAGTTGGTGGGCGCGCGCCTCGGACATCGTTCAGGAACTCGATCAGGGGACTCGTCAGGAGGTATCGGACGCCCAAGCCCGCGAATCCTGCGTCGGCCGTCCAATCAGATTACGCTGGGGTGAACGCGCATGGCTGTTCGATTCCTGCCCCTCCTTCTGCTTTTTTCGGTCGCCACGGCGGCGCCCAAGAATCCCCGCAAAAGTCCCAAGTTCTGGAAAGAAGTCGATGCCACCATCGATCGGGGCGTGGCGTGGCTGCTCACCCAACAAAAGACGAACGGGCGCTGGGCCTCCTACGAGGACAAGCGCGGCGCCATCTACGAGCTGGGCATGCAGTCGCTTTGTCTGCTCACCTGCGTGAAGGGCGGGGTCCCGCTCGACCACCCCAAGATGCGCAAGGGCTTTCGCGCCCTCGAGTCGATCTACAAGGTCCAGAAGAACAACCTGCAGACCTACGAGGTCGGCGTGATGCTCATGCTGCTCGAGGCACAGGCGGTCAAGCAGCACCGCCGCTTCGACGGCAAGAAGGACAAGAAGAAGCGGCAGGTCACGCCCGACGACAAGATTCGCGCCAAGGAGCTCGCCGTCTGGCTGCAGCTCAAGCAGAAGCCGCAGGGCTTCTGGCGCTACCCGTCCAACGGCATGGATCTGTCGAACACGCAGTACGCCGCGCTCGGCCTCTGGTCGGCGCACCGCATGGGCATCACGATCGACAAGGGCGTCGTGCGCCGCATGATGGAGGAGACCCTGCGCCGCCAGCAGGACAAGAACGTCTCCAAGGTGCCGTTCTACGTCGATCCGGAGCGCGTCTTGAAGCGCAAGCCGGGGGAGCGGGGCAGCTCCACGTACATCCCGGCGCGCGGCTGGCGCTACCACCCGCCCGAGAAGATCAAGCGCAACGGCAAAACGATCACCGCGTACTACCCCTACTCGGGCTCGATGACGACCGCGGGCGTGGCGGTGCTCGCCATTGGCCGCGACATCCTCGGCGACCAGGACCACTGGAACACCAAGCGGCAGGACGCCAAGGTGCGCCGCGCGATGTGGGAGGGACTTGCGTGGATCCAGCAGAACTGGGACATCGAGGACAATCCCGGCCATCGCGGAAACTGGATCTTCTATTGGCTCTACGGCCTCGAGCGCTGCGGCATGCTCTGCGGCACCGACTACATCGGGCTGCGCGACTGGTATGTCGAAGGTGCCCAACGGCTCATCGAGGACCAGCGCGAAGACGGCAGCTGGCCCAAAAACCCGCGCCAAAAGGTCCCGGAGAGCCAGGACGAGAAGTGGCAGAGCGACCAGGTCGACACCTGCTTCGCGATCCTCTTCCTGAGCCGGTCGACGCCGCAGATCAAAACCCCGGCGCCGACCATTACGGGCGGGAAGTAGCGGCCCCGCCGGGGCGTCCAAGGTCTATACTCGTTCCGGAGGCTGTGATGCTGCGACTCGCCCTCGTCTGTTCCCTGCTGTTCGCCCTCGAAGCGGCGGCCTACGACTATCGGTACGTCCGCTACCAGCCCGGACACAACCGCGTGATTCGCGTGAACAGTGGATACCTGGGCCGCGGCCTCAGCACCTACTCGCGTCGCCGCGCCGCCGGCTACAGTCGCATTCACGACAGGCGGCGCGACCAGAGCTGGCGCCTCAACCGCGTGCGCCGCCCGTGGGCGCACCAGGATCCGTTCAGCTACGGACGCTGCTACTGGCGCGGCTACTACCGCCCGACGCTCTACTGCCGCCAGTACAAGCCGCGCTACGGCTTCTACAAGTCGGTGCGTCGTTACCCGCAGCCCACCGGCCTGCGCGGCCCGTCCTACCCCGGCGCTTACGCGCGTCCGCCGCGCGGCTACGGCTATGGATACGGGCCGGGTTTCCATTACGGCGCCGCCCACTTCGACGCGCACGGCTACGGCAGCCTCTATCAGTCGCGCTACGGCTATCGCCACCCGCACACCTACCTCTACGGCGGTTCGGGCCCCTACGGGTTCGCCGATCCGTGGGGCTACCGGCTACTCCCCGCATTCGACTTCGCGCCGATTCTGACGCGCCTGACGACGGTGTTCACGATCGACGGCGAGGAGTTCGACGGGCCCGAGGAGACCAACGCCGACGGTCTGCCGCAGCCGCGGACGGGCCCGGTGGGCGCGCGGTTTTTGGCCGAGGAGTAGGTCGGCCACAAGTTGGGCCGGTGGGCGAGGAGTTGCTCCCATGCGGGCGCGCAGCGGGAAGCGTGGAGCGTGCAGCTCCCAACGCCCGTCCCCTCCTGTGCCATAATCCCCTCGATGGGCAAGAACGACGCAGCCGTCGCTCTGGTCCAGCGTTGCATCCAGCGGGAGCCCGGGGCGTGGCGGGAATTCGTGGATGCGTACGCTCCGACCATCAAGGCACTCGCACGCCGCTACCTGCGCCTGCACGGCCAGTATCCGGACGAGTCGATCCTGGAAGACATGCTCCAGGACGTGATGGTCGCCTTCACCCGCCGCGACTACAAACTGCTCCGCAACTACGACGAGACCTACTCGTTCAAGACCTACCTCGGCGTCATCACACGCACCGAGGTGCATCGGCTGCTGCGCAAGAAGCGACCGCAGCTGGGCGCGACCGAGGAGCTCGAGGCCGCCGCGCCGGTAGGGGCCTACGCCAGCGGCGCGGCCGAGGAGAACGAGACGCAGGAGATCCTCGCGGCCGCCCTCGACCGGCTGCCGGAGCGCGACGCCGCCATCTTGCGGCTGCGCTTCATGCGCGACCAGGACTACCGCCAGATCGCCGAGAAGCTCGGCATGCCGGAGGGCTCCGTGGGCCAGACGCTGCACCGCGCCAAGCGCCGGCTCCTCGACGAGCTCAAGGGCACCCTCGATCCGAATCGGCTCGGGGTGTAAAACCTCCCGGTGGGCGAAATTTCGCACCTCTTCGGCGTCCGATCCCGGCCCCCGCGGGGCTAGACCTTGAAGCGCGTTCCTCGGGACCGCGGAGAGAGTCAGATCGATGAACCTAAGTCCTGAAATCATCTCGCTTTACGCCGACGGGCAGCTTTCGCCCGACGAGGCGGCCGAGGTGGAGGCGCACCTCCGGGACGACCCCCAGGCCTCGATGGAGCTGGACGAGTACCGCCTGCTGGCGGAACTTTTCGGCGACGTCGAGC
>JBCDBY010000087.1:0-15151 GCA_039182715.1 Planctomycetota bacterium
CCCCCCTCGCCACGCCCCTGGCCTCTAGCCCCTGGCCCCTAGCCCAATCCCCCTAAAGTCTCCAACCGTCTCCATCCGATACGGCTCCCGGAGCGCAAGGGCCTTTGGTCGGGCCCGACAGGAGCATGGTCAGAAAAGTCAGCGTCATCATGCCCGCCTACAACGAGGCGGGCGCCATCGGGGATGTCCTTCGCGGGGTCCAGGAAGTCGCGCGGCAGCGCGCCGGGACCGACGCGTTCGAGATCATCGTCGTCGACGACGGGTCGACGGACGGCACCGCGGACGTCGCCGAAGAGGCGGGCGCCCGCGTCGTGCGCCACCCCTACAACATCGGAAACGGCGCCGCCATCAAGGCGGGCATGCGTGCCGCCCAGGGCGACGTCTACGTCATGATGGACGGCGACGGGCAGCACCGGCCGGAAGAGATTCCGATGCTGCTCGAAGCGCTCGAGCACCACGCCATGGTGGTCGGCGCGCGCGACAAGGCGGGCCAGGCCAACCCCTGGCGCCGCATGGCGAACGGCATCTACAACATGTTCGCCAGCTACGTCACGGGCCGCACCATCCCCGACCTGACGTCCGGCTTCCGCTTGATGCGCGCCGGCGTCGCCCGACGCTTCCTCTACCTGCTGCCCAACACCTTCAGCTACCCGACCACGACGACCCTCGCCTGCTTCAAGACCGGCCTGCCGGTCGCCTACAAAGGCATCCAGGCGCGGCGGCGTACCGGAAAGAGCAAGATCAAGCTGATTCGCGACGGCTCGCGCTTCTTCCTGATCATCCTGAAGATCGCGACCTTCTTCAGCCCGTTCCGCGTCTTCTTCCCGCTCTCGTTGATCTCCTTCGTGGCCGGCTTCGGCTGGTACGCCTACACCTTCACGACGCAGCATCGCTTCACCAACATGTCGATGCTGCTCATCGTGCAGGGCGTCATGCTCTTCGCGCTGGCGCTCATTTCCGATCAGATCGCCCAGCTGCGTTTCGACCGGAGCGAGCGGCGGGGCGGCGGGGACTAGCGTGCGCGTCTGCTACTTCGGCACCTACTCGGTCGGCGGCGGCTACCCGCGCAACACCGTGCTCATGGACGCCCTGCGCGCCGCGGGCGCCACGGTGCACGAGTGCCACGCGCCGCTCTTCGCCGACGCGCACGAGAAGGTCGCGGCCGCGAAGGGCGGCCTGCGCTTCGCCGGGCGCCTCGCGCGCGCCTGGGCCAGCCTCACGCGCCAGTACCGTCGTGCGCCCGCGCACGACGTGGTTGTCGTCGGCTACACCGGCCACCTCGACATCCAGCTCGCGCGCCTCGTCGCGCGCGGACGGCCGATCGTGCTCGACGCCTTTTTGAGCCCGTGGGACACGGTCGTCCGCGACCGGCAACTCTTCCCCGAGCGGTCGCTGCGATCGCGCGCGCTCTTCGCCGCCGAGCGCTCCGCCCTGCGCCGCGCCGACAAGGTGCTCACCGACACCACGGCGCACGCCGACTACATGGCGCGCACGTTCGGCGTCGATCGCGCCAAGTTTCACGCCATCCCGGTCGGATCGATCATGCCGGTCCCCGCTCTCGTCGGCCGTCCCGGACCCGAGCCGCACCGCCCGCTGCGCGCGTTCTTCTGCGGTAGCTTCGTCCCGCTGCAGGGGGTGCCGGTCATTCTCGACGCCGCCGCGCAGGCGCCGGAGATCGAGTTCGAGATCGTCGGCGACGGACCCGGCGCCGACCGCATCGAGGAGGAGGTCGCCGCGCGCGCCATGCCGAACGTGCGGCTCGAGCGGCGCTTCATCGACCGCGGCGAGCTCGCCGCGCGCACCGAGGCGGCCGACGTCGTGCTCGGCGTTTTCGGCGACGGCGACAAGACCGGTCGCGTGGTGCCCTGCAAGGTCTACGACGGCCTCGCTGCGGGCAAGCCGGTCGTCACCGGCGACGGCGCCGCCCCGCGCGCCATGCTGCGCGACGGGGAGGAGGCGCTGCTCGTGCGCCGCGGCGATGCCGCCGCGATCGTCGAGGCGCTGCGCCGTCTGCAGGATCCGGAGCTGCGCGCCCGCCTCGCCGACGGCGCGCGCCGCGCGTACGAAGCGCGCTTCTCCATCGAAGCGATCGGCCGCACGCTGAAAGAGGCGCTGGCGTGAGAATCGCGATCAACGGACTCGCCATCGGGCCGCAGCGCACCGGCATCGGCCGCGTCACGGTGCAGTCGCTGCACGCGCTCCTCGCGCGCCGCCCCGACGACGAGTTCTGGCTCTTTCTGCCCGAGGACGCGCCGGAAGGGCTCTTCCCGGACACGCCGAATCTCACGACGGTGCGCACCGACGTGTCGCTCGACAAGCCGGTGCGCTCGCTGCTCTTCGAGGAGTTCGAGCTGCCGCGCCGCCTCAAGGGCGCGCGCATCGATCTTTACTACGCGCCCAGCTTCCTGCTTCCGTTCTTCCCGGGCGCGGAGCGCGAGATCATCTGCGTCCACGATCTCGCCTGGCGCTTCTTCCCCAAGTCGAAGAGCTTTCGCTTCCGCTCCTACATGAACGCGCGCCTGCCCGCCGCCCTGCGCCGCGCGTCGCAGATCGTTACCGTCTCGGCCGCCACGGCGGACGATGTGGTGACGGAGTACGGCGAGGAGTTCGCGGACCGCCTGCGCGTCGTGCCCAACGGCGTCGACCTCGACGTCTTCCGCCCCGACCCGACGCGCCCCGAGACGGAGGAGCCCTTTCTCGCCGTCGTCGGCAACCAGGACCCGCGCAAGAACATCGGCACGCTGCTCGACGCGTTGCCCGCCTTCCGGGCGCGCATGCGCCCCTGCCGACTCGTGCTCGTCGGCCCGGGCGCGCGCCCGCTGCCGGCGCCGCCGTCGGTCGACTTCCTCGGCTACCTCGCCGACGACGAACTCGTCTCGCTCTACCAGAGCGCGCTCATGGTCGTGCAGCCCTCGCTCTACGAAGGCTTCGGCCTGCCGGTGCTCGAAGCGATGGCGTGCGGCGCGCCGGTCGCCTGCGCCGACATTCCCGTCTTCCGCGAGGTGACCGGCGGAGCCGCGAAGTTCTTCGATCCGCGCGACGCCGGCTCCATCGCCCAGGTGATGGCCGATCTCGCGCGCGACGACGATACGCGCGCCGATCTCGCCGAACGCGGCTACGCGCGCGCGCAGGAGTTCAGCTGGGAGCGCACCGGCGACAAGCTGGACGCCGTGTTCACGGAGGCGCTTTCGTGATCCGCGTCGCGCTGCACGTCGTCGCCGGCCCGCGCGGCGGCCCCCGCACCTACGGCGTCCTGCTCGCGCAGGCGTTGGCCGCACGCCCGGACCTCGACCTCGTCGTGCTCACCGATCGGCCGGAGGTCTTCGAGAGTATCGCCACGATCCGTCTCAAGGGCCCGCGTCCCTGGGCGGATCACGTCCAGGTCCCGCGCATCCTCAAGGACCTGCAGCCGGACGTCTATCACAACACCAAGAACGCGCTGCCGTGGCGCGCGCCCTGCCCGGCGGTCGTCACGCTCCACGATCTCGCGTATCACCATCACCCCGAGACCTTCGGCGTCGCGTCGCGCATCTACCTGCGCTTCGTGCACGAGCACGCGGCGAAGCACGCCGATGCGATCGTCGCCGTCTCGCACCACGCGCGGCAGGACATGATCGACACGCTGGGCGTCGACGGCGCCCGTGTCCACGTCGCCTATCACGGCCTCGACCCGCGTTTCCGCGATACGCAGGGCGCCCCCGCGCCCGCACTCGCCGAACCGTACGTCCTGTCCGTTGGCACCATCCAGCGCCGCAAAAACCTCGACGTGCTGGTGCGTGCGGTCGCCGCCCTGCGCGAGAACGGACGCGACTTCACGCTGGCCATCGCCGGCCGCCGCGGCTGGAAGACCGAGGAGTTCGACCGCGCCTGCGAGAGCACGCCGGTGCGCATGCTCGGCGTCGTGCCCGACGAGTCGCTGCCCGAGCTCTACCGGCACGCCGCGGCGTTCGTCCAGCCCTCCTCCTACGAGGGCTTCGGCCTCACCGCGCTCGAGGCGATGGCGTGCGGCGCTCCGGTCATCGCGGCCGATGCCGGCAGCCTGCCCGAGGTGGTGGGGGACGCCGGCCTGCTGGTGCCGCCGCGCGACGTCGACGCGTTGCGCGACGCCCTCGGCCAGGTGCTCGACCACCCGGGTCTCGCGCAGGAGCTGCGCGTGGCCGGCCAGGAGCGCTCCCGCTCCTTCCGCTGGGAACAGTCGGCGGAGGATCACGTGCGCATCTACCGCAAGGCGATGGAGGCCCGCGATGCTTGACTGGCTGCGCCAGGAAATCGGCAAGGCGCCGCGCGTCTACGCGCTGCTGGCGATCGTCGTTGCCTCGTTCCTCGCCTACGCGAACAGCCTCGATGCGGGCTTCCACTTCGACGACTCGCATCACATCGTCGAGAACCCCTACCTGCGGGACGCCAAGTACATCCCGCAGTTCTTCCATCGACCCGACACCTTCAGCGCCCTGCCCGGACATCACATGTACCGGCCGGTGCTGATGACCTCATTTGCCCTCAACTATCAATGGGGCGGCTTCGATCCCCTCGGCTGGCGCCTGACCGCGATTGCGCTCCACGCTCTCGTCGCCATCGGCGTCTTCCTCCTGGTGCATTCCCTTTCGGCGACGCTCGACCAACGCGCCGGAGACCGGGTGGACCTTGGGGCACTCGGGGCCGCTCTTCTTTACGCCATTCATCCCGTCTTCACCGAGACGGTCGACTACGCCAGCGCCCGCTCGTCGCTGCTCGCCACCGGCTTCGTCGTCTGGGCGCTGCTCGCCCACCGGCGTTCGCTCGACGCACGCCGCGGCATCGCGCTCGCCTGGCAGGTCCTCGCGCTCGGCCTCTTCGCGCTCGGCTTCCTCAGCAAGGAGATCGCGGTCGTCTACCCGGCGCTGCTGATCGTCCTCGTCTGGCTCGAGCGCCGGGGCGTCGCCGCGGCGTTGCCCGCGATCGCGGTCGCGCTGCTGCTGCTCTACGTCCGCAAACTCGTGCTGGGCAATGCGGTGATCGACTTCGCCGCCCGCGCGGACGCGGTCGCTTCCGCGCAGCCCGGGAGCGGTGGGGCGCGTCCGATTCTCTGGAACCTCTTCACGCAGGCGCGCGTCGTCGTCGCCTACCTCGGCCTCTTCCTCGCGCCGGTGGGCCTCTGCATCCACCGCCACGTGCGCGTGTCGGAGAGCCCGTGGGAGCTCGGCGTGATCGGCGGTGGTCTGGTGATCGTCTCCATGCTCTGGCTCGCGTTCAGCCGACGCCGGAGCGCCCCCCTGCTTTCGTTCGCGCTGCTCTGGTACCTGATCGCGCTCGCGCCGACCTCGTCGATCATTCCGCTCAACCAGGTCATGAACGAGCACCGCCTCTACCTGCCCGGCGTCGGTATCGCGATCCTCTTCGCGTTCGGTGTGCGCCGCCTCGGCTTCGTGCCGCGGCCCGCCTGGGCGATCGCCGGCTGCGCCCTGCTGGCGCTCACCTGGTCACGCAATCAGGATTGGCGCGACCCGGTGCGTATCTGGGCGTCCGCGGTCGAGATTTCGCCGGAGAGCAGCACCGCGTGGAACGCGCTCGGGGCGCAGCAGCGCGCGCGGGGCGACTTCGACGCGGCGGAGAGTTCGTTCCGTCGTTCGCTCGAGATCCTCCCCGGCGTCTGGAGCCCGACCTTCAACCTCGGCACGCTCGCGCTGGATCGCAGCGTCATCGAGGAGCGTCCCGCGCTGCTCGACGAGGCGGAGCAATGGCTGCAGGAGTCGCTGCGCTGCGAACCCGGCGCGGAGCGCTCGCGCTGGTACCTCGCCGAGGTCTGGTATCGGCGCGGCGAGATCGATCGCGCCGAGGACGAGTTCCGCCGGCTCGGCATGGGCTCGGCGCGCATGTTCGAGATGACGCGCTATCCGCTCGCCCGGCTCGCCCTGGACCGCGAGGCGTGGGCGGAGGCGCGCGCGCACTACGAGGACGCGCTTCGCATCGGCGACGACCCGGTTGCGGCCATTCTCGGCTTCGCGCAGATCGCCGCCAAGCAGGGCGATACGCGCCAGGCCGAGGCGGAGGCGCGCCGCGCTGCCGCCCTGCGGCCGCACGACCACCGTCCCTACACCTATCTCGCGCGTCTGTACGCGGGCACGCGCCGGGCGATCGGCCTGCTCGTCGAGGCGCAGCGCCGCGGATACCGGCCGACTCCGCGGGACCGGGAGGCCATCATGCGGGGAGATCCGTCGTGATTTCGATCCTGATCTGCACCTGGAAGCGCGCCGTCCCGCTCAAGCGGGCGCTGGCGACGCTGTACGAACTCGGATGGCGCCCGTCCGACGATCTCGAGATCGTCACCTGCCATCCGCCGGGCAACGACGAGTCGGTGACGATGCTGGAGGAGTGCTTCCCCGACGTGCGCATCGTGCACGCGCCGGAGGCGAACCTCTCGCTCCAGCGCAACCTCGTCGCGCGGGCGTCGAAGGGCGACGTGCTCGTCTACCTCGACGACGACGCGTGGCCGAAGGAAGGCTGGCTCGATCGCCTCGTCGCGCCCTTCGCCGACGACGCGGTCGCGGCGGTGGGTGGCAGCGTCGTCGACCCCGACGGCAACCTGATGAACGCGTGCATGGCGGCGACCGCATTCGGGCGCACCTACGTGCTCGATCGTCCCGAGGATCTGCCCGCGGGCCACGCGCTCACGCTGCAGGGCAACAACATCGCGATCCGCCGCACGGCGCTCTTCGCGCTCGGCGGCTTCGACGAGAACTACCGCTACCACCTCGACGAGACCGACGTCTGTTTCTCGCTGGCGCAGGCGGGCTACCGTCTCGTCTACCAGCCCGACGCCGTCATCTTCCACGAGGCGGCCACCGGACCGCACCGCAAGTCGGCCTGGGACCGCGACTGGCACACGATCGCGAAAAACCACGTCTACTACTGCTTCACGCACGTGCGTCGCGGGCGCTGGCGGCTCGCCTTCGTGCCGTGGATGCTGCAGCTGCCGAAGCTCGCGCGCTTCTGGCTCTGGATGGGCATGGGTCGACTTTCGCCGCGCGCGGCCGCCTCCTGCTTCGGGCGTCACGTGGCCGGCACCTTCACGGGCTACCGCAAGGGGCTCTCGCGGACGCCGCGCCGCACGCTTCAGCGTGAGAACAGCAGCGCGAGCGTCGCCACGCCCAGCGAGGCGATCAGCCCCGGAACCAGGCAGAAGACGTAGAGCCGGTGGGGGAAGCCGATCAGGCGCCGGGTCATGACCTGCGTCGCGACGGCCACCAGCAGCGATCGCGCGGCGAGCGTGTACGGCACCGCCAGCAGCCAGTCGCCGGCGAAGAGCGGGAGCGCGACCGCCAGCAGCGCGACGTTGGCGAGAGACCATCCGAACCGCAGCCGCATGCGGCCGAGCGCGAGCCAGACGACGCCCGGGAGCCCGTTGAGTCCGGCGCAGAACGCGGCGACGGCGAGCGCGCGCAGCACCGGTACCGCTTCGCGCCAGCGCTCCGGATAGAGCCAGTCCACGAGGGCCGGCGCCGCCACCCAGAGCAGCGTGGCGAAGGGAAGCGCCGCGAGCGCGAAGAGGCGCGTCACGGTGGCGTAGGCGTCGCGCAGCTCGGCGTCCCGCACGCGGCTCAGCCAGGGGAGCGCCGCCTGCTCCGCGACCGGGCTGCCGTGCTGAATGACGGCCATCGCCTGCGGGTAGGAGAAGGTGTAGAGACCGAGCGCTCCGGTGCCGTAGCGCACGCCGACGAAGAACCGATCGATCTGACCGAACAGCACGTCGGCCAGCCGCGTGCCGACGACGTGTAGGCCGTCCCGCAGCAGCGGTGCGGTGCGACCGGGCTGCGGCCGTCCCGCGACCAGCGCGAATCCGAGCGCGGTAACCGCGACGCCGACGAGGTCGCCCAGCACGATCGCCCACGCACCGTAGCCCTGCATGGCGAATCCGACGCGCGCCGCGGCCGCGACCAGCGCCCACTCCATGTCGAGACCCGCCATGCGCTCGAAAGCGAACCGTCGCGAGAGCCGCGCGCGTGCGGCGCCGATGATGCCCGCGCACGGCAGCGCGCAGGCGGCGGCGCGCAGCAGCGAGGTGAGCGATTCGCCTTCTCCGAAGAGACCGGCGAAGAGCGGAGCGGTCAGGAAGAGCAGCGCGGCGGTCGCGAGTCCGCCCGCAAGCGCCCAGCGCGCGACGTGACGCTCGTCGGGCTCGTCGCGCTGCACGCCGAGCACGCCCATGCCGAGGTCGGCGCCGGCCCCGAAGACCGCGGCGACCACGGCTGCCATCCCCGCGAGCCCGAAGGCTGCCTTGTCGAGATAGCGCGCGAGCAGGATGAGGCTGACGAGCTGCGCGCCCAGCTGCACCGCCCGGGCGGCCGAGAGCCAAACGCTCCCGCGAATCGCGCGCGATCTCACGGGGGGAGTCTAGCGGTGGGGGGAGCTGGAGCGCGTACTTTTGACGGGAGGAAGAGGAGGAGAGAGCGCGCGGAGGGTTCGCGCTGAGGGAACTGAGTTCCGCTGAGGTCGCTGAGATCGAACAGGGGGGGAATAGAACTTGCGTTGCCCCCCGTGTTTCCCCTCAGCGATCTCAGCGTCCCTCAGCCATCTCAGCGCGAAATCTCCGCGCCCTCAGCTCCCTCCGGCCCCGCTACCTCCACGTCGCGTACCGCATCGCCACCAGGCGCCGGCACGGGCCCGCGAGCAGTTTGCGGACGGGCGCGGGGGTGTAGGACGCGATCAGGAGGCCCCAGCAGAGCGGGCGCGTCGGCTGGCCGAGCCAGGCGCGACGGAAGTGGCGCCTCGACTCCTCGACGCGGCCGTCGCGGAACTTCCACTCGCCGAACTGGTACTGCACGCGCGCATCGGACAAGCGCGGGCTTTCCTTGGCGTCGGAGACGTCGATGGCCGCGACCTCCTCCTCGATGCGCTCCGGTTCGCCCGCCGCCCGTCGCTCCGCGCAGACTCGTGCGATGCGCCCGTACTCCTGCTGCAGCGCGCTGCGGCCGGTGGAGATGTTTTCCGTGTGGCAGCGATAGCCGCCGAGCACCTCGGGAAGGATCTCGATGCGACCCTGCTCCGCCAGCCGCAGCATCAGGTCGTAGTCGTGCGAGTAGCGCAGCACTTCGCGATACCCGTCGAGCGCGTGCATCGCGGAGGCGCGCACGAGGCAGGTCGAGTGCAGGAACGGGTTGTGGAAGGGGAGCACCGATCGGATGCGCTCTTCGCCGACCGCCGTCCGGATCGTCGCGTGTTTTTCGCCGCGTCCGTCGATCGCGTCGACCCAGCCGGCGACCAGTACGTGGTCGGGATGCTCGTCGAGAAAGGCGACCCCGCGGCCCAGCCGATGGGGCGCCATGAGGTCGTCGTCGTCGAGGATCGCGATGAACTCGCCGCGCGCCTCCCGCACCGCCGCGTTCCGGGCGCCCGCCGGACCCCGCGAGGAGTCGAGCCGGATGAGCCGGAAACGGGGGTCGTCCATCCGCTCGACGACGGCGGCCGCCTCGCGGCCCGGCGCGCCGTCCTCCACGACCAGGTGCTCGAAATCCTCGAAATCCTGGGCCTGGACGGATCGCAGGGCCTTTTCGAGCTCGTGCGGCCGGCCGTAGGTGGCGGTGACGATCGTCACGCGGGGGGCCATGCCTTTCCTATCGGTGAGGACCCCGAAAAATGTAAGGGCGAATGCACCTCGGGACCCCGGAATGTCCGATAGATCAAGAGGCGCGCCATGTCCGAAAAACGGGGTCAACTCCGCATCGATCACCTGCACGAGGACCTCGGCGGGCGGTCCGTTCGTGGCGGCGCCGTCGCCCTCTCCGGCCAGGCGCTGCGGTTCCTCTTCCAGTTGGGCGCGACCGCGGTTCTCGCGCGCGTCCTCCTGCGCGACGATTTCGGCCTCGTCGCCATGGTGACGGCCACGACCGGCATCCTGCTGCTGGTCAAGGACTTCGGCCTCGGCGACGTCACCGTGCAGCACGAAGAGATCGAGGACGCCGAGGTGACGACGCTCTTCTGGGTCGGCGTGGCGTTCAGCGCGGCCGCCGCCCTGATCGTGCTGGCGCTCGCGCCGCTGCTCGCCTGGTTCTTCGAGCGGCCGGAGCTCTTCGGGATCACCGCCGGCATGACCGGCGTCTTCTTCGCGAGCGGACTCGGCGTGCAGCACCGCGCGCTGCTGCAGCGTCAGATGCGGTTCGGCCGCATCGCCGCCATCGAACTCGGCGCGCTCATCGTCGGGCAGGCGAGCGCCGTGGTCGCCGCGCTGGCCGGCGCGGGCTACTGGGCGCTCGTCCTGATGCCGATCGTCACGGCGCTCGCGCAGACCGTCGGCGCGTGGTGGGCCTGCCCGTGGCGCCCGGGGAAGGCGGCGCCGCTCAAAAGCGTACGCGGCTACCTCGGCTTCGGCTCCAACCTCACCGGCGCGCAGTTCTTCAACTACATCGCGCGCAATGCGGACGACGTCATCATCGGCCGGCTGTTCGGGGCCGGCTCCCTGGCGCTCTATTCGAAGGCGTACCAGTTGCTCATGCTGCCGATCCGGCAGGTGAACCAGCCGATCCATCCCATCGCGGTGTCGACGCTCGGGCGGCTCACGTCGCAGCCGGACCGCTACCGCGACACCTTTGTGCGCATCGTCGAGAAGACCTGTCTCGTCACCATTCCCGGGGCGGCGCTCATGATCGTCGCGTCGGACTGGATCATCCTCACCGTGCTGGGACCGCAGTGGTCCGGCGCGGGCGAGCTGCTCGCCATTCTCGGCCTCGCGGCGCTCGTCCAGCCGCTGGCCAACGCGACCGGCTGGCTCTTCATCACGCAGAAGCGCACGGCGTCGATGCGCCGCTGGAGTCTCGTGGGCGGTTCGCTCACGATGATCGCCTTCGTGGCCGGCATTCCGTGGGGCGTGCGCGGCATGGCGCTCTCCTACGCGGTCAGCGGCCTGCTGGTGCGGACGCCGATTCTGTTCTGGTGGGTGGGCCGAGCCGGTCCGGTGCGCGCGGGCGACATCTGGCGCTGCGCGCTGGCGGGCGCGTGTGGCGGCGTCGGCGTGCTCGTCACCGTCGGGGTGGCGCGGGACGCGCTCGACGCGCTGCCCGCTCCGTTCGCGCTCGCCGCGGCGCTCCCGATTGCCCTCATCGGCGGTCTCGCCGGCGTGGCGGCCAGCCCCGCCGGGCGCGCGGTCGTCGTGGACAGCCTCCACATGGTGCGGGTCCTGTTCGGCCGGCGCAGGAACCAGAGCTGAGATGAAGATCGTCATCACGCAGACGGTCGCGCTCAATGGGGGCGACGCGGCGATCCTCTTCGGACTGGTGCGCACGCTCCGCGAAGCCTACGGCGACCCCGAGATCACCGTCTACGACGCGCAGCCCGAGACGGCGTCGCGACTCTATCCCTCGCTCGACTTCCGCACGCCGCTCGCGCACCAGAAGCGCGGACGACTCGGCCGCGCGCGCGTGCTCACCGCTCTCAGCCTGCTGCGCACCGGAAGCGACACCCTGGCGCGTTTCCTCGTGGGGGAGCGGACCGTGCGCGACCTGGAGCCGTATCGCGACGCCGACCTCTTCGTCTGGACCGGCGGCACCTACCTGGTCGAGCACTACCCGCTCGCCGATCGTTTCTTCGAGCTCGAACTCCTGCGCGGCACCGACATGCCGCTGGTGCTCTTTACGCAGTCGGCCGGGCCGTTCACCACGCCGGAGAACCGGCGCGACGTCGAGTACCTCGGCTCGCGCGCCTCGCGCGTGCTGCTGCGCGACGCGCGATCGCTCGAACACTTCGCCGACGCGGGCGCGCCTCGCGATCGTCTGCGGGTCGCGGCCGACGGGGCGTTTGCGCTCGACGCGCCCGCGACGGAGCGCGCGCCGCGCGTCGTCGTGTCGGTGCGCCACTGGCCGATCGGCGACGATGCCGATGCCGTCGCGGAGCGCTACGTGGAGGCGCAGGCGCGCGCCATTCGTCGGCTGGTCGAAGAGCGCGACACCGACGTCGTGCTGCTGTCGACGTGTCAGGGCGTCCCGGAGTACTGGACCGATGACGCCGCGACGGCGCGCCGCATCGTGGAACGGCTGCCCGCCGCGGCGCGCGTGCGCGTCGACGACGGCTTCCACACGCCGGCGCAGTTGATCGCGGAGTTCGGCGCATCGGAACTCGTGCTCGCGACACGCATGCACGCGGCGATTCTCGCGCTGATGGGCGGCGCGCCGGTGCTGCCGGTGGCGTATGAGTTCAAGACGCGCGAGCTGTTCAAGGGGCTGGGGCACGAAGCGCTGGTCCAGGACCTCGACGACATCGAGCCCGACGCGTACGCGACGCGCGTGCTCGACGCCTACGACCGTCGCGCCGAGCTGCGTGCCGCGCAGCAGGAGGGCGTGGCGCGCCTGCGCGCCGATGCGGCGACGCTGCCGAGCCTCTTTCGGGAGGCGACGGCGTGAGGATCGCGGTCGCCGTGAACGAGTTTCCCGCGCTGTCCGAGACCTTCGTGCTCGACCAGATCACCGGGCTGCTCGATCGCGGGCACGACGTGACAGTGCTCGCCGGCCTGCCGCGCGAGGCCGGCCTCGCGCACGCCGCCGTGCAGCGCTACGGTCTGCTCGAGCGGACGACCTACGTGCCGTGGCACGCCTCGCTTCCGCGCCGCTGGCTGCCCGGCGGTGTGGCGTCGGCGCGCCGCTTCGATGCCGTTCTCTGTCACTTCGGGAACGTCGGGCGACGCATGCACCGCCTGCGCGCCGCCGGCTACGTCGAGGGGCCGCTCGCCGTCGTGTTCCACGGCTTCGACGTCGCCATGCTGCCGCGCGAGCAGGGGCCCGACTACTACGCGCCGCTCTTCCGCGATGCGGAGCTTCTGCTGCCGATCAGCGATGCGTGGCAGCGCGCGCTCGTCTCCCTCGGCGCGCCCGCGGAGCGGACGCGCGTGCACCACATGGGCGTCGATCTGGAGCGCTTCGCGTTCCGCGCGCGGACGCGCGACGCCGACGAGCCGACCCGCCTGCTCATGATTGCGCGCCTGACGGAGAAGAAGGGCGTCGGCGATGCGATCGCCGCCGTCGCGCGCGCGGACGCCGCGCTCCAGCTCACGATCGTCGGGGACGGGCCGCTGCGTGCGGAACTCGAGGCGCAGGCGGACGAGCGCGTCACCTTTCTGGGCTGGCGCGACTCGGACGAGGTGGCGCAACAGCTCGCGGAGGCGCACATCCTCGTGCAGCCGAGTGTGACCGCCGCCGACGGCGACCAGGAGGGGATTCCGGTCGGCATCATGGAAGCGATGGCGTGCGGACTGCCGGTGATCGCGACGCGCCACAGCGGGATTCCGGAGCTGGTCGAGGACGGTGTCAGCGGACGGCTGGTCGCGGAGCGCGACGTCGATGCACTCGCCGCGGCGATGACCGATCTGGCGCAGGCGCCGGCGTCGTGGGATGCCCTCGGCCGCGCCGGTCGCGCGCGCGTCGACGCCGCGTTCAATGTCGCGAAGCTGAACGATGAACTCGTCTCGATCCTCGGATCGCTCGCCGATGTCGTATGAGCCGCGCCTACAATAGGGACGCGTGGCGAACTTCTACCGTGACAACCCCGATCTCCGCCGCCGCATCGACGCGACGGCGTGGGACGCCATCATTCCCGGCCTCGAGCGCGACTTCTCCGATACGCACGACATGGCGCCGGCCAACCTCGAGGACGCCGTCGAGCAGATCGGCATGGTCCTCGAACTCGTCGGCGAGATGGCCGCCGAGCAGATCGCGCCGCACGCGGCGGAAGTCGATCGACTCGGCGCCAAGCTGCAGGACGGCAAGGTCGTCTATCCGAACGCGCTCCAGGAGTCGTTCAGGATGCTCGCCGAAGCGGGCCTGCTCGGCTTCACGCTTCCGCGCGAGTTCAACGGCCTCAACCTGCCGATCACCGCGTACACCGCGGCGGTGGAGCTGGTCAGCCGCGCCGACGCGTCGCTCATGACGCTGTTCGCGCTGCAGGGCTGTAGCGAGACGATTCACCGCTTCGGTTCGCACGAGCTCCAGGAGCGCTTTCTGCCGCGGCTGGCGGCCGGCGAGATCACCCCGTGCATGGCGCTTTCGGAGCCGAACGCAGGCAGCGCGCTCGGCAGCGCGCAGTGCAAGGCGCACGAGAACGCGGACGGCAGCTGGACCATCCAGGGATCCAAGATGTGGATCACCAACGGCGGCGCCGAGGTGCTGTTGGTGCTGTGCCGCACGGAGGACGGCAAGCCGGGCGGCGACGGCCTTTCGCTCATCCTCACGGAGAGCGGCGAGACGGTCGAGGTCGCCAAGCTGGAATCGAAGCTCGGCATTCACGGTTCGGCGACCGCTGTCGTGAACTTCAACGACTCGCCGGGCGTCCTGCTCGGCGGTCGCGGCGAAGGGCTCTATCGCGTGACCATGTCGCTGCTGCACAACGTGCGGCTCGAGGTGGCGGCGCAGGCGGTCGGCATCGCGCAGGCGGCGCAGGTCGAGTCGGCGCGCTACGCGCGGGAGCGGCACCAGTTCGGCCGCAGCATCGACCAGTTCGCGCCGGTGCGACAGATGCTCTTCCGCAACGCGATGCAGATCGAGGCGGCGCGCGCGGTCGTCTACACGACGGCGGCGATCGTGGACAAGCGCAAGGCGCTCGCGCGCATGGGCGGCAGCGCCGACGCGGAGCGCTACGAGAAGATCGCCGATCTCATGACGCCGCTGTCGAAGTACTACGCGTGCGAGATCGTCAACGAGGTCACCTCGCGCGCCATCCAGATCCACGGTGGCTACGGCTACTCGACCGAGTACCCGGTCGAGCGCATGTTCCGCGACGGGCGCATCACGAACATCTACGAAGGCACCAGCGAGATCCAGGTGGGCGCGATGATCGCGCCGCTGCTGCGCGACGGCTTCCCGCTGCTCTTCGAGGAGCCGCTGCGCGACGCGATCGAGCCGGCGTCGTGCAAGGGTGTGCTCGACACGCTGCGCGCCAGCTACGAGACGCTGCTGGCGGCGGCGCCGATCGCGGTCGACCAGGGACGCATGGCGGAGCAGGGCTTCGGCCGCGCCTTTGCCGACGCGACCGCCGATCTCGTCGCCGGCCTCGTCTTCCTGCGCGATGCGACGACCGACGCGCGCAGCGCCTTCCTCGTGCGCCAGCTCGCCGACGAGGGTCGCCGGCGCGCGCAGGCGGTGCTGGACGACGTGAGCGGCCAGCGCCACCTGCCGTTCGACGATGCGTCGTTCGA
>JBCDBY010000088.1:0-15135 GCA_039182715.1 Planctomycetota bacterium
CCGACGAGGGCGGCGACGCGGCGCCGGCCGCGGAGAAGCCGCGCAAG
Organism: Planctomycetota bacterium; assembly: GCA_039182715.1. GTDB lineage: Bacteria > Planctomycetota > PLA2 > PLA2 > PLA2 > JBCDBY01. The sequence goes on from JBCDBY010000088.1 coordinate 48, forward strand.
CGCTACGTGTTTACCGAGAGCGCCAGCGCCGCCAAGCTCAAGGACGTCAAGTGGGAGACGGCGGGCGACGCGTTCCACAAGCTGATGCCGCTCCTGCTCGAGGCCAACGAGATCCAGCACGGTCGCAAGGAGATGCGCCCGCAGTTCATGGCCGACATCTTCGCCGCCATCAGCCCGCTCTACTCCGTCGGCACGCAGATCGACGAGCAGGGCGTCGCGTGGACCAGCCCGGTGGTGCAGATCAACATGCTGGCCGCCACGCTCATGAGCGCCGGGCAGCCGGTGCAGGAGAGCCAGTTCGAGCCGCTCAACGCCGTCGGGTCCCGCTTCGTCGAAGCGGACGCCCAGCGCCTCGCGCGCTACGCCGACGACACGCTCGCGCTGCGCAAGCGCGTCGACGCCTCGCAGCTCCTCGGCCGCCTCTACGCGGAGATCGAACCGGTGCTCAACGAGGCGCAGCGCGCCGTGCTCTGGCCGCCGGCGGTGCGCGGCATCGTCAACCTCGACCCGTTCTCCGCGGGCGCGGGTTGGGACGAGTACATGCAGATGATGGCGCACGGCGGCCGCGACGCGCTGCAGACCAAGATGGTCGCGCACTTCACCTCGGAACTGGAGCTTCCCGAGGACCAGGTCGTGTTGCTCAAGCAGATCGTCGGCGCCTGGGTGCAGGCGCTGCCCGACGCCTTCGTGCTCGCCAAGACCGAAGGCCCCGCCGCCCGCGACGTCGACATGCAGAAGACGACGCGCGTGCTGGCCGCCGCCGAACACCAGGTCCGCCTGATGCAGAGCGTGCGCACGGGACTCCAGTTGACGAAGGGCCAATTGGAGGCCCTCGTGGAGATGGACTACGTGCTGGTGCCGGTTCTGCGGAAGGGCTAGGAGCTAGGAGCCAGGGGCAGGGGCACGCAAGCGCCCCTGGCTCCTGGCCCGCTACGGATAAATGCGATAGATCGTCCGCGGGAACGGAATCGCCTCCCGCACGTGCTGGAGTCCGCAGACCCAGCTCACCACACGCTCGAGCCCCAGGCCGTAGCCCGCGTGCGGCACCGAGCCGTACTTGCGCAGGTCTAGGTACCAGTCGAACGCCTCGCGCGGGAGCTCGTGCTTGTCGATCTGGCTTTCGAGGAACGCCTGATCGGTCGCGCGCTCTCCGCCGCCCACGATTTCGCCGTACCCCTCCGGCGCAATCATGTCGACGCCGAGCGCCCAGCGATCATCGCTCTCGTCGCGCTTCATGTAGAAGGCCTTCACCTCGTGCGGCCAGTGGGTGATCAGGAGCGGCTTGTCGTAGCCCTCCATGATCGCGTCCTCGTCCGGCGCGCCGAGGTCGTCGCCGAACTTGAAGTCGGTCTTGTCCGCGAGGATCTTCGCCGCCTCCTCGTACCGCAGGCGGGGGAACGGCGGCACGATCGCTTCCAGCTTCGAGACGTCGCGCTCGAGCGCGTCGAGGTCGTCGCGGTTCTCCTCGAGCACGCGCGACACGATCGCCGCGACGGTGCCCTCGGCGAGATCCATGGCGTCCTCGAGCGTGGCGTACGCCATCTCCGGCTCGAGCATCCAGAACTCGGTCAGGTGCTTGCGCGTCTTGCTCTTCTCCGCGCGGAACGCGGGGCCGAGGCAGTAGACCTTGCCCAGCGCCATCGCCGCCGCCTCCATGTAGAGCTGGCCCGACTGCGTCAGGTAGGCCTTCTGCTCGTCCATGTACTCGACTTCGAAGAGCGTGCTGGTGCCCTCGCACGCGTTCGGCGTGAACATCGGCGCGTCGACGTTGATGAATCCGCGTCCGTGCAGGTAGTCGCGGATCGCGCGGATGATCGTGTCGCGGATGCGCAGCGTCGCGGTGGGGCGCTTGGAGCGCAGCCACAGGTGCCGGTTGGTCAGCAGGAAGTCGGCGCCGTGGTCCTGCTTGCCGAGCGGGTAGTCCGCCGACCCGCCGACCAGCTCGAACGCGCTCGCCCGCAGCTCGACGCCGCCCGGCGCACGCTCGTCGAGCCGCACCTCGCCGGTGACGCGCAGCGAGCACTCCTGCGCCAGCTGCCCGGCGCTCTCGAAGAGCGCTTCGTCCACGTCCGCCTTCGGCACGATGCCCTGCACGATGCCGGTGCCGTCCCGCACGAGCAGGAAGTGGATCTTCTTCGAGGAGCGCCGGTTGTAGAGCCAGCCCTGGACGGTGACCGTCTCGCCGGCGTGTTCCTTGAGATCGCGAATCGCAACGATGGACATGGATACCTCTCGGTCAGCAGTCTACGGACGCAACGCCTGTCGGACGATTTCCTCGAGCTCGAGGCCGTCGCCTTCGACCTGCTCGACCCGCTTCTCCGCCTCCGCGCGCGGCAGGCCGAGCGAGCAGAGCGCCAGCACCGCGTCGGCGCGCACGGCCCCGAGCCCGCCCGTCGGTGGCGTCGGCACGCCCTTGGCCAGCTTGTCACGCAGCTCGACGATGACGCGCTCGGCGGTGCGCTTGCCGATGCCCTTCACGCGCGTCAGCAGCGCCGCGTCCCCGCTCGCGATATGGCTCGCAAGGACGGCCGCTTCGTACGCGCTGAGCAGCCCGAGCGCGGCGGCGGGCCCCACGCCGGAGACGGCGAGCAGCTGGCGGAAGAGGTGGCGCTCGGTCTCGGTCGCGAAGCCGAACAGCTCGGCGCGGTCGTCGCGCACGAGGTGGTGGGCGAAGAGCACGGTGTTGCCCTCCGGCGGCACCGCGGCGTGCGTCGAGGCGGAAACCTGCAGGCGATAGCCCACGCCGGCGGTCTCCAAAACGACGGCGCCGTCGTTCCGGGAAACGACGGCGCCGCGAATGAATTCGTACACGGTTCGACTACTTGCGCAGGGCGAGGCCGAGCGCGGCCAGCTTCGTTCGGAGCTCCGCGAGGCTGGTCTGGCCGAAGTTCTTCGTCTTGAGCAGGTCCGACTCGGAGTAGTTGAGCAGTTCGCCGACGGTCTGCACGCTGAGCAGCGACATGCACTTGCTCGAGCGGACGCTCAGGTCGAGATCGGCGATCGGCGTGCCGAGCTTCGCCGCACCCTCGCCCTCGACCGCCGGCATGGCGGCCGCGCCGGGCACGTCGGGCATGGCCGGAATGTCCGGCATCTCATCCACCTCGGGGGCCACCACGATGACCTCCTCGCGGCGCATGCCGAGACGCAGGCCCTTCGAGCCGAGGATGTCCTTGATCTCCTGCAGGCTCGTCTCGCCGAAGTTCTTGTAGGAGAGCAGCTCCGCCTCGGTGCGCTGGATGAGGTCGCCCAGCGTACGAATGCTCATCTTCGCGAGGCAGTTGCGCGAACGCACCGACAGCTCGAAGTCGGTGACCGGCGTCTGCAGCAGCTGGTTGCGACGGTCCTCCTTGCGCTCGAGGTCGTCGTCGACCACCATCGAAACGCTCGAGTCCGCGTCGCGCATGAACGCCTTGGCGCGCGGGTGGGTCGGGTCGCTGCGCAGCACCTGGCGGTAGCACTCCGACGCCTTCTTGTACTCGCCCTTGTCCTCGTACAGCACGCCGAGGTTGACGAGCACGTTGACGCGCGTCGGCTTCGCGTGGCGCGCGCGCTCGTAGAGCATGATCGCCGCGTCGTCGTCGCCGGCCAGATCGTGCTGGTAGGCGAGACGGAAGAGCGAGTCGACGTGCTCCGGATCCTGCACGAGCGCGCTCTGGTACTGGCGCTCCGCCTGGTCGTATTCGCCGTCCGCCTCGGCGATCGTGCCGAGGACGTAGAGCACCTGCGCGCGGTCCTGCTGATCGACGAGCTCGCCGAGCGTCTCGCGCGCGTCGTCGCCGCGGCCGAGCAGCGCGAGCAGCGCCGCCAGCTGCAGACGGGCGCGCTCGTCGCGCGGCTCCATCGACACGGTCTTCTCGAACGCGGCCAGCGCCGCGATCGGGTCGTTCTGGTAGAGCTCGGCCAGTCCCCAGAGGAACTGCACGCGGTGCGACTCGCCCTTCGAGGCGTAGGGGCCGACCTCCTCGTCGTTGCCGAGGATGAAGTGCGCCACGGCGCGGCGTGAGGCCAGCGTCGGGTCGTTCTCGGCGTCCATGACGGCCGTGCCCTCGACGCGGTTCTTCAGGCCGCGGCGCAGTTGGGTGTCGCTCTCGGCGCGGAGGCGCAGCTGCATCGCCTCGCCGACATCGGCGACCGCGCCATCGAGGGCGCGATCGAGATCCATAGTGGGTTCGATCATTCGGTTTTCTGCTCCCGTACGCGTGGGATTCGATCCCCCCGCGCAAGCCTTCCATTAGACTCGATCCGTCAACCGCTGGACCGTCCCCACGCGCCCATACCCTTGGGGGCGCACATGGATAAATTCGAGATCGACGGCGGGGTCCGGCTGGAGGGCTCCGTGCCCGTCGCGGGCGCCAAGAATGCCGCCCTGCCCATCCTGGCCGCCACCCTGCTCTGCGAGGGCCCCTCGGTCATCGAGGGCGTCCCCGATCTGCGCGATATCCGCACCATGATCTCGCTGCTGCGCGAGTTGGGGTGCGACGTCGAGCGGGTGGGCGAGGACCTCCACATCGAGGTCCGGGACGACGCGCCGTTCGAGGCGCCGTACCGCATCGTCAAGCAGATGCGGGCCAGCTTCAGCGTGCTCGGCCCGCTGCTGGCGCGACGCGGACGCGGCTCGGTCTCGATGCCGGGCGGATGCAACCTGGGCCTGCGCCCGGTCGATCTGCACCTCAAGGGCCTGCGCGCCCTCGGCGCCACCATCGACGTGACGGGCGGCTACGTCCGCGCCACCGGCCCGATGCGCGGCGAGGAGGTCTTCCTCCAGGGCTCGTTCGGGTCGACCGTGCTCGGCACCGCGAACGTCATGTCGGCCGCGACGCTCTCGACCGGCACGACGGTCATCGAGGGCGCCGCGTGCGAGCCGGAGATCATCGATCTCGCGCACTTCCTCGTCCGCTGCGGCGCCCGCATCGAGGGCATCGGCAGCCCGCGCCTCGTCATCGAGGGCGTCGACCGGCTCGAAGGCTGCCGCTGGCGCGTCATTCCCGACCGCATGGAGGCGGGCACGCTCATGGCGGCGGCCGCGATCACGGGCGGCGACGTCACGCTGGAGCACGCCGATCCCCAGCACATGGGCGCGGTCGTCGAGGCGCTGCGCAGCCTCGGCGCCGGCGTCGAGAAGATCAACGGCGGCGACCGCAAGGCGATGCGCGTCTTCGGCCCCGAGCGCCCGCAGCCGCTCGACCTGACCACGCTGCCCTACCCCGGATTTCCGACCGACCTGCAGGCGCCCTTCGCATCGATCCTCGTGCGTGCCCAGGGCATGAGCGTCGTCACCGAGAAGATCTACCCGGAGCGATTCATGCACGTCGCCGAGCTCATGCGCATGGGGGCGGAGATTCGCAAGCAGGGCCCGAGCACGATCATCCAGGGCGTGCCGGAGCTCTCCGGCGCCGAGGTCATGGCGAGCGACATTCGCGGCGGCGCCAGCCTGCTCGTCGCGGCGCTGGCCGCCCAGGGCACCTCGGAAGTGCACCGCGTCTATCACGTGGATCGCGGCTACGAACGCATCGAGGACAAGATTACTCGCCTCGGAGGCCGGATTCGGCGTATACAGGAGTAGCCAGCGCGGGTTGGGCGACTGGTCCGGGGAGTCCGAGTGCGCCCTTTCCTGATCTCCGTCATCGTTCTTCAGTGCGTCGTCCTGCTGGGCGGCGCGATCGGCTTTCTCCTGTTCGGGGAGACGCTCCGCGTTCCACCGCCGACCTCACCCGCGTTCACGCCGCCCGCCTACGGTGCCGTGATCGGCGACTGGGTGCGCTACCGCCGCATTGACCCCGACGACCCGAACTCCGACCTCGGCTACGTCACCTACACCGTCGAGCACGCGCGCGTCCTCAAGAACAGTGGGCTCGGCGTCGACCTCATCGTGCGCATGCAGGAGGTCTCGGCCGACGGCAAGGAGCGGACCCGTCGCGTGCGGGTCCAGCCCCGGCTGCTCGACCACGGCTTCCTGCCGCCCACGTTCCGGGAGCTGGAGGAGGAGGACGTACCGGGCGCCAAGCCGGTCGTGCGCACCATCCGGACCGCCGACGTCGACGGCAAGCCCGGCTTCGAGATCGAGACCGTGCGCCCGCGCGAGGGCCGAACCGAGGTCTCGGAGCGACTTTGGGTACGGCCCGACGTGCCGGTGTTCGGCGTCTACCGCTGGGAGCGGGACGACGAGATCTGGGTCCGGCTCGGCGGCGACCGCGCCAAGACCCGCCAGGTGAAGGAGATCGGATGAGCACGCGCCGACTCGCCTTCACCGCGCTCTTTCTCGGCGCGCTCATCGGACTGCTCGCGGTTTCCGGCCTGCATCGACTCGGCCGGCTCTTCCCGCCGGAGCGTCCGCAGTGGGAGTTCACCAACCATATGCTCGACGCTCCGCTGGGGCTCGAGTGCATGCTGCGGCCCGGTCGTGTCGACCAGGGCCTGATCAAGTACTGGATGGTGCGCCGTTTCGACGAGCCCGATCCCGCCTCGATCGGCACCGGGCCCGGCGATGAGGTCAGCCGCTATCCGCACGTGCGCGCGGCGCTCTCCACCAAGCAGCCCGATGAGGAGGGCTGGTTCTTCGAGGGCGTGCGCTACTTCCCGTACCGCCAGCTGGGGGCGATGACCGCCAACGAGTGGTTGGAACGCATCGAGCTGGTCCGCGAGGTGGGGGAGGACGGAGTCCGCAGCCGTCCCATGCTCGTGGTGCGCTTCGGCATGCAGGGCGGCGCGGAGAGCCGCTACTTCTATGACCCCGATCGGACCGAGGAGGAAACGCAGGCCACCGGGCTCGGCTGGGAGCGGCTGGAACGCCACGCGCCCGCGCAGGAGTCGGAGGTCTACTACCTGCAGCCGGCGGGATTCCGCGAGCCGCCGCCGATCCGCGACGACCGCAAGTAGAGATGTCGGAGCGCAGGTTCACCAAGACCTACAACCTGGACGACATGCTCGCGCAGTTCGAGCAGGTCCGGAAGATGGGTTCGATGCGCGATCGGATCAACCAGCTGCCCAAGCGGCTCGCGGCGGACCTCCGGGACCAGGAAATCGACGACCGGGAGGTGATTCGCCAGTGCGCGATCATCCAGTCGATGACCGCGGCCGAGCGTCGGATGCCGGAGGAGATTCATCGCCCGCGACGCGCCCGCATCGCGCGCGGCAGCGGGACGTCGGTCGAGGAGGTCGACGAGCTGCTCCGCTCATTCCTGGCGATGCTCCGGCAGATGCGCCGCCTCCGGGGCGACGGGTAGGGCGCCCCCGACCGGGCGAGTCGGAAACGCAGTTCTCCGGCGGGTTTCCCGAAGCGGTCGCCGGAGGGCGACCACCGCAAATGGACATGTCCCGGAACCGAGCCTAAACTGCTGGATTCGGTATGTTCGAGTCGCTTTCAAACCGCCTGTCGGGCCTCTTCTCCAAGTTGGGGGGAGGATCCGGCCGACTCACGGAGGACTCCGTCAAGGAGGCCGTCCGCGAGGTGAAGCGTGCCCTGCTCGAAGCGGACGTCTCGCTGCCGGTCTCTCGCGACTTCACCAAGGCGGTGCGCGAGAAGTCGATCGGCCGCGAGGGCATCGAGGGGGTCAGCCACGCCCAGCAGTTCATCAAGATCGTCCACGACGAGCTGACCGAGCTGATGGGCGGCGAGACCGCCCCGATCGAGTTCGACTCCTCCGGCCTGACCGTGATCATGATGGTCGGCCTGCAGGGCTCGGGCAAGACGACCTCGTGCGCCAAGCTGGCGCTCCACCTGCGTCGCAAGCACAAGAAGAAGGCGATGCTGGTTGCCGCCGACGTGCAGCGCCCGGCCGCCATCGAGCAGCTCAAGGTGCTCGGCAAGCAGCTCGACGTCCCGGTCTACGCCGAGGAGGGCGGGCGCCCGCCGAAGATCTGCGAGCGCGCCGTCGCCGAGGCGAAGAAGAAGGGCTACGACGTCGTCATCCTCGACACCGCCGGTCGCCTGCACATCGACGACGCGCTCATGGACGAGCTCGCCTCGGTGCGCGACAAGGCGAAGCCCCACATCACCTACCTCGTCGCCGACGCCATGACCGGCCAGGACGCGGTCAAGAGCAGCGCGGCGTTCCATGAGCGCCTCGACCTGACCGGCGTCATCCTGACCAAGCTGGACGGCGACGCGCGCGGCGGTGCGGCGCTTTCCATTCGTCACGTGACCGGGCGCCCCGTCGTCATGGTCGGCGTCGGCGAGAAGGTGGACGCGTTCGAGCCCTTCCATCCCGAGCGGATGGCGGGCCGCATCCTCGGCATGGGCGACGTCTTGAGCCTCGTCGAGGAGGCGCAGGACAAGATCGACCAGGGCGAGGCGCAGCGCCTCACCGAGCGCATGTTCACCAAGACCTACAACCTGGACGACATGCTCGCGCAGTTCGAGCAGGTCCGGAAGATGGGTTCGATGCGCGACCTGATCAAGAAGCTGCCCAAGCAGCTCACGGCGGGCCTCGGGGACCAGGAAATCGACGACCAGGAGGTGATTCGCCAGTGCGCGATCATCCAGTCGATGACCATGGCGGAACGCTTCAACCCCGACGAGATCCACCACCAGCGGCGCGCCCGTATCGCGCGCGGCAGCGGCACGTCCGTGAAGGACGTCAACGCGCTCCTCAAGTCGTTCAAGGAGATGCGCAAGCAGATGAAGGCCATGAAGGGCTTCATGGGCGGCGCGATGAACAAGAAGATGGAGCGTCGCAAGCAGAAGATGATCAAGCAGATGAAACAGGGAAAGGGCCCGTCGATTCCCGGGCTTTCCTAGTCGTATAGAGCTGAATTCCGGAGTCACTTAAGGAAACGATCGAGTTATGTCCGTACGTTTGCGTCTCAAGCGGACCGGCCGGCGAAACCGCGCCTTCTACCGCATTGGAGCCTTCCACCACACCACCCGTCGCGACGGCAAGCCGGTGGAGGACCTGGGCTGGTACGACCCGGTTTCGGCCAACGAGGCCCGCCGCTTCGACCTCAACCTGGAGCGTGCCGAGTACTGGCTCGCGCAGGGTGCGCAGCCGAGCGAAACCGTCCGTTCGCTGATCAAGAAGGCGCGTCGCGCCGGCAGCGAGTCGTAGGCAGAGAGTGGCCGCCGCCAAGAACAAGCACGCCGCCGAACTGGCCAAGTTCGAGAAGGCGTGGAAGGACCTCGGGGCGCCCGCGGGCGACGGCGCCGAGCAGGCGATCCGCGTGCTGCTCGCGCGGCACGGAACGCGCGAAGGTTCGGTCAAGGGCATGGACGCGCTCTGGATGCAGTATGTGGGCATCAACGAGCTGCGCGTCGCCCAGCCGGACGAGATCGCGATGGTGCTCACGAACCACGTCAAGAACGACCCGCAGGCGGTCGCGCGCCACGTGCGCGGGTTCATCCGGCGCTACTTCAAGGACCACCACACCCTCGACTTCTCGCACGTCAACTCGATGACGCCCGAGGCGCTGCGCAAGTACCTCGACAACGCGATCGGGTTCTCGCGGGAGATGGGTCTGGCGATCTTCCTGCAGCTGCTGCAGGACGAGCTGAACGCCCTCGAGGAACCGGAGACCGACGACGACGAGCCGAAGCGCAAGGCGCGCACCGAGCGCGAGATCAACGTCGCCATGGACCGCCTGCGCATGGCGTGCGCCTGGGCGGCGTTCGGCGAGTCGCCGAGCAAGGCGAAGCTGTCGACCGCGCATCGCAAGCTCGCCGAGGCGTACAAGTTCGCGCCGCCGCCGTCGGAAGACGAGCTGGAGGAGCCGATCGAGCCGACCATCGCCGAGCTCGCGGGTTCGCCCGAGGTCGTGGCGCGCACGCGCGTCGTGAAGAAGTCGGCGACCAAGAAGGCCTCGAAGAAGGCGGCCTCCAAGCCGGCCGAGGCGCCCAAGCCCGCCGCGAAGAAGGTGGCGAAGAAGAAGGCCGCCAAGAAGGTGACCAAGAAGGTCGCGAAGAAGAAGGCGACCAAGAAGGTGGCCAAGAAGAAGGCGACCAAGAAGGTCGCGAAGAAGAAGGCCTCGAAGACGGCGCGCGCCACCAGCGCACGCCCGCGCGGTACCCGCAAGGCGGCGCCGCGTCCGACGGCCAAGAAGTCGTCGCGGCGGTAGTCGTGACGCTGATCCTCGCCTCCGCCTCGCCGCGTCGCGCGCGGCTGCTGGAGGAGGCGGGGATCGACTTCCTCGTGCGCGTCGCCGACGTGGACGAGCACGAACCCGCGACCGGCGATCCGGCCGCCGTGGCGCGCCTCAACGCCGAGCGCAAGGCGCGCGCGGTCGAGGGGGAGCTGGTCCTGGGCGCCGACACGGTGGTGGCGCTGGGCGACACGCTGCTCGGCAAGCCGGCCGATGCCGCCGATGCGCGCCGCATGCTCGACCTGCTCTCCGGCACGACGCACGCCGTGACGACCGGCGTCGCGCTGCGGCGCGGCGACGCGGTCGAGGTGCGCGCCGTCGAGACGCGGGTCACCATGCGCGCCTGGACGGAAGACGAAATGCGCGCCTACGTCGATTCGGGTGAGGGCCTCGGCAAGGCGGGCGGGTATGCCATCCAGGAAACCGCCGATCGATTCGTGACGGCGCTCGATGGGCCGTGGGACAACGTCGTCGGCTTGCCGGTCGAGACGGTCCGCGAGCTGCTGCGCGCGTTAGCATAGGGGGCTCATGCGTCCCATCGTGCTCCTCGCCTTCCTGATCGCCTGCACCAACGGCACCGACGGCACCGACGAGCCCGCGGAGCAGCCGGGCGAGGGCGGCGGCGAGGCGCGCGCGCGCAACGACGTGGTGACGATTCCCGCGGAGGACGACGGCACGAGGCTGCGTGCGGTGATCGATCGCGGCCTGCAGACGTCCGGCAAGGGCCCGGACCTGGTCCGCTTCGTGGTCATCCGCGCGGCCGACCGCCACGACGCGCGTACGCCCAACGCCGCTTTCCACTTCGTGATCGGCGATGGCGTCGAGCTGGAGGCGGGGGCCATCGAGGCGCGCCACATCTGGTCGAACAGCGGCCAGATCGACGGCCGCAACGAGGAGCTGGAGCGCTACGGCATTTCGATCGCCGTCGAGCGCGGCGCCACGCAGCCGTTCAGTCCCATCGTCGTCGAGCGGACGCGTCGCATCGTCGATGCGCTGCTTGCCCGTGTGCCGATCCACCCCGACTGCGTCGTCGCGATGGGCGAGGTGCCGTTCGCGAAGGACCACGCGGCGGACGGCGCCGAGCGCGCCCTCGCGGAAGCGGTGCGCCGCGACCTGCCGGTTCCGAAGCCGGACGGGACGATCGGCATCGTCGTGGGGGAGACGACGCACGACGTCGCGTACGAGCGGCGCGACACGACCATCGGCCGCGAGGTCGGCATGATGATGCGCAAGCGCTTCGACGGGACGGATCGCGGCATGCTGTTCATCTATCCGCATCGCGCCCAGCGCCGCTTCTGGATGCGGAACTGCTTCATCCCGATGGACCTCGCGTACATCAAGAACGGCCGCATCGTGCAGATCGAGAAGATGGCCGCCCAGCCCGGCGTGCCCACCGGAAGCCTCCCGCGCTACGAGTCGATCACGCCGGTCCGCATGGTCCTCGAGATGCCCGAAGGCTGGTTCGCCCAGCACGGCATCCGCGAGGGAGCCACCGTCACGGATCTCCCCTGAGCCCCCCCTGATGCACCTCTTCCATCAGGTGGCGCGCATAAGTCGAATCCTCGTAACGACTTAGCGGGATTGGTCTGCGGAATCGATCCCGCAGGCGCGGCCCGGGAGGTCGCTCATCCTTCGGTCCGCGAAAGCCGATAAATCCGGTGTGAACCGCTCACTCACGACCATCGTCGGGTTCGGCGTCGTCGCCGCGATCTTCCTGGCGATCCTCTCGGTCTTCTACCTGCAGCAGATCCCCAGCAAGGAGGACATGCAGCGTCTGGAGTCCGATCTGCGTCGCGAGCACGGGCTGTTCTTCGCCGCCACGGCCCCGATTTCCATCGAGCTGCTCATGCCCAAGGACGGCGGGGACGGCGCGATGGGCGTCGCGATCGACTGCACGCTGCGCCCCGACCTGCGCAAGCGCGGCGAGACGATCGACCTATTCATGCAGCGCATCGCGGAAAGCGCCCTCGCGCACCCCGACTGGCGCGGCAAGGTCAGCTTCGCCCGCGTTCGCCACGCCGCCGATCCCAAGCGCGAGCGGACCGTGCGGGCCGACGAAACGCCGGAGGAACGCGCCCCGGTCCGGCGCGCCGACCTTGGCGCTCCGCCCGCGAAGGGCTAATCTGTGCGGCTTCGGGCACGCCCCGAAGACGCACCATGTCCGACGCGAACGCCGACCTCAGCCTCCCCGATATCCTCGCCCGGTTCCGTGAGCTGAACCGCATGCTCGAGGATCCCGACGTCGTGCAGAACTCCGCGAAGATGTCGGAGGTGCTCAAGGAGCGCGGCCGACTCGAGCGGCGCGCCACGGCTTTCGAGGAGTACCTCGCCATGAAGGGCTCCATCGCCGAGGCGGAAAAGATGCTCGAGGACGAGGAGATGCGCGAGCTGGCGGAAGAGGAGCTGACCGAGCTCCGCCCGCAGCTCGAGGAGAAGATCGCCGACCTCGCCAACGAGATGGGCGCCGACGAGGCGGATGAGGCGAAGAGCATCATCATCGAGATCCGGCCCGGCGCCGGGGGCGACGAGGCGGCGCTCTTCGCGCGCAACCTCTTCGAGATGTACCAGCGCTTCGCGGAGACCCATCGCCTCAAGATCGAGATGATGGACATCCAGGAAACCGATCTCGGCGGCCTCAAGGAGGCGACCTTCTCCGTGAAGGGCCGGGACGTCTACCGCATGCTGAAGTTCGAGTCGGGCGGCCACCGCGTGCAGCGCGTGCCCTCGACCGAGACGCAGGGCCGCGTGCACACCTCCGCCGCGACGGTGGCGGTGTTGCCCGAGCTCGAGGACGTGGCGGTGGAGATCAACACCGACGACCTCAAGATCGACACGATGCGCGCCGGCGGCCCGGGTGGACAGAAGGTGAACAAGACCGAGTCGGCCATCCGCATCACGCATCTGCCGACCGGCATCGTGGTGAAGTGCCAGGACGAGAAGTCCCAGCACAAGAACCGCGCCAGCGCCATGCGCGTGCTGAAGACCCGCCTGTACGAAAGGATGCGCCACGAGCGCGATTCGGCGCGTGCCGCCACCCGTCGATCCCAGATCGGCTCCGGCGACCGCAGCGAGCGGATTCGGACCTACAACTTCCCCCAGGACCGGTTGACCGATCATCGGCTCGACTCGAATCTGCATGGCCTGGATGCCATCATGATGGGGAAACTCGAACCGCTCATCGAGAAGCTACGTAGAAAGGAGCGGGAGGAGCGCCTGGCGGCGCTCGATCTCGCATCGTTGGAGGAGTCCTCATGACCGACCCGAACCTCGAGTCGCACGACGAAGAACAGAACCAGGGCGAGCCGAGCCCGCAGCACATCGAGGTGGCGCCCCCGGCCGACCTCGACGACGTGGCGCCCCCCGCGGCGCCCGCCGCCGGCCCGCCGCCGGTGCGCTCGTTCCCGCAGCACTACAAGCTGCTCTTCGCTTCCGTCGTCGTGTTCGCCAGCACGCTCACCGTCTGGGAGCGCGCGCACGTCTTCGGAGCCGACGTCCACGGCTCGCAGATGATCTCGGGCATGCTGCTCATGGCGCTGTCCGGCTACGGCGTGATCGTGAGCGTCATGAACATCATGCAGGGCCGACTCGCCGGCATGCTGGCGATGTTCCTGACGGGCGTCTTCGCGGTCTACTTCGGGGGGCCGAAGCTGTTCGCCACGCACGGGGCGGAGGGCTGCCTGGGCGCGGACGAGATCGAGGCGTACATGAAGACCAAGGGAACGCCGCTGGAGAAGATCCCGCAGCGCTTCCTCGAGAACGACAACCTGGAGTTCCCGCGCCAGGCGCTCGAGCCGTTCGACACGGCACAGGACATCTACACCTACTACGTCGGCCAGTTCGCGCCGGGTCCGATCCTGGCGACGCTGGGCGGCCTCATGTTGCTGTGGGTCTTCCTGAGCGCCATGTTCGGCGGCAAGAAGAAGTCGGCGGAGCCGGCACCCGCGCCCTCCTCGGGCCGTCGCCGTCGTCGGTGAACGTCCGCGAGCTGATTGCGAAATCCGCCTCCTGGTTGTCCGATCGGGGATCCGAATCGGGCCGCCTGGAGGCGGAGCTGCTTTTGGCGCACGTGCTCGACGTCGAGCGGCTGCGACTCTACCTCGACGCCGACCGCCCGCTCGTCGACCACGAGGTTGACGCGTTCCGCGAGCTGATCAAGCGGCGCGCGCGCGGCGAGCCGGTCGCCTACCTGACCGGCACCAAGGAGTTCTACGGCATCGCCCTGGAGGTCACGCCGGATGTTCTCGTCCCGCGCCCCGAGACGGAGCTGATCGTGGACCGGGCGCGCGCGCTCGAACCGAAGCGCATACTCGAGATCGGCACCGGCAGCGGCGCGATCGCCGTCGCCTGCGCGGCCCGGCTGCCCGAGGCGACCATCGTCGCGACCGACATCGCCCCGGAGGCGCTGGCCGTCGCGCGCCGCAACGCGGAGAGCTTCGCCGACCGCATCGAGTTCCGCGAGGGCGACCTGTTTGAACCGGTGGGGGACGACGAACGGTTCGACCTCATCGCCACCAACCCGCCCTACGTCGCGATCGGCGACGCCATGCCCAACGTCCACGACCACGAGCCGCATGTCGCGCTCTACGCCGGCGCCGACGGCCTCGACATCGTGCGCCGACTGCTCGCCGAGGCGCCGCGCTACCTCGTGCCCGGCGGCACGCTGCTCTGCGAAATCGCCGACGAGCAGTCCGCGGCGGTGCGCGAGCTGGCCGAGCCGCACTTCGCCGAGATCGAGTTCCACGCCGACCTCGCCGGCATGCTGCGCACCCTCGAAGCGAAGACCGCGGCACAATAGAAGCGTGTCGCTTCGCTGGCTGCTGTTTCCCGCGCTCCTCGTGGCGGGCGTCGCGTGCTGGCTTCTGCTCGACGACGACGATGGGCGGGCGCGACGGCTCGACCGCGTGGCGGAGGGGCGCGTGGTGGAACGGGTCGAGAGCGCGCCGCCGGCCGAGGAGGAGCCCGCGTCCGGCGTGCCCCCGGGGACACACAAGCCGCCGCCCAAGGACCCGGTACCTCG
>JBCDBY010000089.1:0-14993 GCA_039182715.1 Planctomycetota bacterium
CCGGTGCCACTCTCTTCCCGCGCGGGTGCGCGGGCGAGAATGGCGACGACGGAGGGCGCGGCGCGCTCGATGGCGTGCGCGCGTCCCAGCGACCCCTTCCAGGCGGCGTCGGTGGCGGTTGCCGCGGGATCGCGGGTCGCCTCCGTCCATCCATGTAGACCGAATGCGAGCACCAGCAGTGCCCACGTTGCGTGAATTCGACGACTCGACCCCATGGACGGGTGAAGTACACCCGCCGTGCCGAATCACGTCGATTCCGACGAACCCTCCTCGCCGCGAGACGCCTGCGCCTCGTATTCGTCGAGTTTTCTGTACAGCGTGCGCACGCCGATCCCGAGGATCTTCGCCGTCTGCGTCTTGTTGCCGTCGGTCTTGCGCAGCGTCTCGAGGATGAGCATCTTCTCCGCCTCGGCGAGCGTGGTGCCGACCGGCATGCGCAGCGCATCGCGCGGGCCCGTGTCCCCCCCCAGTTCGGGCGGGAGATCCTCCGGTCCGATCGTGTCGCCGGTGCAGAGCACGACCGCCTGCTCGATGACGTTGAGCAGCTCGCGCACGTTGCCGCGCCAGCTGTGCGCGCGCAGCCCCGCCATCGCCGCGTCGCTGATCGCCTCGACGTGTCGTCCGTGCAACTCGTTGGCGCGTTCACGGAAGTGGTTGGCCAGCTCGGGAATGTCCTCGACGCGTTCGGAAAGCGGCGGCAGACGCAGCACGATCACCTTGATGCGGTAGTAGAGATCCTCGCGGAACGTGCCGGCCTGCACCATCTCCTCGAGATCGCGATGCGTCGCGCAGAGCAGGCGCACGTCGATGCGCACCGGTTCCTCGCCGCCCACGCGTTCGATTTCCCGCTCCTGCAGCACGCGCAGCAGCTTCACCTGCACGTTCATCGGGATCTCCCCGATCTCGTCGAGGAAAAGCGTGCCGCCGTCGGCCAGCTCGAACTTGCCTTTCTTCGCTTTGACCGCGCCGGTGAACGCGCCCTTCACGTGGCCGAAGAGTTCGCTCTCGATGATCGACTCGGTGAGGCCCGCGCAGTTGACCGCGACGAACGGCGCGCGCACGCGCAGCGACTCGGTGTGGATCATGCGCGCGACCAGCTCCTTGCCGGTGCCGCTCTGGCCCTGGATGAGCACCGTTGCGTTCGTGCGCGCGACCCGTTGCGCGCGCTCCACGACGTCTGCCATGAGCGGACTGGCCCCGGTCAGGAAGAGCCGCCGCTCGGAGCGCATGCGCGCGCGCACCGGCTTGTTGCCCGGCTCCTCGCGCCGGTAGGCGATCGCGCTCTGCACCAGCTCGCGGAGCGACTGCAGATCGAGCGGCTTCTCGAGGAAATCGTAGGCGCCGTCCTTCATCGCCTGCACCGCACGCTCGATGGAGCCGTAGGCGGTCATCACGAGGACCGGCGGCGCCTTCGGCGTCGCGAGAAACTCCTTGAGCAGCGTCAGGCCGTCGACATCCGGCATGACGACGTCCGTCAACACGCAATCCCAGCCGCCTTCGGCGTAGCGCTCGCGCGCTTCCGAACCGGTCGTGGCGAGGCCGACTTCGTAGCCGTCCTGCTCGAAGGCGGTCACCAGCGCCTCGCCGGCGCCGGGATCGTCCTCGGCGATGAGGATGCGATTGCGGCGACTCATGAGGCGCTCCCGACGGGACCGTCGAAGGGCAGGAAGAGCGCGAAGGTCGCGCCCTCGCCCGGCTCGCTCGCCACCGCCATGCGTCCGCCGTGCTCCTCGACAATGCGGTTCGAAAGCGGCAGACCGAGTCCGGTTCCGCCCTGCTTGGTCGTGTAGAAGAGATCGAAGATGTGCGCCGACTTCTCCGGCGCCAGGCCGGGACCGTCGTCGGTGAACTCGAGGCAGCACAGCCGCCCCTCGTCGCGGCTGCGGCAGAGGATGCGACCGCCCACGTCGACGACCTGCACCGCGTTGAGCAGCACGTTGTAGATCGCGCGCTGCATGCGGTCGCGATCCATCGCGACCGGCTGCGCCGACTGCAGATCGGTGTCGACCGCGATCGACTTCTCCTGGATCTGCGCGTCGAGCAGGTCGAGCGCGGCACGCACGACGTGGTTGATCGAGCCGGGCTGCAGATCGAGAGCGGGCGGGCGCGAGTACTGCACGAAGTCGCGGACCACGCGGTCGAGCCGCTTGATCTCGCGCTGCACCGTGTTCGCGGTGCGGTCGAGCGCGGTGGTGTCGATCGGGTCGCGCCCCAGGCCCTCGCGCAGCAGCTGCACGTTCATGTGGATGGAGTTGAGCGGGTTGCGGATCTCGTGTGCGACGCTCTCGCCGAAGTTGGCGATCGCCTGCGTGCGCTCCTGTTGGAGCAGACGCGCCTCGGTACGCACCGATTCACTGACGTCCTCGAGCGCCAGCAGCGCGGCGTCGGGCCCGTCGGCGCCGAGGTCGATCGGGCCGAGGTGGCAGTCGACGTGACGGCCGTCGTGGAGCTGCAGGCGTGTCAGGCGCGTCTCCCGCCCACGGTCGATCGCGTTGCGCGTGGCGTGCACCCAGTCGATCTCCTCGGCGAGCGCGGGGAAGAGCGCGTCGAACCCGCGGCCCTCGACCGCCTCGCCCCCCTCCAGCCGGGCCATACCGGCGAACGCGGCGTTGGCGTAGAGGACCGCGCCCGCGGGATCGAGCAGCGCGAGTCCTTCACCCGCCGCGTCGAGGAGAGCCTTCAGCTGCGGATCGGCCAGCGACACTTTGACATGCTAACCATCGGCGGCGCCGGTTTCGCGCTCCCAGAGCTCGATCGCCGGGCGGCGCGCCTCGGGCGTGTCGTTGGCGCGGTAGCCGAGGAACTGGCGCGTCATGCGACGGAGCGCGGTGACGGCGGCGCGGCGCACCTCGAGTTCGTCGTCATCCAGACGGCGCGTGAGCGCGGGTGCGAGCTCGTCCAGGTCGCGCTCCCCCGCCGCCTCGGCGGCCGCGATGCGGACGATGGGATAGGGCGAGTCGAGATGGACGGAGACGCGCGAGGCCGGCAGCTCCTCGACGATGCCGTAGATGACGATGCAGTGCGAGCAGTTGGGGTCGGGCCCGAGGCCGGTCGAGGAGACGCGATGGCCGAGGTACGGGATCGCCGGCTCCCCGTAGGCGAGCAGCGCGCGGGAGCCGCGCGTACGGTCGCCGAAGTCGTCGGAGAGCAGCGCCTCGCAGGCGGCCAGAATGTCCGCCTCACGCGCCGGCGCGGGTCGCTCGAGCCCTTCGGGGAAGGTGACGTTCTGCACCCAGTCGGCCGGCGGCGGAACCTCGGCCGGGGTCTTCTCACGCGGCGCAGAGGCGGAGCCCCCCATGCCGGAGATGCAGCCGCCGCAGATCGCGGTGAGGCAGCAGGCGAGCGTCAAACGCAGCAGGGCCCCCACAGGTTGAAGTATCGTACGCTCCTCGCGGATTTCCTTAAGCCATTCCTCGGCGAGCGCCCACCTGTTTCGTTCTGACCACCCCATGATCGACCCGAACGTCGCGCCCGGAGGATTCACCAAAGAGGATCGGGTCGTCAAGATGGGCGCCTTCCGGCGCGTCTACAGCCGCGGATTTCACGCCTCCAGCGCGGCTTTCGGCTGCTATGTGTTGCCGCGACGCGACAATCGGTTCCGGCTCGGACTCTCCGTCTCCCGCAAGTACGGAAACAGCCCTGCTCGCAATCGGATCAAGCGATTGTTGCGCGAGGCGTTTCGGCGGGTGCGCCACGGCCTGCCGGGCGGCGCCGACGTGATCATGGTGCCGCGGCGGGCGGCCGCTTCGCTCGACTGGCCGGAGATCGGTCGCGAGATGGACGCGCTCGTTCGGCGGGCGCTCCGGGACCGAAGACGGCGCAAGCGCGAAGGGAAGCGCAAACGATGAAGTGGCTGCTGCTCGCGATGATCCGGCTGTATCAGAAGCTGCTCTCGCCGTTGCTCGGATCGCACTGTCGCTTCGAGCCGAGCTGTTCGCAGTACGGGCTCGAGGCGATCGACCGGCACGGCAGCGTGAAGGGCTCGCTGCTGACGGCGTGGCGCATCCTGCGGTGCAATCCGTTCACGCGGGGTGGGCAGATCGATCCGGTTCCGGAGGTCGGGGCGTGGCGGGCGCCGCGGGATGTGAGTAAGCCACGGAGGCACGGAGGCACGGAGAGCGACGAAAAAAGGGCAGCCGACTGATCGGCTGCCCCTTCTGCTTGCGTGGTCGAAAGTGACTAGTCGTCGTCGTCCGTCTTCGGCGGCGGCGCCATGCCGAGGCGATTCTGGCGGGCGGCGCGGGCGTTGCGGCGCTCGAAGGCGGCGTCGATGCGCTCCTTCATTTCCGGCGAGAAGGTCACCTGGAAGTCGGCGAAGAGCTGCTCGAAGCCGTTGCCCCAGCGGTTGCGCTCGCGCGCCATGCCCGACTGGACCGCGCTCATGCGCGCGCGGGAGAGCTTGTCCTCGGGCAGGGTCGCCGCGTTCGGCTTGGTGCGCTCGAGGAGCAGGATGAGATAGGCCGAACCCGGATCCTCCTCGATGTCGTCGCTGTCGCTGCGCACCTCGACGTCGAGCCAGGAGCCCGGCTTGATGCGCTCGTCCTCCTTCTTGATGCGGTCGGACGCCAGGATGCTGCCGAGGCGGTTGCGCAGGAAGTAGCGGTCGCGCATCCGCTTGAACTCGGACGGGAAGAGCTGGTTGTCGTCCGGAGGCTCGATGTAGCCGGTGTCCGCAACCACGCTCTCGTTCTCGAAGACGCGGGCGCCGAGCGCCTCGGCTGCCTCCTTGAACCCGTCCGGCTTGACGTTGCCCTCGTCCACGCGCTTGCGCAGCGCGACCAGTGCCTCCTTGGCCATCTCGCGTGCCTTGGTCGGCTTGTAGTAGTCGTCGACGAGGCGGCTCCGCTCGAGGGCGGTCAGCTCCTCGAACGTCTTGGCCGACTCCGGAACCACCTTGGTCACGCGCAGGAACATGCGGCCTTCGACAAAGGTGCCCAGCGGCTCCGCCGAGCGGCTGACGTACGGCAGCTTCTCGGCCGAGGCCGGCGTGATGCGCACGGCGACGTGCAGGCCGAAGGTGTGGCTGCCGTCCTCGAGGTCCTGGATCTCTTCGCGCGTGAGCTCCTTCTCCGGCTTGCGATAGACGAACAGCCCCTTGCCCGGCTCGGTCGAGCAGAGCGGGTTCTCGGGGTCGTCGACGGCGACGAGCCGGTCGTAGATCTTCTTGAGCGACTCGTTCGGGTTGTCGAACGCGTCGTTGTGCATGAGACGGAAGATGCGGCGCAACTCCAGCTCCCGGATCACGCGCGGGCGGCAGAGTTCGCTGCCGATATCGCGCAGTGCCGTCTGAATGGCGAGATTGCGAGCCGCCGCATCGACGGCGTTCGGCTCGTCGTTCTTGTCCGGGTCGTTGTTGTCCGGGTCGTTGTTGTCCGGGTCGTTCTTGTCCGGATCGTTCCCGTTCGGCTCGTTCTCGTCGGGCTTGCTGCCGTCGTCCTTCTTCGCCGCGTCGACCTTCTCCTCGGCCTGCTTGGTCAACTCCTCGAGCGTGCGCCCCTCCAGCTTGATGAGGCGCTCGCTGTAGTCGTCGTAGAAGCGGCGAATCTCGGAGTCGCCGCCGAAGTCGAGCGCGACCTTGCGATCGTCCTCCGACTTGCCGTACTGCGGCCACGCCTTGAAGAACATCTCCTTGGCGCGCGCGAGGTTCTCGGCGGTGAGGCGCTCGTGGTTCGCGTAGAGCATCTCGAACCCGAACTTGCGCTTGTTGCGGAAGGCCTGGGTATCCGCCTTCACGCCGGGGTCCTTCGCGAAGAACTCCGCGAGGACCTTGTCCTTGTCGTCCGCGTCCTCGAGGTCCTCGCCCACCTTCTCGATGAACTTCTCGGCGTCGAGCGCCGCCCAGGAGAGATCGACGTACTCGAACACGTCGCTCGCGTAGACCGTCGCGAGGTCGTCCCGGGTTGCGGGCGGCGCGACGAAGTAGGAGTCGATGTAGAGCTGACGCACGCGCGCGGCGGTCAGCGCCGCGCGGATCGACTCCTCGAACTGCGGAATCGACATGTTCAGGCGCTCGCGCAGGAACTTGCGGTACTGCTCCTTGTCGGCGACCAGCTGCGCCAGCGCGGGCTGACCCAGAATGGCGTCGCGCAGCTCGGCGTTGCCGACGCGGATGCCTTCCGCCTCCGCCGTCGCCATCAGGATCAGATGCGACCAGATGTCGAGATCACTCGGCTCCTGCTGCCCGAAGGTCAGCATCTGCCAGACCCGGACCGCGCTCTGCGCGCGGTTGAAGTCGCCGTAGGTCACCTCGACCTCGGTCTTCGGGTTGATGTAGAAGGAGCCGGCGCGCTCGTCCATGCCGGGACCGGCCTCGCCGCCCCCGCCCATGAAGGACGCGCTGATCTGATCGGTGACGGTGAAGATCACCAGAAGGAACACGACGAGGCCGAGCATGAACCAGCGCTCATAGCGTTCGATCAGGCCGCGCATCGACTTGGTGGAAAAGGGCATGGATCTCCTTGGAGAGAAACGACGATCCCGGGCAAACGCGCTATTGTCGCGGGGTTTGGCGGGGCGTCAATGTCTGGGCGGGCCGGGGGCTGGGGGCCGGGAGCCGGGGGCTGGCGCGGTCAGGGCTTTTTGAGGGTGACCGTGGTGGTTTCGCCGTTGCGGATCTCGATGCGCTGGCGGAGGAGGATGCGTGCCTCTTCGTCCGGACCCGCCTTCAGCTCGATCACGTAGGCGCCGGGGGCGATTCGGTGCTCGAAGCGGCTGTCCGCGTCCAGATGGAGCCAGGCGCCACGCTCGTTCGATCCCTCCGGGAAACAGCGCAGGCACCACTCCTCCACGACGGCGGGACGGCCGGTTCGGTCGACGACCCGGCCCGCGAGCCGTCCGCCCCGCGAGAGGGTGAAGACCCTCGGCTTGCCGAGCGCGAGCGAGCCCGTCAGGGGAAGTCCGTGACCCACGTAGCCTTCGGCGTGGATCTCGAGCCGCGTCACGGAGTCCGGCAGCCTGGGCAACGAGAATCGGCCGGCATCGTCCGCAACGGTCTCGCGCGAGAACTGAGGGCCGTACACCGTCACCTCGGCGGCCGGCACCGCGGAGCCGGCTTCGTCGATGACGCGCCCCTTCATCGTCCGACCGACGTCGAACGCGAGCCTGCCGAGGTGGCGCGACTCCCCGGCCGACAGGGGCGGGAGCCGATGGACCTGAGGTGCGAAGCCTGTCGGCTCCAGCAGAAGAAGAAGCGGCGCGTCGATCGGAACGCACCGAATGCGTACGAGCCCGTCCTTTCGCTCGATGGAGAAGGGATGGAGCAGTGCCCCGTTCAGCGACGCCCGCATGAGTTCCCAATCATCGGGCGCCTCGAAGGCGACCGTCGCCTCGGGCGGCATCGAGACCCGGACTTCGCTTCCGCCCGGCTGCACGCCGGCCATGCGAGCGGGGGAATGGAGCCCGGCCCCGGGATCGCGGCGATCGGGGCAACGAGCGTAAAGCGTGCCGGTCATCCTTCTCAATCCCTTGATGCGAAACCGTCCCCGCTCGTCGCTCGTCGCCATGCCCCAGGTTCGTCGTTTGCGATCCCGCGCGGAGAACGAGACATCGATGCCGGAGATCGGAGTCCCGGCTTCGTCGACGACGATGCCTTCGAGGACCTGCCCGGCGTCCATTTCGACGTGCATGTGGACGGACTGACCGGCGTCGAGATGCAGCGGCGCACGCCAGTCGACGAATCCGCTCGCCTCGATCTCGAGTTCATAGCTTCCGGGCGGCACGTCCTCGATCACGAGCGTATCGCATCCCTCCACGCGCTCCAGCCTGCGGTCGAACCACGCTACGCGTCGCTTCGTCCCGCTGAGGCGACCCTCGACGGGCCCGCCGAACTTGCCGCGAGCGGAAGTCAGATCGACCCGCAGCGTCGCCCCCGTCTCGACCCGGAGGTCGTGGCGGGCGACGGCCCCCGCCTCCCGCAGTCGGACATCGCGCAATCGAGCTTCCCCGGTCCGCGGGCCGAACGCCACGAGGGTGTAGGTCTCCGGGGTTTCGAGTCCGCGAATCGCGTAGCGTCCGTTCGCATCCGACTCGGCGTGCGCGCGCCAGAGATTGTCGAACGGATAGTTGAACCACGAGTCGTCGCGTCCCCCAGGGCGTGTGATGAACTCGGCCCAGAGCTCGTCCGCGGCAAACACGAGCGCGCCGCCGAGCGGGCCACCGTCCGAACCGGTGACGCGTCCCTCGAGGCGAGCACCCCGGCCCAGCTCAATGACCGGGAGCCGGGGCCCATCCACAATCGTCTCCACCGGGCCGAATCCCGGCGCGTTCACGACGACGCAGATCGGCCGGGCGTCGCCCAGACCCGCCAGCGTGAAACGCCCTCCGGCATCGGTCTTCCGTTCGATGTCGAGGGGTTTGGGATGGTCCCCAATCGTCGTCACACCAACGCGCGCGCCGGCGATGGGGAATCCCGTTTCCGCATCGACGACTCGACCGTCCGTCGGCACGCCGGGAACGAGATCGACCGGGACGTCGTACTCCGACTCGATGAGACCGAAGTGCGTCTGGAACCCTGGCTTTCGCACCACGAACTGCAGGTACCCACCCGCTCCGGTCAACTCGACGACGCCGCGGCGATCGGTGGTGCCCGACGTCCGCGGTTCGCCGATGCGAACCACGGCACCGGACAGCGGCGCTCCGTCGGATCGAATGATGAACCGAATCTGCCGATCCGGAGCCGACTCCTCTGCTTCCGCCCTGTCGGCATCCGGCGCCTCGGCGACCGACTCGTCGAAACGCGGCGCAGCGGTTTCGGTCGCCGTCGAACGCGGGATCGAGGCTCGGTCGGGTTGCTGGAGGATCCACTTCCAGCAGAGAATCCCGCCAAGCAGAACGAACCCGAGAACGAGCCACCGCACGGGGGCGATTCTAGGCCACGCGCGACGCCTGCAGCGGACGACGATCTCGTTCCGCTTCTCCGGAAAGTTCAGATCCTCGGGCATGAGAAAGCCGATCGACTCGCTCGCGCGCTGCTTGCGCCTCTGCTCGCGCCACTCCTTCTGCCACAACGCGACGGTCATGGCGAGCGATGCCCGAGCACGCTTGAGGAGGTCCTCAGCTTTCGGGCGACGAGGCGATCGATCGAAAGCCTTCCTCGCCCAGGACGCCGCCCGGTCGAACTCTCCGCGGGCGAGGGTATCCGCAGCCATCTGGACCGAGAGGCGTACGCGCCTCGCCTCCTTCGGGCTCAGGACGCGCCGACTTGCGGCCGACTTGCGGCCGACTTCGCGGCATCGGACGTCGCGACAGGCGCACCAATCTTCGGGCCCGTGACGCAGCGCTCATGCCACGACGAGGGGTCGTACCGGCACTGTCTGGAGGGCCACGGGCTGGGGGCCCGGGGCTCGCCCGATCACGGTTTTTGGACGGTCAGGCGGGTGGTTTGGCCGTTCCGGATCTCCACCCGGCGGCGAAATACGATGCGCGCGTCCTCCTCGTCGCTGTCCCGCAGTTCCACGATGTAGAACCCCGGGACGAGCCGGATCCGGAAACGCCCGGACGCATCCACGCGCGGCCTAGGCTCCTGACCGCTCTCTTCCCGCCGGCAGCGGAGATGGCCCTCCTCGACGAGGACCGGACTCCCGACGGCATCGACGACCTCGCCCGTCAGGATGCCGCCACGTGCAAGCACCAGTGTGATGCCGGCCTCCCCATGACCGACCTCCCACGATCCGCGGGCCTCGATGTACCCCCGCGACGTCGCGACGACTTCCGAGACGCTCCGGGGCTGGTGAGGAATTCGAAACTCACCGTTCGCGTCGGCGCGGTCCCAATCGGACGAGTCGGGCCCGAGCCCCCGCACCGAGTCGGGCCCGAGCGCCTGCACCGAGGCGTGCCCGACGGCAACACCGCTCTCGTCCACGACTCGTCCCCAGACCGTGCGGCCCTCGGAGAGTCGGAACTCTCCAAGGTCGCGCGCCTCCCCCTCCCTCAAGGGAGCAAGGATCCGGGTCGCGGGTGCGCGACCGGGACACCTCACGAGAAGTTTCATGCGGCGGCCGAGTGCAAGGTGGCCGATCCGATACCGCCCTGCACCGAGCCGTTCCACGCTCGCTTGACCGAGACGCCCGTCGATCAGGAACATCATGTGCTTGTGGTCGGGCACGACGGTGCAGGTCACCGAAGCCTCGTCGGGCAAGACGAGCCGGTACGGAGGTCCGTCCGGTCGTGCGCCCTCGACCTCGATCGGGGAGTACCGCTCCCCGTTCTTCACAAGCTCTCCGCGGAAGCTGAGCCCCACGCGGGCTCGCAGGAGTCCCGTCTTGTTTTCGAGGCCCGCGATCCGAAATCGCCCCGCCGACGTCGTGATTGCTCGTCCGGACGGGATCTTGAACCGGAGATCGCCCGAGCCCGTCATGAACTCGACCGGGACGTTCGGCACCGGGTGGCCACGCCGATCCACGACGACGCCCGCGATCGAGCTGCCGCGATCCAGACTCGCCTTCACCATGCGCTGCTCACCCGGGGCGAGCGTCAGCTCTTCGTACCACCACCGATACCCCTCGACGGAGACGGAGACACGGTATCGACCCGGGACAAGGTCCGCCGCTTCATACGACGTACGCCCCCGTTCATCCACCCACTCATCGCGCCAGTACGTGCGACGCTCGATCCCGCGCACGCGGAAACGAACGGGCCCGTCCCCCGCATCGAGTTCCGTGGCCAGCTCAATCCGGATCGACGCGGGCGACCGGAGCTGCAGGTCGTGTCGCAAACGGGTCTCGTTTTCGAGGAACCGAATCAACGGGATCCGCGCCTCGCCCTGCTCCGGCCCAAACGCCACCAGGTAGTAGAAGACTTCGGGCCGGAGCCC
This sequence comes from Planctomycetota bacterium, assembly GCA_039182715.1. Lineage (GTDB taxonomy): Bacteria > Planctomycetota > PLA2 > PLA2 > PLA2 > JBCDBY01. The sequence goes on from JBCDBY010000089.1 coordinate 10,811, forward strand.
CCGCACGGCGTAGTGGCCCCGCTCGTCGGTGACGGCGAACGTGCGCTGCAGATGCTGAATTGCTTCGAAATGTCCTCCCCGGCGCACCCACGCATCGCGTTCGAGCCACATGTCCGCGTCATACCCCGTCTCGACGGCGACGACGGCCCTCGGGAGCGGACGGCCGTCCGGGCCGCTGATCTGGCCCTCGATCCGGCAGCCGGATCCGAGGACGATCTCCGGCAAGGCATCCCCGGTCACTTCGACCGATGCCGGCACGAACCCCGGCGCATGCACCTGTACGCGAGCACCCTCCAACGGAAACGCGCCGGAAACGAGGAACTCCCCGTTGCCGTCCGTGCGGAGAATTGCGTCGAGCGGAATCGGACTCGGCCCGCGCGTGAACACGCCCACGCGCGCACCCACGACGGCCCGTCTGCTCCCGGCCTCCACGACACGACCGCGCACCGGCACCGAGGAGACCAACTGCACCTCGACCCGGTCGCCTTCCCACTCCGAGTCGACGACGGTCCGGTAGCCGGCCTTCCGGACCCAGTAGTCGCTCCCTTCCTCGAATCCCCCGAGAGTGACGAGCCCCTCAGCGTCGGTCTCGCCGGCGTCGTCGGTCTGCAGAATGCGAACTTCGGCGCCCGCGACCGGATGGCCGTCCGCGGTCACTCGAAATCGGATTCGGATCGGGGTCTCGACGGCCTCCTCGGCGGGGATGCCTTCAAGGGGAGCGACCGCAGCAGGCGCGGGGTCGGCGGGCAGGACGGCATCCCGGTCGATGTGGGACGACCGCTCCGTCGCTTCTGAGCCGGACCACCACCAGGCACCGAGTGCTATCACGACCAATGCCGGGAGGATCCACCGCACGCAACAGATCCTACGCCACGCACGACACCGTCAGGGGACGGCGATCTCGTTCCAGTTCTCGGGGAAGCTCGTGATCTCGGGCATGGGCGTGATGTCGTACTCCAGCCGCTCTCTGATGGTGCGCCACTCGCGATCGATCTCTTCCATCGAACGGGATCGACGATTCCGAGCCCGATCGAGAGCCTCCCGTGCTTCCCGGTGTTCGGGGCTCAGGGCGAGCGCCTTGCGGGCCTGCGACGCGGCGAGGTCGAACTCCCCGCGGTCGAGGGCGTCCCATGCCATCCGCACCCACAGGCTCACGCGTCTCGCTTCACGGCGGGTCAGCTTGCGCCGACGGGGCTTCAGGCGCGGCCCCCCGTCCTCCGCGACCTGCACACCGTCGATCGAAGCCGCACGAGGACGCCATGCACGCGAGGAAATCTCGTACGGGTGATGCGGCAACCCACGCCCCACCGAACGCGCCGCCCGGACCGGAGACGGCGGCGGATCCTCAATCAGCCAAAGGCCCAACACGAAGAGCATCGGAACCACGAGCAGCCGCACACACGGAAGCTACGCCGCGCGCGTCGCGGCCACGTCACCGAGCGCCCCGGCGCTCGATCGTCCCTAGCCAGCTACGCGTCGAGGCTTGCCGGCAGATCCCGGATGCTTGCCAAACCGAACCGGTCGAGGAAGCTCTTCGTCGTGCCGTAGAGCAGCGCGCGACCCAAGCCGTCGTCGCGGCCGGCGACCTTGACGAGTTCGAGCTCGAGCAGGTGGCGCAGGATCGGGCCGACGCCAACGCCGCGGATGCGCTCGATTTCGGCGCGGCCGACGGGCTGCTTGTAGGCGATGACGGCGAGCGTTTCGAGGGCGGCGGGGCTCAGGCGGTCGGCCGCCTTCTTGCCGTGCAGGACCGCCAGCGTGTCGGCGTACTCCGGGTTGGAGAGCATGCGCCAGCCGCCGGCGATTTCCACGAGGTGGATGCCGCTCGTCGCGCCGCCGTACTTCTCCTGCAGTCTCACGAGAGCCGCCTGGACGTCCGCCTTCTCCGCGCCGACCGTCTCGGCCAGCCGTGCGATGGGCACCGGCTCGCGCGCGACGAAGAGCACCGCCTCGAGCGGCGCCAGCAGCAGGGTGACGTCGACGGGCGCACTCTTCTTCGACGCCTTTTTCTGCTTCTTCTTCGGAGCCGGCTGCTCTTCCGCAGTTTCCGTGGCGGGTTCGGTTTCGGGATCGGATCGCTGGATCATCAGGGGTGCCCCTCAGGGCGTTTCGGCGGCATCGCGCGTCGCCGGCAGGAATCCATGGCGCTCCTGCATGCGACGCCTCCAATCCACGTATTCTCTCACGCTGACCGGACGCTTCTCAAGGTCGGGTTCGATCGTCGCCGACAACGCGCGGTACGGCTCGTCGCGCCCGTCGCGTTTTCCCTCGATCCGGTAGAAGCGATAGAAGACCTGCTGGTCGGCCGTGCGCGGGAAGGGGCCCAGCTGCGACGACGCCTCGGCGCGGAAGAGCTCACGCGCCATCTTCGGATCGTCGAAGTCGCCCTCGATGCGCCAATGCCCCAACCGTCCACCGGCCGGCGCCGTCTGGTGCTTCGACAGCGCGCGCGCGACGGTCGCGAAGGGCTCGCCCGCCGCCAGCCGCTCCTGCACCTGCTTCACGCTCGCCTCGTCCTCGACCACGATGATCGACACGTCGATCGCGTTGCGCCGCCGCTGCTCGAAGCGGATGAGCCGGTCCTGCAGCAGCTCCACCTCGATCTGCACGCGCAGGAAGGTGCGGAACTCCTCCGGCGTGAGGCCCAGCGTGCGCTCCAGCCAGTCCCCGGCCGGGACGGCGGGCGCCCCGCCTTCGGTCGTCGCGCGGGCCAGCCGCTGCTCGAAGCCGACGTAGCGCGCGCTCGTGCGACGCTCCACGATCGCCACCGGCACGTCGACACGCAGCTGCGCCGCCTCGCTCCGCGTGATGCGATCGACGATCATCGCGTCGAGCGTGCGGGAGAAGGTCAGCGCGTCCCGCGTGCGCAGGAAGCGCGCCATGTCGCCGTAGGTGATCGGCTCGCCGTCGACCCAACCGATGGCAAGATCGGTCGGGGCGCGCTCCGACGGCCACGGATCCGCGCTCTCGTCCACCGTCGCGCAGGCCGCGCACAACAGCAGCGGGACAAGAGCCGGTCTCACGACTTGCGGACGCGGTCGATGTAGTCCTTCCACGCGCGCTGACGCTTCTTCAGCTTGGCCGGTTCGTCCTTCGGCTGGTACTGGCGCGTGGTGCCGTAGATCGAGTAGAGGCAGCGGGCCGCGAGGTCGCGCACGTGGAGCTGCTTCTTGGTCAGCTGGCTGACCAGCTCCTTGCTCACCTCGTACCGCTCCTTCTTGAGGTCCTTGGTCATGACGGCGTCGCCGTACTTGACCGCAAGCACCTCGGGCAGCTTCTTGAGCACGCGCTGGGCCGCCTCGGTCGGCTCGTCGCCGATGACCTGATCCCACTCGAAGATCGTCTCGACGACGTCCTCGGCCTTGATGCGCTTCTTCTTGAAGCGGGTGGCGTCCTGCTCCCACTTGATGAGCAGCTGCTCCTCGAACGGCTTGGTTTCGAAGTCCTCGGCGTCGCGCAGCGCCTGGAGCTTCTCGGCAAGCTGCGTCCGGAACTCGCCGACGCGAACGAAGCCGTCGGTGACCGGCGGCTTGGCAAGGGCCGGAAGCGAGCAGAGCGTCAGGGTGAGTGCGATGACGGGAATGCGCATGATGTTGCTACCGGAAGCGGACGATGCGGAACTTGGTGGCCATGTAACAGGTCTGGCAGCGGTTGGGATAGACGACCGTGCCGGTCTGCGTGGAGAGCGACTGGATCACGTAGCCCTTGCCGGCGCAGGTCGGGCAGGTGTCGAACTTCGGCGGCAGTACCTCGACGGCACCGCTCTTCTCGACCCAATGCGCGAACAGGAAGTCGCGGAGCTCGCTCCACTTCTTCGACTCGCGCTTGAACTTCCACCAGTTGTCCTGCGTCATCGGCGGCGTCGGCTTGGGCTGCTTCTGGGGCTTCTTGCCCTTCGGCGTGCGCGGCCGCGGCGCGCGGGACATGGCGTCCTCGAGCCCCTCGGTCACGATGAACGTCCCGTCGCGGAAAAACGCCTTGCGCGGGCCGCGCATGGGCCGCTTCTTCCACAGCTCGACGACCTCGTCCGGCTCGAGCTTGTAGCGCTTCGCGACCGCCTCGACCGCGATCCGGCTGGCGCTCTCGTCGGAGCCCAATTCGCCCGCGGCGAATCGCATCGCGTCCTGGATGGTGAGCTCCGGTTGACGCACCTTGGTGGCGAGTGCCTTCTTCACCTCTTCGA
>JBCDBY010000090.1:0-14960 GCA_039182715.1 Planctomycetota bacterium
CCGCAAACTGCATCTCCACCACCGGCCGATAGCCGGAGAGTGCCGCGCCGATGGCGATGCCCAAAGTGCCGCTCTCGGCAATGGGCGTGTCGAACACCCGCTCCGGCCAGGTGGCGTGAAGCTTCTTGGTGGCCCGGAAGGCGCCCTCGAAGGCGGCGATGTCCTGTCCCATCAGGACCACCGACTCGTCCCCAACCAGCGCGTGGTCTCCAACGTGCTGGCCGGCCGACTCGGCCGCTGGTCCTTCCTGCGCTCCATCCGCGAGGTCTACTGGCCGCGCCGGACGGAGGTCGAGCGCGTGCACGAGCTGCTCGACCGCACCGGCATCCCCGAGAAGCTCTATCAGCGCGTCGACTCGCTCTCCGGCGGGCAGCAGCAGCGCGTTGCCCTCGCGCGCGCGCTCTATCAGCAGCCCGACGCGCTGCTCGCCGACGAGCCGGTCAGCAGCGTCGACCCGGCGCGCGCCCGCGACACCGTCGCGCTGCTCAACGGCATCGCCGCCGAGGAGAAGCTCACGCTCTGCGTCAGCCTCCACAACCTCGAGCTGGCGCGCGAATTCTTCCCGCGACTCGTCGGCATGCGCAACGGCAAGGTCGTGTTCGACAGCCCCGCCGACGCGCTGCACGACGAGGATTTCACCCGCCTCTACGACCTCAATGCGGCGGAGATGCTGCAGGACGCATGAAGCGCACGCTCGTCCTCGGATCGATCCTGATCGCCGGCATTCTCGCCGCGATCGATCTCGACCTGCGCCCGGGCCAGCTCGTCCCGGGCCGCGACGGCTGGGCGGTGATCGGGCGGTTCTTTCGCGCCGCGTTCACCCCCACGCTCACCTCGCAGTCGGAACTGCAGAGTGATCTTCTGCCGCGCATCTTCGAAGGCGCGTACAACACGATCGTCTTCGCGGCGGCGGCCATCAGCCTCTCCCTCGTCGTCGGGCTCATCCTCGGCGTGCTCGCGTCCGAGAGCTGGTGGCGCCTCTTCCCCGCCACGCGCGTCGTGCGCCCGGTGCTCTACGGCGCGACGCGCACGCTGATCAGCTTCATGCGCTCGATCCACGAGCTGCTCTGGGCCTTGGCGCTGCTTTCGGCGTTCGGGCTGAATACGGCGGCCGCGGTCATCGCCATCGCGATCCCGTACAGCGGCACGCTCGCCAAGGTCTTCTCGGAGATGCTCGACGAGGCGCCTCCGGAGACCGCGACCGCGCTGCGTTTCGCTGGCGCCAGCTCGCTGCAGGTCTTCACGTTCGGGCTGCTGCCCCGCGCGCTGCCCGACATGGGCGCCTACGCCTTCTACCGTTTCGAGTGCGCGCTGCGCTCGGCGGCGATTCTCGGTTTCTTCGGCTTCGAGACGCTGGGCAAGTTCATCGAGGAGTCGGTCGCGGAGCTCTACTTTCGCGAGGCGTGGACCTTCCTCTACACGCTGTTTATCATGATCGTGATCGTCGAGTGGTGGAGCGGCGCGCTGCGACGGAGGCTGACGGTCGCATGAAGACGGTCGACCAGCTCTACAAGGAGCGGCCGCGCAGCCTCTTCGCCCGCGTCAGCGCCGTCGTCATGCTGGTGCTCATCGGCATCGCGTGGACGAGCGAGGCGGTCGACTTCGGCGCACTCTTCGCCCCGCGCGCGCAGGCCAACCTCGACCGCTTCCTGGTCGAGCTGCGCCCGCATCCGCTGCAGAAGACGGAGTGGGACTGGGGCGTCGCGTGGGACTGGTTCCGTGGACTGACCGAGGGCAAGCTCGGCGGCGCGCTGGTGGACACGTTGAGTTTCTCCATCGCCGCGGTCGTGCTCGCCGGTCTGCTGGCGCTCGCCGGCGGCTTCTTCGCGGCGCGCAACATCGCCACGCCCGAGCCCTTCCTGCCCGGCCCGTCGACGCCTTCCGCCGCGGCGCGCTTCGGCTGGTCGGCGGTCGTCTGGGTGACGCGCTACCTCATGATCTTCGTGCGCGCGGTACCGGAGTACGTCTGGGCCTTCGTCCTGCTGACGCTGCTCGGCCCCAGCGCGTGGCCCGGCGTGCTCGCGCTCGCGCTGCACAACAGCGGCATCCTCGGGCGGCTCTTCGCGGAGGTCGTCGAGAACGGCGATCCGCGCACGCCCGGCGCGCTGCGCGCCCTCGGCGCCGGCCGGCTCGAGATCGCCACGCACGCGATCTGGCCCGCGTCGCTCAACCGCTTCCTGCTCTTTTTCTTCTACCGCTGGGAGACCTGCGTGCGCGAGGCGACGATCCTCGGCCTGCTCGGCTTCGGCGGACTCGGGTACTACATCCTGCAGGCGAAGGCGGGCATCAAGATGGACGAGATGCTGCTCTGGACGCTGATGGGCAGCGCGCTGATCGTGATCGGAGACCTCGTCTCCGCCTGGGCGCGCGCTACGATCCGCCACGCAGCTTCGTGATCATCGCGACCAGCGCGTCGGCGCTGCGCGGTGTCGCCGCGTTGAACGCCACGCGGCCGCGCTTGTCGATGACGACCGTCCACGGCGTGCCGCCGGTCCGGTACTGCGTCATGAAGATGCTCAGCTTCGCGCCGTCCACGTGCGCGTCGTAGCCGATCGGCACGTCGATACCGAACTGCTTCGCGACGCGGTGGTTCGCCTCGGGCTTGTTGGTCGCCTGCCCCTCCCAGACCGTCTGCAGGTGGAACGGCACGACGTCCTTGGCACGGCGGAACGCATCGGCGATTTTCTTGTGCACGGGGAACCCCCGGCTGTGGCTGCCCGGTCACCAGCTGTGAAAACAGTGGATGACCACCACCTTGCCGCGCGTGTTGGCGCGCGTCGGCGGCTCGGCCCCCTTCGCGACGTTTTCCCACGCGAACGCGTGCCAGGCCGGGGCGTCGAAACCGGTGCGCTGCTTCGACGCGGCACGCAACCAGGGATGATCGAGCTTCGCCCAGGGCACCGGCGTCATCCAGAGGTGGCGCTTTTTGCCGCCGCGCCGGAAGTCGAGCTCCACCGCGCGGCCCTTCGTCCAGCGGCGCAACGCGATGTCGATGTCGGTGTGGCGCTGGACCGGGCGCGGACCGACCGCGGTCAGCACGTCGCCGCGCTTCATGCCGGCGCGCGCCGCGGGCGAGCCCTCGAGCGCGGCGTGCACGACCACCTTGCCCTTGCGCTCGAAGACGACGAGGCCGAGCGTGGTCGGGTTCTGCTCGCGGTCGCCCTTGCCCTGCGCGCCGACGGCGGCGGCCAGCAGGGCCAGGACAAGCGCGCGCCTCATGCGTGCGAAAGTACCACGCGCGGAAGCTCGTGCGTGGCGTGGACGAGGAAGGTCGGCTCGCTGCGACGCAGTCGGTCGGCGTCGTGGTTGCCGTAGCTGACGGCACAGGTGTCCACGCCGGCGGCGTGTCCCATTTCGATGTCGTGCGAGGTGTCCCCGATCATGATCGCCTCCTCGCGCGCGAAGCCGGAGCCGGCGAGGACGTACGCCAGCATCTCCGGGTGGGGCTTGCCGTTCGTGATGCAGTGCCCGCCCGCCCAGAAGACGAAATGGGCGCGCAGGGCATGTTCGTCGAGGAAGTTCTCGAGACTCTCACGACTGCGGCTCGTCGCGATGGAGAGCCGGACCCCCGCCGCGACCAGCTGCTCGATGACGTCCACGATGCCGTCGAACAGCGCGGAGCGGCCGGGCGCGAGCTCGCGGAAAGCCGCGCGGTAGTGGACGCAAAGCTCGTCCACCTCGCCGTCGCCCGCCGGCAGCTCCGCGAGGCGGCGCAGAACCTCGGCGAGCGGCAGCCCGACCAGCTCCAGCACGTCGGCCGGCGGTCGCTCCGCGAAGCCGCGCTCCGCCAGCGCGCGGTTGGCGGAGAGCGTGATCGGCTCGCGGGTGTCCGCGATCGTGCCGTCGAAGTCGAAGACCGCCGTTCGGTATCGCACGCGCAGAGAATACAATCGCGTGCCCATGACGGCGCCGTTCGGCCGCTTCTTCCTGCCCGGGCCGACCGAGGTGCACCCCGACGTGCTCGCGGCGATGACGCAGCCGATGATCGCGCACCGCTCGGCCGGCTGCACCGAGCTGCTGCAGGCCGCGCAACCGTTGCTGCAGGAGCTCTTCGGCACGACGCTTCCGGTGCGCGTCGGGCTCGCGTCGGCGACGGGTTTCATGGAGGCCGGTGTGCGCATGCTGCCGCGCGGCCGGGTGCTGGCGCTGGTGAACGGCGCCTTCTCGGAGCGTTTTGCGCAGATCGCGGAGGCGTGCGGGCACGCGGTGGAGCGGCGCGTCGTCGCATGGGGGCAGGCGCACGACCCCGAGGCGCTGGGCGACGCGAGCGGGTACGTCGGCGTGCTCTGCGGCCACAACGAGACGTCGACCGGCGTCGTGCAGCCGGTGGCGGAGATCGCGTGCGCCGTGCACCCGACGCCGCTGCTGGTCGACTCGACGAGCGGCCTCGGCGGCGCGGAGATGAAATTCGACGAGTGGGGCCTCGCGTACGCGCTGACCGCGTCGCAGAAGGCGCTCGCGCTGCCGCCCGGGCTCGCCTTCGCGGTCGTGCGCGACGATCTGCTCGCGCATCCGCCCGACAGCTTCTACTTCGACCTGCGCAAGTACGGCCCCGACCGGCCGCCGTTCACGCCGGCGCTGCCGCAGCTCTACGCGCTCGCGGTGCAGGCGCACCGGATCGAGACGGAGGGAGTGACGGCCCGCCTCGCGCGGCACACCGCGATGATGGAACGCGTGCACGCCTGGGCGGCCGGCCGCGCCATCCTCGCCGACGCGGCGCACCGCTCCCCCACGGTCACCTGCATCCTCCACCCCGGCAGCAACGAGCTGCTGGCGCGCATGGCCGAGCGCGGCTACACGCTGGGCAACGGCTACGGCAAGCTCAAGGGCGAAGCGTTTCGAATCGGACACATGGGAGACCAGGATCCGGCCACGTTGGAGGCACTTCTCGAAGCGCTCGACGCTACGATGGTCGCATGAGGGAAATCACGGCGCGGGAGCTGGTCGACGCGGTCGAGGGCGGCCGCAGCTTCGACGTGCTCGACATTCGCAAGCCGGAGCAGCTGGCGAGCGGCAAGGTGGACATCGTCGGCCCGCGCGCGTTCCACAACGTGCCGGTCGCGGAGTACTTCGGAGCACCGGGACGCGCGCGCAAGCATCTGCCGACCGCGCGTCCGATCGCCGTCGTCTGCAGCCGCGGCAACGACAGCCGGAAGGTGGCGCACGATCTCGACGAGAACGGGTTCGAGGCGTACTCGCTGCAGGGCGGCATCCTCGAATGGATGCGGACGGAGGTGGCCCGCGATCTCTGGACGCCGCCGATGCTCGACCGCTTCGTCCAGTACGACCGCATCGGTCTCGGCGCGCTCGCCTACCTGATGGTGAGCGACGGCGAGGCGCTGGTGATCGACCCGCCGCGCGACTTCGAGCCCGACCTCGGCGGCGCGAAGCTCATCGGTGTCGCCGATACGCACTGTCACGCCGACTACATCTCCGGCGCGCCGGCGCTGGCCCGGCGCCACGGGGTTCCGTACTACCTCGGCGAGGCCGACAACGTCTTCCCCTACGACGGCACGCCGGGCCGACTCGACGCCACGCAGGTGGCGAAGATTCAACTCGGCCGCGCGACCGTCCGAATGGTCCCGACACCGGGCCATACCGAGGGAAGCGTGACCTATTTCATCGACAACGCCGTCGCCCTGACCGGCGACTTCATCTTCATCGACTCCGTGGGCCGGCCCGATCTGGGCGGCAAGACGGAGGAGTGGACCGGCGTGCTCTGGAAGAGCCTCGAGGAGGCGCGCCGGCTCACCAAGCCCGGCGTGGTCGTCTACCCCGCGCACTACGCGAGCGACGCGGAGCGCAACAAGGACCGCACGGTCGCGCGCGCGTTCGGCGAGCTGCAGGAGAGCAACGCCGCGCTGCGCATCCCGACGGAGACGGAGTTCCGCGACTGGGTGATGAGCAAGTCGCGCGCGTTCCCCGAGCGCTACAAGACCATCAAGGCGGTCAACGTCGGTCTGCAGGAGGTCACGCCGGAGGAGGCGGACGTCCTGGAGGCGGGAAGGAACGAGTGTGCGCTGGGCTAGCGTTTTGCTCCTCGCCGTTTCCTGCGGCATCGGCGAGCCCGATCTCTGGGCCTTCTCGTCGGGCACGAGTTCGTCGGGCACGGGCGGCCGGACGACCGGCGGCCTGACCGCCATCGCCATCTGGACGTCCGACTCGCCGCTCGACGGCGTCGAGCAGGTCTACGTGACCTTCGATCGCGTCGAGCTGCGGCGCGGCAGCCAGGCCGTGGTGCTGCTCGACCGGCGCCGCGGCATGAACCTGCTCGAGCTGCAGAACGGCATTCGCCGGCTGCTGGCGGACGGGCTGGCGGAGCCGGGCACCTACAACGAGCTCGTGATCCGCCTGGCGCCCGGCGGCGGGCTGGCCCACTTCGTCGAGGCGGACGGCAACATCGAGCCGCTCTTCCTCGCGCCCGGCGCGAAGACGGAGTTCGTGTTCGACGGGCCGTTTCGGCTGCGGCCGGACGAGGAGCTGGAGCTGCAGCTCGACTTCAACGTGCTGCTGAGCGTGTTCGAGGCGAACGGCACCTGGTATCTCGCCCCCAACGGCTCGCTGCACGACCCGCGCGTCGCGGCGGCGATCGAGGGCACCGCGCTTCCGGCCGGCACGACGGTGAGCGCGCAGCTCGACGGCCGGGAGGTCGCGTCGACCACCTCCGGCCCCGACGGCTACTTCCGCATCTTCCCGCTGCGCGGCGATCGCTACGACCTGCTCGCGCGGCGCACCGGCTACGTCCCCGAGCTGCAGTGCGACATCGAGGCGCGCTACGCGTCGACGACGGGCGGCTTCAACATCATCCTGCGGCCCGGCGAATCCTCCGAGCTGACCGGCTTCGCCTTCAACGTCGGCAGCGAAGGTCTCTTCGTGCGCCTGCGCTGGAACGGCTCCTTCATCGGCGTCGCGGGCATCGACCCCGTCACCGGCCGATTCAGCTACCCGAACGTCCCTGCCGGCTCGATCGAAGCGGAGATATGGGACGCACGCGGCCCGCTCGGCCGCCGCGAATTGACGCTGGTCTCGCCCGGCATCGACGCGCTGCTCGAGTTCAAGTAGGGGCTACTTGGCCGCGTCTCGCAGCCGGAACCTGCTCGACTTCGGATCGAAGACGAGCCGGTCCCGGTGCTCCGCGAACCACTTCTTGGCCTTCGTCTCGTCGTGCATCGGGTCTCGATACGGTGTGACGGCCTGAATCGTCTCCCACTCCGGGAACCCAGTCGGCTCCTCGAAGAGGACGGCAAGCGCGTCCGCGTGTCCGTAGTGAGCGGCGACCGCGGCCACGTTGCTGCGGACCCACTGCTCGTCGCCTTTCTTGGCCCATCGCCAGAGCTCCGACACGTCTTCGCGGAGGTCGAGCCCGGGGACGCGCCGAATCGATTTCCAGACGAGGTAGCGGTTCTGGCCGTAGTAGAAATACGTCCTGAGCGCCTTCTTCGTGTCCGCGCGTTCGAGCGCCACGACGGCTTCGATCCACTCGGGCGGCAGCGTCTGCCGGCTCCACGCCTCGCGGTCGGCAAGGACGCGTAGCAGGATCGGCGCGGCGTCCTTCGTCCAACCCCGCACGAGGACGACCTCGATCAGTTCCCAGGCGGACGCGAGGTTCTTCAGGACCAGCTCCTTGTGCTGGTCGGTCGTGACCTTCTTCAGCGCCTCGACCAGGTAGTTGCTCCCGTTCAGGATCGGCACGAGGACGAGAGGCTCGATCAGGGCATCCACGTGAGCCGGCCCCACGCGCGCCAGCAGGGCGACTTCGGGGTCGTCGCTGCCGAATCCGTCCCGGTGGGCGTCGGCGGCCGCGAGCACGCGTCCCACGAAACGTCGCGCCTGCTCCCTGGTCGCGTCTTCGGGGAGCTCGATTCCATCGAGGTGCGATCGGTCGGGCCGACCCCCGATGCGAATCTCATGGGCCTGCTCCTTCGTTCCATCGGGGTGAAAGCGCAATCGCTCCAGCCACTGGACCTTCCGCTTGAGCTCCGCATTCTCGCGTTCGAGCGCGGCGACGCGCTCCTCGAGGGCGCGGATGCGGTCTTCGTCCTGCGCGTGGACGGGCAGGGCAAGCAATGCGGGAAGAAGGAGAGCGATGATCCGCACCATGGCTCGAATCATCGCACGAGGGCGCGGCCGCGGCCTACTCCGACCCGAGCTGCAGCGCGGCGACGAGGCGCGAACGGGAGGCTAGCCCTCGTCGTAGTGGGCGACCAACCTCTTGTTGGTCACCAGTCCGAGGTCGAGCAGGATCCGGACCGCTTCCGGCTCCGCGTGTGACCGGAGCAGCTCCCCGCTCCCCACTTTCAGGGACTCGGGAGGACTTAATCCTCTCGTGCCGCCGCCGATCGCCTGCCCGATGGTCCAACCCTGCGTGTCGTCGTCCGGATCGCGCACCGGGAACCTCTTCTCGAGCGCAACTCCGGATCGGTTTCGCGGCTCGAAACGGTATTCACCTTCGACGAAGAGCTCGGACAAGAAGCTGTACCCGCCGTCCGGCATGTACGTCGTGATTTCGAGCGTGTGACGAACGTCCGTCAAGCGGATCTCGAGGACATAGTCCGCCGTGGCGCGCTCGCTCTCGGGCACGAGGTCCACCACGCCCGCAGCAGAAACCAACCGGCGTACGGCGGACTCGAACAGCGGAGCGAACTTCCGTCCGGTTGCGACGTGGGTTTGCCCCGCGTAGGACACGCGCGCGAGGTAGATGCGTGCCCCCTCGGGCACGGCGGGATCGGTCGCGGCGCAGCCGGCGAGCAGGGTCGCGAGCGCGAGGCCGCGGAGCACGCCGCCGTGTTTCCCCATGTGCAGGGACCCTAGCGCCGCGCTCGATGCGCATCAAGCGGGCTGCGGACTAACTCGACTTCAACTGCAGCGCGTCGAGGAAGCGCTCGCGCTTGAGGTCGCTGTCCTCCGGCGTTTCGTGCCAGTGCTCGTCGTCGTCGACGAGTTCGGCGCGTCGCTCCTCGATGCCGGCGCCCTTCAGCCAGGCGCGCACCTGCTCCGGCTCTTCCCAGACGTGCAGCACGCCGTGCTCGTCGAGGCCGAGGCAGTGCTCCTTGTCGGTCTCGCGACGCCAGATGCGGAAGCGGACGCCGCCGTCGCCGAACGCGGTTTCGGCGTGCGCGGCCAGCACCTTGAGCAGCTTCTCGCGCCCGATGTCGCCGAACGCGTCGAACTCGACCTCCTCGAAGTCCTCGTCGAGGACCTCCACGTGCACGTCGAGCCGGCGCGGCCAGTGGCGCAGCAGCCCGGTCACCAGCTCCTCGAGGCGCCCGGGCAACCACGCGACCGCGTAGGGCGTTTCGCTGCCCGCCTCGACGTAGAAGAAGGGCGCTTCGTCGTAGCCCTCGCGCTTACATTTCGACATCACGCCAGCAACCTACGCGATCGGGCGCCTGCAGGCACTCTTCCAGACGCGCCATGTACTCCTTGCGCGGGATCTCGTGGGCGCCGAAACGGCGCAGGTGGTCGGTCTCGAGCTGGCAGTCGATGAGTCGGAAGCCGCTCTTCTGCACGAAGGTCACGAACGCGGCCTTCGACGCGTCCGAGACGCGGGCGAACATCGACTCCCCGCAGAAGAGGTCGCCGATCGCCACGCCGTAGAAGCCGCCGGCCAGCTCACCGTCGAGCCACGCCTCGATGCTGTGCGCGTAGCCCGCCTCGTGGAGCGCCAGGTACCCGTCGAAGATCTCGGCCGAGATCCAGGTGCCGTCCTGGCCGGGCCGCGGGGCCGACGAGCAGCCCTCCAGCACTTCGGCGAAGGCGGTGTCGCAGCGGATCTCGAAGACCTCGCGGCGCAGGACCGACCGCAGCGAACGCGGCACCTTCAGCTCGTCCGGCTCGAGCACGAAGCGCGGGTCGGGCGACCACCAGAACATCGGCATGTGCTCGTACCAGGGCCACGGGAAGATGCCCCTCCGGTACGCCGCCAGGAGCCGCTCGACCGACAGATCGCCGCCGACCGCGAGCAGCCCGTGCTCGTCGGCCAGGTGCACGGGCGGAAACTCGACGGTGTCGTCGAGAAGAAAGGGCCCGCGCGGCTTGGACTGCACGTACGAAGTCTAGGGGATGGCACGTTTGACGTTCGACGCTAAACGTTTGACGTTCCGCCCTCAGCCGGCCGCCACGCCGAAGCAAAGCCGGAATCCCCGGACTCTCGGAGTCTCACGAAGGCACCGGTTCCCGCCCGACGTCGAACGTCGAACGTCGAACGTCGAACGTCCAACGTTCTCCCCTACCGCGGCGGCATGCCGGGCATTCCCGGCATCCCCGGGAGCTCGCCGTTCAGGCGCTTCTGGACGTCGGCCGCGGCGTTGGTGGCGCGTTCCTTGAGCTTGTCGTCCTCGCTCGAGGTCGCGATCGTGTTCAGCGTGTCGAGCGAGTCCTGCGTCGGATAGTTGCGCAGCGTGCCGATGACGCGCGAGACGTCCGGGTCGGACGGGTTGGCCTGGATGCGCTCCTGAATGAGCTTGATGCCGACGTCGCCGCCGCCCGCACGCACGTAGCGCGACGCGTGGCGGTAGAAGTTCTTCGAGTTCGGGATCGCGCGCAGGAAGTTGGTCGCGGTCTCGTGCGACTCGGCGGAATCGATGCGCGCGAGCGCGTCGATCTCGCGGCGGAAGTCGCCACCCTCCGGCTTCAGCCGCGTCTGAATCTCCGGCACCATCGACTCGTCGCCGAGGTAGGCGAGCGCGCCGATGATGTCGGACTTCATGCGCTCGTCCTTCGCCGAGTTGAGCTTGTCCTTGAGCGCGGGAATCGCCGCCTTGTCGTTCGACATCATCATGGCGAAGACTTCCATGCGCTCCTGCGCCTGCTTGGGCATCATCGGGATCATGGAGTCGCCCATGCCCTCGCCCTCGAGGAACTTGCGCATGAGCGTGGCCTGCAGTTCATCGGTTCCCGGCGCGTCGGAGCCCACGTAGTAGGCGCCGCCGACCATGGCGAACTGCTTCATGATCGGGACGGTCCGGTTGTCGACCAGCAGGTAGTTCAGGAAGCCGATGAACTGGCGCTCGTGCTTCATGAAGATCTGGCCGGCGCTGTACATCTGGTCGACGCGGAAGTCGCTGCGGCCCGGCAGGAACTTGCCGCGGAAGGCGATGTCCTCGATGAGCCGGCGGAGCATCGGGTAGCCCTCCTTGCCCATCAGCAGCAGCCGCTCGATGACCTGCAGGAGCCAGTCGACGTTGTTCTCGGCGAACGCGTCCTGCATGAGCAGCTCGATCTTGTCGAGCGAGTCGTTGGGGTAGGGGTTCTCCTCGGCGGCCTGCGAGCCCTCGAGCTGCGCTTCGAGCTCGGCAATGCGGGCCTGAAGCTGCTCGACCATCGCCTGGTTGTCGAGCAGATGGGAGCGGATCTCCACCTCGCCGCGCTCGGTCGATGCCGTCCGGGCGCCGCGGCGCACGTCCCCTTCCTGGACCAGATAGAAGACGCCGGCCCCCAGGCCGAACGAGAGAAGGGCTACGAGGAGGTACCGCACGTAGGAATTATCCGCAAAACACGGGCCTTATGGATTCACGCGGCGGGCCTCCTCGATGGGGATCTGCCCGAGAGGAGACCGTCGGCCCGAGACGAAGCGGGGCGCAGCCGCAGTCCGTCGAATCCAGGGCTTCTCTCAGGCCGATCCCAGGTTGATGTCGTAGAGAGTTTGATCGAGCCAATCCCCCGCCGTGATGGGCGATTCCTTCAGGGGATGCTCCAAATCTATACAGGTGGGCAGCGCCCCGAGCACCGTCCAGGGGGTCGGATGGCAGAACTGGACCACCGAATAGCGCTCCGCCGCCGAGCCCGGCTCGCCCACCACCCGGTGGACGCCGGTCGGGATGACGCCGTTGGTCAGCCGCTCCAGCATCAGCCCGGTGTTGAGGATGGCGTGGCCCTCGGGGGGCGCCGCGTCGAGCCAGCCGTCGTCGGTCTGCATCTGCAGCCCGCGCTCGGTGGCGCGCGGCAGCGCGGTGATGAGGTTGATGTCGCCGTGCGCCGCCGCCCAGACGTGGTCGCCCGGGGCGTCCTGCATGGGCGGATAGCGGATGGCGCGCGTGAGCGTGGGGCCGTCGCGCAGCATCGACTCGAAGAAGCCCTCGTCCACGCCGAGACCGAGCGCGAGGATCCGCAGCGTGCGCCGCTGCAGGTCGAAGAGCCGATCGTGGAGCGCAGCAAGCGAAGCGGTGATGCCGGGGACATCCGCCTCGGGGAACGCGCGGTCCATATAGCGGTGCGAAAATCGGCGGCGCAGCGGATGGCCCGGTTCGAGCTCGGGCCCCCAGTTCAGCATCTCCTTCCAGTCGGGCGCGTCGGAGTCGGCGGCGGTCTCGACGAGCAGGCCGGTGTAGCCGGTCTGCCCGAGCGACCCCTCCACCACGCAACCCTCCTTCGTCTCGCGCGGCAGGGCGAAAAAGCTGCGCAGCATTCCGTACGCCTCGTCGAGCAGCGACTCCTCGATGCCGTGACGCGCGTAGACGAATCCGGTCTCGAGGCTGCGGCGCACGTCGGCCACGATGGCGCGACGCGCGCGCTCGTCGCCGGTCTCGAAGGCGGGCAGGTCGACGGCAAGTACGGACATGAGGGTTAACCTACCCAGCATGGCGGACCGCAAGCGACCCCCGTATCAACTCAAGAGCGCGGAGCTTCGCGCGCTCGTCGACCAGCTCGTCGCCGAGGCGCAGGCGGTGCACGGCGAATCGCCGGACTCCGCGATCATCGGGGAGATGCTGACCACGTCGGTCCGCTTCCTGCGCGACCGCATTCCGCGCGGCGACCTGCGGCTGGTCAACAACGCGCTCAAGGAGCTGCGCCACGCGCTCTACATCTTCGGCGACTACGCGCACTGCCGGAAGGTGGCGGTGTTCGGCAGCGCGCGCACCAAGCCCGACCACCCCGACTGGCAGGCGGCGCACTCCTTCGCGGAGAAGGTCGTCAAGGAAGGTTGGATGGTCATCACCGGTGCGGGCGACGGCATCATGGGCGCCGCGCAGGGCGGCGCCGGGCGCGAGCAGAGCTTCGGCGTGAACATCCGCCTGCCCTTCGAGCAGAGTGCCAACCCGACCATCGCGGGCGACCGCAAGCTGATCAACTTCCGCTACTTCTTCACGCGCAAGGTGATGTTCGTGAAGGAGTCGCACGCCATCGCGCTCTTTCCCGGTGGGTTCGGCACGCACGACGAGGGCTATGAGGCGCTCACGCTCATCCAGACCGGCAAGAGCGAGCTCATTCCGGTGGTCTACGTCGATGCGCCGGGCGGCAGCTACTGGAAGGACTGGGACGAGTACGTCCGTACGCACCTGCACGCGCGCGGCCTCATCAGCGACGACGACCTCGCGCTCTACAAGGTGACCGACAGCGTCGATGACGCCATCAGCGAGATCACCAACTTCTACTCCAACTACCACTCCAGCCGGTACGTGAACAACAAGCTCGTGCTGCGCGTGCGCAAGGCGCCGGACCCCGAGCAGCTCGAGGCGATCAACACCGATTTCGCCGACCTCGTGGCAAACGGCCGCATCGAGGTGGCCGCCGCGCTCCCGGAGGAAGAGGGCGACGTCGCGCACTTCCCGCGCGTCACGCTCGAGTTCAACCGGCGCGACGTGGGCCGGCTCCGGCTGCTCATCGACCGCCTCAACAGCCTCGTCAGCGAGCACGCGGCCCCGCCGGTCGAGGCCGCGCCGCACCTCATCATGGAGGAGGAAATCTCCGAAGAGGCCGAGGACGCCGAAGCGAACGAGTAGAATCGCCCGGATGGGAATTCGGGTATTCGTCGTTCTTGCCATTTCCACGTCCGTCTTCGGCCAGGACAAGCTGCCGAAGCTCCCCCAGGATCTGAACGTCGAATTCGGCGTTTACGTGCCCTACTACGAGTCGCGCGCGAAGACCGAGTTCAAGGCGCGCTCCAAGAACATCTGCGGCAAGCTGCTCGGCCTCAACAAGAAGTGCAGGACCTGCCGCGCGAAGGGGCTCGTCAAGGTCGTGCTGCGCGAGGGGTTCTACAACAAGGACAACGTCTGGGTCCCGCCGCTCGAGGACATCCGCGACTGCCCCACCTGCAACCGTCGCAAGTACCTCTTCCAGTCGAGTCGCGCGCGCCGCTTCATCAGCTACGGACTGCCGCCCGACAGCCAGAACTCGCAGCTCACCATTCACGACCTAATGAGTCGCATGGAGTCGAGCCGCAACCCCTACCGCGCGCTCCCCAAGCTCAAGTACGAGATGCGCGGCCGCTACGCGATCGTCAAGGCGTCGTCGGGCGACGCGGTCTTCCCGCTGCAGTTCCACCTCATCCCGGGGTCGAAGCAGAAGTTCATCTGGTACCTGCACGACCCGGTCAAGTTCGGCCCGTTCAACATGGCGTCGGAGTTCGTTCCCGTGCCGGCCAGCGGCCAGGTCACCGAGGTCTATGCCGGCGACGTGCTGCGCATCAGCGGTCGGCGCGTCGTGCGGATCGCGGGCATCACGGTGCCGGGGCCCGACGGCAAGGTGCTCAAGGGCCACCAGACGATGCCCGACCAGACGCTGCGCGCGATCGTGCGACGCGAGCTGAAGGACAAGGTGGTGCAGTTCTCCACCGACCGCCGCGCGCAGTTCACCTGTCGGGGCGTGCCGCTGGTGTTCGTGAACCTCGGACGCAACGATTTCGGCGAGTCCCTCATCCGCCGCGGCCTCGCGCGCCGCCACCCCAAACACCGCACGACGCGCGGCAGCACCTATCTCAAGGCGGAGAACGCCGCGCGGGACGAGCGCGCCGGGATTTGGGAGAAGCTGATCAAGAAGCCGAAGAAATAGAGGGGCTGCCGGAGAGTGAGGGAGCTGTGAGCGCGGGGGGTTGGCGCTGAGGAAACGGAGAGCCGCTGTTATAGCAGTGGTTTTTTTTAGTGGGCCCCTTGAAAAAAAAAAGCGATAAAAACCCAGCGAAAACCCCCCAACGCCAAAACACCCCGCGCGACACAACCACCCCAACCCCCCCACAACCC
>JBCDBY010000091.1:0-14708 GCA_039182715.1 Planctomycetota bacterium
AGCGAAACGGCCGCCCATCCGGGCGGCGAGGGTGGGAGCGAAGGGTCGTTCGGTCGGCCTCGGCTGGATCATCGTGCCGGGAAGTCTAGAGACCCCCAACCCCCAGAATTTCGTCTACGGGACGTAAAGAATGCGGACACAGGACTTGCACTGGACGATCTGCGTCCGCGCCAGCACCCGAACGGCGTCGTTGGCGGTGATCGTCATGTAGCAGGCGGAGCAGTGCAGGTCGGAGCCGATCTTGTTGGCGGCCCGATCGATCGTGCCGTCCACGACCGCCAGAGCGTCGGGATGCTTGCGGCGCACGCGCTCGTAAATGCGCATCGGCTCGAGCGGGACCTGCTCGGCGAACTCGTTGCGCTCCTCGGTGCGACGCGCGAGATCGGCGGTGACGTCCCCGAGCGAGCCTTCGAGCTCCGCCTTGGCGGACTCGTAGGTGGCGCGTTTCTCCACCAGCGCGGCGTCGACCTCGGTCTGCTTCTCCTCCGCCTCCCCGGCGCGCTGCATCGCCTTGAGCGCCCCATCGGAGAGCGAGTTGATGTCGGCCAGCACCGCCGCCATCTCGTCGCGCAGCACCTCGTACTCGCGGTTGGAGAGCTTGGGCGCGTTCATCTGGCCCTTGATCTTCTCGCGGCGCTCCTCGCGCGTCTTGACCTCGAGCTCGGCACGATCGGCCTCCGCCCGCGCGCTGCGCGCCAGCGTGGTCAACTCCTCCGACTGCTGCTCGAGCGCGGCGATGGTGTCCGTATGGACCTTCAGCTTCTTCGGCACCTGGTCCAGCTTGCGCTGCAGGCGGTCGCGCACCCGGTCCAGCTCCTGCAGGTTGACCAGAAGGTCAAAGGCCTGCTCCATCGTCACTTTCTCGCTCATCCCGAATTCCTCGATCCTGTCAAAAAAGCGCGACGGCCAAGGCGGGTTGCCCCGCGATGGCCGCCGCGCGTCGTGTCGTCGCTGCAGACCAGATCCGCGGTTCGCCAAGTCGGAACCGCGGCGCGTCGATCATCGGTCCCCGGCGCCCTCCAGGAAACCCTCGAGCTTGCGGGCTCGTACCGGGTGCTGCAGTTTGCGCACCGCCTTCGCTTCGATCTGGCGAACGCGCTCGCGCGTCACCTTGAAGATGCGCCCCACCTCCTCGAGGGTGTAGGTGTAGCCGTCGCCGATGCCGTAGCGGAGCTTGATGATCTCGCGCTCGCGGAAGGTCAGGGTTTGCAAGACGCCCTCGATCTTGTCCTTGAGCATCTCGTGCGATGCCGCCGTCACCGGCGACTCCGCCTGCTCGTCCTCGATGAAGTCGCCGAAGTAGGAGTCGTCCGACTCGCCGATCGGCCGGTCGAGCGAGATCGGGTGCTTGCTGATCTTCAGCACGCGCTTCGCCTCCTCGACGCTGATGTCGGTCGCGGCCGCGATCTCCTCGATCGTCGGTTCGCGCCCCTTCTTCTGGATGAGCCGCTTGGTCACATTGCGCAGCTTGCTCATCGTCTCGATCATGTGCACGGGGATGCGGATGGTCCGGGCCTGGTCCGCGATGGAACGCGTGATCGCTTGCCGGATCCACCAGGTGGCATACGTCGAGAACTTGTAGCCGCGGCGGTACTCGTACTTCTCCACCGCCTTCATCAGGCCGGTGTTGCCCTCCTGGATGAGGTCGAGGAAGGTGAGGCCGCGGTTGCGGTACTTCTTCGCGATCGAGACGACCAGGCGCAGGTTGCCCGAGCTGAGCTTGCGCTTGGCGTTCTCGTACTCCTCGAAGCGCGCCCGGATCTGCCGGATGCGCTCGCGATAGCGCTCGTGGGACTCGCAGACGCGGTACTGCAGCTCGGTGAACCGCTCCTCGTGCGCCCGGATGTCCTCACGCGAGCCGCGACGCGCCTTGAGTTCCCGGATGCGCGACGCGCGCTCGTCCATCTCCTCGAGCACGTCCTCCAGCTCGTCCTTGAGCGGACGGATCTTCTTGACCTGCAGCGCGAGCTCCTCGAGCAGCACGACGTTGCGCTTGCGGCGCCCGCGGATGTTCGCGTCGAGCTGCTTCTTGCGCGTCTGCGTCGTCCGCTTGCTCATCGACTCCTCGAACTCGTCGTGGATCCGGAGCAGCAGGAGCTTCGCGGTGGACAGGTTGACGGGCAGGCGCGAGGCGAGCTCGTCCTTGTCCGTCTTGCCCGAGGTGTTGATCTTGAGCGTGCGATCGAAGGCGAGTTCGCCCGCCTCGACCTCTTCGAGCACGCGCACGGCACGTTCCTGCGCCAGCGCGGACTCCAGGACCTTCACGCGGTAGCGACGGCGGGTCAGCTCGATCTTCTTGGCGAGCATGATTTCCTCGTCGCGACTGAGCAGCGGGATCTCGCCCATCTGCGTCAGGTACATCCGCACCGGGTCGTCGATCTTCTCGATGCTGCCGGCACCAAACGGCGCCAGCTCGTCGGGAGGCGGTCCGGCCTCCTCTTCGAGATCGTCGACGGAACGTCCTGCGTCCTTCTTCGAGACCTGCTCGTCGTCGTCGTCGGGGATTTCCGACTCGTCGATCAGCTGCACCCCGATTTCGTCGAGGAACATGATGAGCGAGTCGAGCTTTTCGTGCGAGACGAGGTCGTCGGGAAGAACCCGGTTGATTTCCTCATACGTGAGGTAGCCGTTCTTACGGCCTTCCTCGATGAGGAGGCGGACATCGGGGTCGAAGTGTTCGAGATTCATTCGTTCCTTCAACGGGTCGGGTTCGGACCAGCTCCACGCGCACGGCGCACCGCGTCGAGACTCTGCGCCTGCATCGCCTTTTGCAGCTCCTCCTTCTTGAGGATCTGCTCCAGGTCCTGCAGCGCCCGCATCCCGGCGTCCTCGACCAATTCGAGGGCGCGCAGGAGGCGAATGGCCTCGTCGTCGGTGGCGACCATGCCCATAAGGCCGTCCACGGTGATGGATTGTCCACCCCTCCGCAACGTATCGGCCGCATGCGCGACCACTTGCGCCGCCGGATCGGCGAAGCGCGACGGAGGATAGGAGGCGGCGATGCGGTCCCACGCTTCCGCATCGACCACCGCCGCGGCCAGAAAGCGGCGTTCGGCCCGCACCACGGCGAGCGGAAGGGCCGGCGGAAGCGGCTCGGCGGGCGGGAGGGGCTCCGCGGCCTCGTCGAAGTAGCCCGGGGGCGGCTCCGGGGCCGCGGGCACCGGGTCGCGTGAGGGCGGCTTCTTGCGGGCTTTTTTCTCCAGGACGTTGCGCAGGGTCGACTCCGGGGTTCCGAGTCGCTCGGCGAGCAACTTGAGGGCAAGATCGCGGCGCAGGTCGTCGCGGATCCCGGCGATGACCTCGAGCATCTCCTGCGCCGCCTTGTGCCCGCCCTCGACGGTGTCGAGGTCGTGGCGGGTGGCGAGCTGGCGAACCCGGTAGTCGAGCAGCGATTCCGCCCGCTCCAGGATCGACTCCAGCGCACCGGGCCCCTCGCGGGTCAGCAGGTCGGCGGGGTCCTGGCCGGCCGGCAGCAGCGCCACGCTGGCATCGACCTCCGCCTTCAACAGCACGTCGGCGGCGCGCTCCGCCGCGCGGATACCCGCTTCGTCGCCGTCATACAACAGCACCACCGGCACCGAGAAGCGGCGCAGGTTCCCGGCGTTCTCGGGGGTGAGCGCCGTGCCCAGTCCGGCGACGGTTTCGGGGAACCCCGCCTGCCGGCAATGCATGACGTCGGTGTAGCCCTCGCAGACGAGAATGCGGCCGGCGCGGTGCGCGGCGCTGCGCGCGAGGTCCTGCCCGTACAGCTCGCGGCTCTTGTTGAACAGCACGCTGTCCGGCGAGTTGACGTACTTGGGCCCGTCCTGGTCGAGGATGCGCCCGCCGAAGCCGATGACGCGCCCGCGCCGGTCGCGGATCGGAAACATGATGCGGCCGCGGAAGAAGTCGTAGCGCTTGCCGCGCTCGTTCACGCGGCAGAGCCCGGCCGCCTCGAGGATCTCGACCGCCATGCCCTTGCTCTTGGCGTAACCGAGCAGCGAACGCGGCCCGTCGAATTCCGCGCGGGCGAATCCGACGCCGTAGGTCTGCAGCGTCTCCTCGGTGAATCCGCGGTCGGCCAGATAGCGCCGCGCCGGCTCGCCCGCCGGGTGATCGGTGAGCAGCTTGCGGAAGTAGGACGCGGCGAACGCGAGCGCCTCGAGCATCGCCCCGCGCTGGCGGTCGCGCTCCTCGCTTTCCGGCGTGCGCTCGGCGCGCGGGAGCGGGATCCCGGTCTCGCGGGAGAGCTCCTCGAGCGACTCCCGGAAGGAGAGACCCATCCGGTTCATGAGGAAGTCGACCGCGTTGCCGCCCTCGCCGCAGCCGAAGCACTTGTAGCGTCCGCTCTCGGGGAAGACATGGAAGGAGGGCGTCTTCTCCTCGTGGAACGGACAGAGGCCCTTGTAGCTCTGGCCGGAACGCTTGAGCCCAACCTCGCGGCTGACGATCTCGACGATGTCCGCCGCCTCGCGCAGATCCTGAATGACCTCTTCGGGGATCCGGTCCAAGACTTCGACTGCCTCCCTATTCAGAGCCTTGCAATATGTCGCACGACCGACGGACGGTCAAGCCCCCAGGAGCGTCGGCCAGACCGCCGGGGGCACCTGCTCCGGCCGGACGTCCGCCGCGAGGCCGGCCTGTTCCAAACGCGCCGCATCCACCGACTTTCGCAGCATTTTCCGGCGGTGCAGGAAACAACGCTGCAGCAGGGCCGGAAGTTCCGCCCAATCGGCGGCGCGGGCGCGATCGTGGGTCTCGATCCGCAGAACCGCCGAATCGACCTTGGGCTGCGGCCAGAAGACCTGCGGAGGCACGTCGCGCACGATCCTCGCCTCACCGAGCAGCGCCACCGCGATCGCCATCGGGCCGTAGTCGGCCGTGCCGACCGGGGCGGTAAAGCGCTCCGCAGCCTCCTTCTGGACGAGCACCGTCATCGACGCGCAGGGCAGTCCCGACCAGAGCAGGCTCGCCAAAAAGGGCGTCGCGATGTTGTAGGGCAGGTTCGAAACGACGATCGGCGTGCCCGGCGCCTTTTGCCACGCGTCGACCACCGCCGGCTCGAGCGTGCGCTTGTTGCGCAGCACGTCCGCCTCCAGGAACCGGACGGTGTCGGGCCAGGCGCGCAGTCCGCGCGCCATCGACTGGAGGCGGGTGTCCACGTCGCAACTCACCACCGCGCCCGCACGATCCGCCAGCGCATCGGTCAGGATGCCGGTGCCCGTGCCGACCTCCAGCACGGCATGTTCCGGCCCCACCCCCGCGTCGCGCGCGATCGCGTCGATCAGGTTGCCGTCGCAGAGGAAGTTCTGCCCCCGCATGCGTCGCGGCGCGAGGCCGTGGGCGGCCAACACCGCCTGCACGGCATTGCGCGTGCGCGGAACCGTCACGGCCGGCGCGACACCGTCAACGTGCCGGAGCTCAGCGTCGCCGCCGGAACGGCGAGCGGCGTGCCCGGATCGCCGGCCGAGGTGAACGAGCGCACGTCGCCCGGCACGACCTCGGCCGCGAATGTCGAGGAGGGCAGCGTCGGGTCGAAGGGCGTCGATGACGACTCTCCTCCACCGTCTCCGCCGCCACCGCCCCCACAGGCGAGCGGGAGGATCAGCACGAGCAGCGCGGCGCCGTGCCGCCAACGTCGACGCGCGAGCGGCAGCAGAAGAAGCGCCGCCCACGGCCAGATCGCCATAGGCACGACGGGCGCCGGAATGTCGACGTCGTAGGCGACGAGGATGTCCATCGCGTCGCCCGGGTCGATCTCGATGTCGAGGCCCGTGAACGTCGCGCGGCCGTTGTCGGCGTCGAAGTCGACCTCGCCGAGTTCCCGGTCGCCTCCGTCCACGCGACCGTTGCCGTTGCGATCGTCGATCAGGCGCACGCGCGCGACGTGCGTCTGCTCGTTTCCGCTGCCGCTGCCGTGCACGACCAGCTCGTCGAGCCAGAACTCCTCGTGCGATCCCGCCGTCGCGCGCAGCTGCAGCAAGACGACATCGCAGCTCTTGCTGCCGAACTGCTGCGGGCCGGGGTTGCTCGCCCCCAGCGTGATCGTCGGCGCCGTGGGCGCGCTGGCCGTCGGCAGCGCCCCGCCCGAGCCGCCCAGCGTCACGCTGTAGTTGCCGTCGCCCGAGGTCGAGCTGGTCGGCGCACGGGCGCTGACGGTGAACGTGTAGATGCCGGTCCGGTCGAGCTGCGTGTTCAAGGTCGTGTTGGACCCGAAGAGCGGCTCCTCGACCGCCTCCTGGAAGAAGTTGGCCGGCCGGAAGAGGCGGACCTGCGGCGTGAAGCCGGTCGCCGCGACGCCGATCGAGACGTTGTCGCCCTCGTTGCCCTGGAAGACGTAGAAGTCGGTGAAGTGGACCGAGCCGTCCGGCTCCGGCACACGCGCGTCGGTGCTCTCCCCGAGCTCTCCCAGCAGCGTGTTGCCGTTCTGGATCGGACGCGCGTTCAGCACGAAGTCGACGCTGCCGGTGTCGCGGCCCGCCCGCACCTGCACGACCGTCGACGCGCTCGGCGAATCGGGGCTGTGCGCGTCGCCCGGCTGCCAGAATTCGTCCTGCGCGAGCAGGAAGGGATCGCCGCCGAGCGAGTCGTCGTCCGAGGCGAGCGCGGCGGCACTGACGCTGCCGCGGCCGTTCACCGTCTCGATCAGCACGCGATAGCCCCCGGGCGGGAGATCGGGAATCGTGAAGTTGCCGTCGCCACGTCCGTCGAAATCGCTCAGGATGCCGACGTGCGAGCCGCCCCCGACATCGGCGACCGCGCGCACCGCGATCTGGTTCACGTCGGCGCCCGACAGACCGCGCACGCGGCCGGAGATCGAGCCCGCCGCGATCGACGATGTGGCATAGCGAAAGCGGATCGCCGCCTCGTCGTCGCGTTCGATCGTGGCGCCCTCCTGCGGACGGACCGGCAGGCGGAAGGGAAACATCGTCGGGATCTGCTGCGGCGTCAGCGGCGCGAGCCCGAAGGTGGTCGTGTTGGTCATGCCGACCGGCGAGTGGCCCAATCCGAGCGCGTGGCCGAGCTCGTGCAGCAGAGTGCCGCGGAAGAGCTGCTCGGAGGTGGCGCCCGAGCCGATCGGCGGCGAGAGCGCGCCCGGCGACGTGTTGACCACGATGAGGAAGTCGAGCAGGTTGCCGTTGCCGGAGTCGACGACCTTGAGCGTGATGCCGAGCACGCCGGTCGAAAGGCCGTAGGCCGCGAGAATCGAACCGTTGTCGTCGAAGGCGATCTCGTGCGTGCGGTTGGTGAAGACGCCGAACGCCTGGCGCGCGTTGCCGCCGTTGAAGGAGCCGCCGTTGGATGCGACGCCGAAGAGATCGGGTGTGCCGGGCGTGTTGTTCCACGCGTTCATGAGCTGCTGGCTGACCCCGATCGGATCGGGCACGCCGCTCACCGCATCGGAGTCGACGCGAATATTCAGCGGGCGGCGGTCGCCGGGTACGCGGTCGTAGATGAACGTGTTGTTGCCGCGGTTGTTGGAGACCAGGAACGCGCCGGACGACGTGATCAGCGTCAGCAGAACGGCGGCGCGCAGCAGGAACGACTTCACTTGGCGCGCACCTTCTGCTTGCGAATGGAGGTGCGTAGCTCGTCGAGCGCGACCCGACGCTTGCCGGTCAGCTCCGGGAACCCGTCGATGCGGCGTTTGAGGTAGCGCTTGCCCTTCTTGTCGCGCGTGAGCTCGAGCTTGCCGCGGCGCGCCGCCACCAGCGTCGCGAATCCGGCGCGGTTCGGCTTGCCGAGCAGCAGCACGCTCTCGCCTCCGGTCCGGAAGACCGGCATGCCCGCGACCACCGTGCGCTTGCCGTCGAGCTCGCCGCCGATGAGGCGCAGCTCGAAGTAGCGCTGCGGCGAGCGTCCCTTGATGTCCTCGAGCAGCTTGAGGCGCACGCGCGTGAAGACCAGGCCGCTCTCGGGGTCGCGTTCCGGCTTGCAGCCGACGCACTGCACCGCGCAGATCCGCGGCGACCGGCGGGCGAGCTCGGCGGTGGAGACGCGCTCGAACGTGGTCGCCGAGAGCATCGGCGCGGCCAGTGCGAGCACGAGGAGCGTGCGACGAAGTTGCATGAGCCTTCTGATTATAGGTGCCGGGCCGGAGCCATCGGCCGGAAGGAGTTACCGATCCGGTGCGTTGTTCCGCTGCTTGAAGAACGCGGTCCAGGCGTCCGGGTTGCGCCCCAGCGGTTCGCCGTAGCGTTTTTCGAGCGCCGCCAGCGCCGTGACCCAGATGTAGGCATCGCGCGAGCGCAAGGCGTCGACGAGGTAGACGTTGGCCCGCTCGTCGCCGGCGCGGTGCAGCACCATCGCGGCGGTGAAGCGCACCTGGACGTTGCCCGACGCCTGCAGCAGCGTGTGGGCCGCCGACGGCGCGCGCGGGTCCTTCGCCGCCTGCAGCGAGACGAGGGCCGCGCTCTGCACGGTCGGCCGTGGGTCGTCGAGATAGGCGGCCACGACGTCGCCCTGCCCGAGTTGCGCCAGCGCGCCGACGGCCGCCGCCAGCACGCGCGGATCGCGCTCGGTCTCGATACGGGCGAGCAGCGCCTCGGTTCGTTCCTTCCAGCGCAGCTCGCCAATGGCGACGACGATGGAGACGCGGGCGCGCCACGAGCGAGCCGCGCCCGCCTTTTCCAGCTCCGCGATCGCCTCCTGGGCGTCGTCCTTCCAGCCCAGCCGCACGAACGCCCCCAGGACGGCGGAGCGCACGAGAAAGTCGGGATCGTCGGTGGCGAGGCGCAGTGCATCCCAAAGCGGCGTGCGCTGGCCCGCGTCGCCGATCGCGCCCAGCGCCGTCGCGGCGGCGCCCCTCACGCCGCGGTCGGGATGCTCGAGGAACGGCTTCACGGCGCGAGCGGCGTAGCGCCCCCCGCAGTCGCCCAGCGCGATGAGCAGGAGGCGCAGCGTGCGCGGCTGGCGCTCCGATCGCACCGCCTTGACGAGAAACGGCGTCGCGCGCTCGTCCTTCCAGACGCGCAGGGTGCGCGCCGCCGCCTCGCGCACGTAGCGGTCACGGTCCCCGAGAGCGACGAGCATCGCCGCCAGTGCGCGATCGGGCGGCGCGATCTGCAGCAGCTCGGCGGCGCGCTGACGAACGGCCGGATTCTCGTGGCGCAACAGCTTGACGCGATCCGCGACGGACCCGCCGTAGTCGATGCGACTCGGTTCGGGTCCGGCGAGGAGGAGCAGCGCCAGGACGAAGGTCATCGCCCCCCATTATGGGCGACGGCTGATGACGTACAGCTTGCCGTCGTGGAGCAGTCGCAACTCGGGACCGACCGAAAGCCAGCGCGCCAGCTGATCGTTCTCGAGCAGTTTCATGTACTCGTCCGAGAGATAGCGCACCTTCACGGCCGGGGGAGGGTCGATGTCCGGCGTCGTCAGCAGGGAAACCTCGTGCCAGACGCCCTCGAAGAAGCGGAAGGTCTTACCGTCGACGAGGCGCACGCCGCGACCGGTCATGCCGGCGGCGCGTTGGGCGCCCTTCATCTTGCCGAGCCGCGAAGCGAAGTGGACGGCGCCACGGCCGGAGGTCTCGCCGTCGTCATAGGCGGCCGAGGCGCCGCGCGCCTCCTCCGCCTGCTTGCGCAGTTCATCGACCGCGTTCTCGAGACGACGCACCTCCGGCGCGGACGGGGCGCCGCCGGCGGGACGTCCACGCCGCGCGCGGTCGAGGCGTCGGCGGGCGAGTTCGCCCTCCTCCACGACGAGGAACGAGGTGTACGGGGTGACGATGCCGTAGCGCGTGCCGAGACGGCGCACCTCGTCGGCCAGCTCCGTCGACTCCCCGTTCCGTCGCATCTGCGAGAGCAGGAAGCCGACGCGTCGGACCGCCCATAGTTTGGGCAGGAAAGTCTGCCCCGGCTGGTCGCCGAAGTTTGCCTCGTAGACGAAGTGGACCTCGTCCTTGCCCAGCTTGCCGCGCAGGCGGATCGCGTGCGCGCCCTTGCCTCGATAGCGGCCGGCAAGCACGACCTGCTGGCCGGCGAACAGGTCGCCGATGCGCTGCGGGTAGATGTCCCGGGCCTCGAGACCGTCAATCGTCACCGCGACGTCGGTGAGAACCGGCGAAGCGACGCGATCGACGAGCGTGGAGACCTTGCGCTCGATGTCTTCCTTTTCGGTGACGTAGCTCGCGGTCCCTCGGTGCGTGTCGGCGAGGTCGTTGAGGAGCTGCGTATTGACGTCGTACCCGACGCCGAATACGAACAGGCGCGCCTCGGCGCGGTTGGAGCGCCCCGCGGCGGTGTGGATTTCCTTGGGAACGACCGGGCCGATGGTCGGCTGGCCGTCGGTCAGGAAGATGACGATCGGTACGCGTCCCTCGCTGCGTCCGACCGCGAGCGACTGCACGAGCGCATCGTGCATCGCCGTCCCGCCCGTGGCGACGAGGCCCTCGACGTGCTTGACCGCCGCGGCGATGTTCTCGGGCGTGGCGGCGACGAGCGCATCGCGGTAGGGACGCGCCTCCGTCGCGAAGGTGACGATGTTGAACCGGTCCTGCGGACGCAGGCGGCCCAGCGCGTAGCCGAGCGCGCGCTTCGCCTGCGCCATCTTGCGGCCGCCGCGGTCGCCCATCGAGCCCGATGTGTCGAGCGCGAAGACGACGTCCTTGGGAAGCGGCTGGACGCGCTTGCCCGACGTGCGCGGCGCGAGCAGCATGAGGAAGTAGCCGTCGTCCCCGAGCGGCTTGTGGGTCGAGAGCGAGAGTCCGAACTCGCGGTTGCCGAGCGTGTAGAGCAGCTGCAGGTCGCGGCTCGGATCGGCGCTGACCTCCTCGAACGAGGCGGCGACGTGCGTGTCGGACTTGTGCACGACATCCAGCGCATGCGTCGGGCAGTAGAGGTTGAGGATGCCCTGCGGCGCGCGGATGTCGATCTCGCCGGCCATCTTCACGCGGCCGTGGCGGAATGCCTGGCTGCGCATCGGATAGGTCATCTCGATCATGCCGCCGACGGTCGGCAGCACCTGGCCGAAGGAGAGCGTGACCTTGGTGTCACTCCGCGCCGGAATCGGGAAGAGACGCGCGCGGATGGCGCGGCGGCCGGCGTACTCGAGCAGGCCGGGATCGTCGCGACGGCTGACGATCGAGCGATAGATATCGCTCGCGCGCTTGGCGTCGAGGATCTCGCCGGTGATCTGCTTGCCGCCCATGCTCATGGTGAAGTCGGAGACGGCGGCGCCGGGCGGGAGCGGGAAGAGGTAGACGCCCTCGATCGGCCACGGGTTGGGGTTGTGGAAGACCTGCACGACGTCCGTACGGGCGACCTGGTTCTCGATGGCGATCTTGACGCGGTGCTCGGTGAGACGCATCGCCATCGGGCGCACCGGGGTCGGACGGCGCGGCGGGTCGATGCGGACCGACTCGAGCACGATGCCCTGCGCCGTGGCGGGCAGGGCGAAAAGAGCCAGGAACGAGAAGAGAGCGAACAACCTCATGCTTCCTCCGACGAAATCCGTGGATCCGAGTTCCGATGGGCCTCCAGGGAACGATACTCGTACGGGAGGTCGTACCGTCCGTGCAGCTCCCGAATTCGGGCATGGAAGCGCTCGGTCACCTCGGCGGCCGAGGACTCGTCGGAGCAGAAGTAGGTGCGGCAGGCCAACGCGCGCCCCTCACGGTTGGCGCAAAGCCCGTCGCGCAGCCAGGGGCACGCCCCGTCCGCGCGATCGGCAGGCGTACCGCCGTGATGCACCATCTCCTCGTACTCGATACGAGAGAGGTAGAGCCGATGCCCCGCCTCCTTGAAGCGGCAGCAGAGCCCGGACATCTCGCAAAAGAGCTCCGGCCGCGCGGTGAGCGCTTCGTGCGCCTCGGTATAGATGGCGCGGAGGTCCTCCGGGGGGCTGGGCACGGGTTCATCGTAAGGGCCGGGGATGAGGGAGCTGAGAGCGCGGAGAGATGGCGCGCGGAAACGCGGAGGCGTCGCGGAGGCGCGGAGGGGGTCAGAGTGAGTTGACCACTCGGGTGACACCTTCGCGCATGGAGCTGGCCCCGAAGTTAAGAAGGAGACCGACTTCGAGTCCGGTCGCCTTCAGGTAGGTGATGAGCTGTCGGGCGTGGACGGGGGCCAGTTTCTCGACCGCTTTCACCTCGACGATCACCTGCTCTTCGACGATGAGGTCCGCCCGGAAGGCCGGTCCGATCAGCTCGCCCCGATGCTCCAGCGAGACGGGCGCTTCCTTCCGGATGCGGACCCCCATGTGCCTCAGCTCGACGTGAAGAGCGTTGCGGTAGGCCGACTCCAGGAGGCCGGGCCCCCACTTTCGATGAATCGCCACCGCCGCCTTGATGATTCGCCCGGTCAGGTCACCATGCTGAAAGTCGAGAGATGAGCGCATGCATAACAGTCGCGCGAGCTCGCCGAAGGTTGCACGATTTTCTCCCCGCGTCTCCGCGGTGCCTCCGCGCCCCCGCGCGCCATCTCCCCGCGCGCCATCTCCCCGCGCCTCCTAGCTCTCCGCGCCCTCAGCCCCCTCCTGCCCCCGCCGCAAGAAGATCCGCTCCACGACCTCCCGGGGCGTCCCCCGCTCCGCGATCGCGTCGATCTCCTGCGGCCGATAGCGCGGGCCCGTCCCGATGCCCGGGCACCGCATCGCCGCGCGCTCCCACTCCTGCTTCGACGCCAGCAACCGCGGCCAGAACGGAAACGCGAGACACTGTCGCGGCTTCACCGACTGGATCGAGCAGCGGCGATCCTCGGTCAGCAGCGCGCAGTCACCGTTCGGCATCTCGATCAGGCTGACCATGCCGTGGACGAGTCGCGTCTTCGTCCGCAGAAACTCCTCGACGGGGAGGTCGAGCGCGGCGGCGATCTCCTTCTGCTCCTTGGGCGAGAGCCAGACGTAGCCCGGCGTGCCGGTGCAGCAGTTCCCGCACTGCGTGCACGCGAAGGAGAGTCCGTCGGCGTACCAGTTCTTCACGCCGCGCGCCTGCGGCGAGCGAGGGCGAAGACGACGACGCCGCCGACTCCCAGTCCGACGGCGAACGGCCACCAGACGAAGCCGTCGGCGACGTCGACGGCTCCCTCGCTTTGCGGCAGATCGTCCTCGTCGAGCACCGCCATCTTGTCGCGCGTCGCGCGCAGGAACTCGGACGGCGCCATCTCGTACCCCTCGAACGTCTCGCGCTTCTTCGCCTTCGCGAGCAGCCAGTCCGGCGCCGGCTGGCCGGGCCCGTAGCCCGCCAGCGGATCGGGCTCGATCGGCTTCGCCGGCACGTTGCGGATCTCCGCATCGCCGAGATCGGTCAGGCCGGCGCAGATGCGCTTGAACGAGGGCATCTCGCTGACCGCCGAATACTCGCGCTGCACCGCCTCCAGCCCCTCCTTGGTCTGCTTGCGCAGCTGCGCGCGCTCCTCGCGCGTGCCTTCGGACAGGCGCTGCACCACGCGCACCATGACCAGGCGCGGGTTGGGGCAGGAGGGCTGCAGGTCGCGCGCATGCGTCAGGAACTTCCAGCTCAGATCGTACTCGCCCACGTGGAAGAGGAACTCGCCGAAGCTGAAGCAGAAGTTGTAGTCGTCGCCGAAGACCGCTCGGTACTGCATGAACAGATCCCACGACTTCTCCAGGTCGCCGTCGAGCTCGAGCAGCTTGCCGTGGATCATGGCCGCGCGCAGCCACGCGTTGCCGTGCAGCAGCGACTCGGCCGTCGCACCCTTCGCGCCGCCCGTGAGGTTGCGCACGCGTGCGTAGCAGTAGAGCGCTTCCCGCAGATGGTTGCGGTACCCGAGGACGAGCCCGAGGTTCTTCCAGTGGGCGGCGAAGTCGGGCTCCTTCTTGATCTGCTCGCGCACGATCGTCTCGGCCGGCCCGAACTCGTTGTCCATCTCGTACGCGCCCGCCTTGTTGGTCAGCAGGTATCGCTTCGTGCGTTCCGACCGCGCCCACTTGAGCCCCTTGTCCCAGTAGACCTGCGCGCCGTCGAAGTCGTCCATCTCGAACGCCTGTGCGCCGAGCTGCATATAGCAGCGCGCGATGAGTTCGGCGCACCGCTCCACTTCCCACTTTCGCTTGGCGAGCGTCTTGAGGTCGTCGATCGCGCCCGGCTGGCCACGATGCGCCTTGAGCAGCTGGCCGTTCGCGAACTTCATCATCGCGTTGGCGAAGAGCAGCAGGTTCTGATCGCCCTCGCCGTACTGCCGTTGCACCCGGTCCATCTTGACGAAGGTCTGGTACGCACCCTGCTCCAGGTACTGCTTCTCGATGCGCTCTTTTCCTACGCGCTCCCAGTGCGCAATTTCCACCTCGCTGCGGCCCTCGGCGCGCCAGGTGTTCATGCGGTCGCGGAGCATGCGCTGAGCGAGCGAGCCCATGTTGCAGCGGTTGATACCCCCGTGCATGAGCGCGACCCAATTGGTCTCGTCCGTCTGCCACGCCTTCACGAAGAGCGCAAACGCCGCATGCAGCGCCTGCTCCTGCGTCTCCCCCGGCTGCGGATTGGCCTGCCGCTCGAGCCCCTCGCGAATCAGCCGATTGCTCAGCTCGCGGGCGTTCTGCCCCACCGCCATGGACGCCAGAAGAAGAAAACAGCTCAGAATGCGCACCCTAGCAATCTAAGCCAAATCCCACCCAATGCGCGCCCCGACCACCCCGGATCGCCAACGTCGTAGACGACCTCGACCCTCGGCACGACCCACCCCCAAGTCACCCAGCCCCAACGGCCTAAGCCCCCCGAGGTCGAAATCCCGCCCAACCTTCGGCACAACACGCCCCGGAGGCGCCCAGCC
>JBCDBY010000092.1:0-14676 GCA_039182715.1 Planctomycetota bacterium
GCACCGCGACCCCCCCGTTCCCGGCCGCGAGAACGGTGGCGACGAAGAGAAAGACGACCCCGTGTTTCCGCATCCAGCCCCCTCGACACGATAGCAGCTCCGTGCGGTCCGGATGCGGCCGGAACGCGATGGAGCCGGCCACCCACGCCGGGTCGAGCGCGACGGCGCCCCGCGTCTCTACTCCTTGCGCTTCAAGACGATTGGCTTCGGCGCCGGCACGGTGAACTCGGCTTCGTAGTGCTTGTGCTCCAGACGGTAGCGGCCTGCGGGGAGTCCGGGGATCTCGTGTTTTCGGCGTGACTCGAACGGCCATCCGAGGGTTGCGCCAACGTTTCCGCCAACCTGCCGGATGTGCACCTGCGCGACGGCGGCCTCGAACTCGAGCACGACGGGGTGAAGAGGCGGGCATGCAAGACTCATCTCCATGTCGTTCCCGACGGTGACCTGCTTCTCGGCAAACGCCGTGGAGCGGACCGAACCGTGTCCGCTCGACAGCTCGATCGACCATCGACCCGCCGGAACGCGCAGGACGGCGTGTCCATCCGCATCCAAGGCCGCCGATACCGGCCCGGCGCGCCGCCGCCCTTCCTCGTCGGTCGTCGTGCCGAAGTAGTTCACCTGCAGCCAGGCCGGACGAGGGTCGGGCACCAAGACACGCACCTCATACAGACGCTCGAACGTCGCGTGGACTTCCCCGGCGACCGGAATCTCGATCGGCACGCGCAGCTGACGCTCGTGCCCCTGCTTGACCGTCAGCACGTGCGAGCCCCGGGCAAACGCGGGAAGGTGATAGAGGCCGGGTCCGCCGATGACGTGGAAACAGGTGTGCCCGAAGCGACGCTGGAATCGCGCCCCGGAGATCGGAACGCCCCCCTCGTCCGAGACGCGCACGGTGAAGAACTCCGAACCGTGGCCGTCGACGCGAAAGTCCTGCTCGCTCGGCTCCGATCCGATTTCGACCGGTCGTAACTGCACCGGCACTCCTTCCGCCAGAAGCAGCGCCATCCAGTAGGAGCCCGGCTCCACGCCGATCAGCCGGTAGGCGCCTTTGTCGATCGCGGCCCGGCGCGCAGTCTCGAACTTCCTCGGACTGGGGCGTCGGTGTCCGCGGCGGCGCACCAAGCCGACGTGCGCCTGTCCGAACGGCTCACCGCCGAAGTCGACCGTTCCGAAGACTCCGGTCTGCCGCTCGAGCTGGAGTGTCAACGCCGGGGGGCGGTCGCCCAGTTCGACTTCCACGGACACGACTTTCGACACGTATGGATCGGGATCCCCGTCGGCCGACGCGTGCACGCGCCAGCTCCCCAGCTCCATGAAGATGCGGTTCCCGCCATCGGGCTGCCAGATGTTCGTCGAGGTGTGATTCCCCCTACGAAGAATGACTTGAGCGCGATCGGGCTTGGACCCGTCGGGGAGCAGCACGGTCACCGGCAGCTCGACGTAGGGGCGACCCACGATGTCGAACTCGGCGTCGGGCGTGACGGTGAAATCGCGGCGCAACGACATCCGATAGTGCTCGTGCCGCGCACGCACTTCATAGGGGATGCGCGCGAGCCCACGGAGTCGGAAGCGTCCCTCCGCATCACTCTCGGCCGAAACCCGCCCCCGGGCCTGCCAGCGGGAACGCACGATGTAGGTCCGAACCTTCTCTTCCAGCGGCGCGTTCCAGCGCGCACGCGCCTCATGCGGCATGCACGTGACCGTCGCCCCCGCGATCGGATTGCCTCGCTCGTCGACCACGCGACCACGAATCTCGCCGTCTCCTTCGGGTTTCGCGGGGACCGGGATCGCATCGAGTGCCTCCTCGAGCGTGGCGAACGATCCCTCGACGCGCGGCGGCGGCTCCGACTCGACCGTGACGACGCTTCGGACGACCGGTTTCGGCGCCGGCTCCACGCGCGGCGGCGGCGGCTCCGGCCGCAGCAGGAACCCGATGACGTGGCCGGCCGCGAAGGCGACGCACGCGAAGAGAACCAGCCGCACCATCAGCGTGCCTTGCACCGCACCGGCTCGCGGGTGGGAACGGAGAACTCCGTGGCCGGACCACCGTCGCAGCGAATGCGATAGGTACCGGCCGGCAGTCCTCGGAGCGGAAAGGCGCGCATCTCGTCGTCGAGTCGCACGGAACCTGCGAGCGCCTGCCGCCCTCCCTTGATGCGCTCGACGTCGACGCGCTGAATCGGCTGATCCACCTCCACGCGCACGGTGTGCAGCTTCGGGAAGGCCATGCGCGCGGTTGCGCCGTCGGGGCCAACCTGCACGTTCGTATGCGCGAGCGCCCAGAGCCCCGCCCTGGGGTAGAGCCGAATCTGGTACTCGCCTTCTTCCGCGGTCCACGCCCAGCTTCCGTCGTCACGGACGTAGTTCCCGCCCGTCCATCGAAAGTCGCTGCGCACGGCCTCGGGGTCCTGCGGCTGCTCCATGAACGCGAGAATCTCCCCCTCGTAGCCGCTACCTTCGAACCCCTCGACCTGGAGCCGCACCAGGCGCATCGCACGGTACCGCACCACGGCCGCGTCAACGCGGGGCAGCGTGTAGGCCACGAAGCGGGTGGCGAACTTCTTGTGCGTCAGCGTGAGCGTGCCGCGACCGTCGGTCCGGCCGGCGGGCCACGGGTGCTGCACGCGGTAGCGGCCCGGCGCATCCACGAGAACGAACGGCCGACTCCGGGTCTCGCGCCCCTCGTCGTCGCGATGGTGGCCATCGAAACGCACTCCTTCCGCCGGGGAGCCATCCGGGGCGTAGACCTCCACGGTCAACAGAGCGCTCGACGCGACGTCGGCGACCCCGAAGTTCCGCACGACGAAGTCGTCCGCGACTTGAACGCGCGCGTGGGCCAGCGGCGCGAGGTCGTCATCGGATGCCAGCAGAAGGTGGTAGTCGCCGCGCTCGAGGTCCATGAACTTGTACTGGCCGAACATGGAGAACACGCTCACGTTGCGCCCGTTCCGCTGCGCATCGCGAAGGCTGGGAATGCCGTCGCCGGACGCGGCGACGAGGTGCAGGTCGAGCGAGTTCGGACCGGCCTCCAACGCCGGTTCGATCCGTCCGGCGATCCCGCGCGTCGACTTGAGATGCAGCGTCGCGACGGCCGGCACCTTGCCCGGACGCACCTCCACGGAGACGCCCTTGGCGCGAAGCTGTTTCCACGCACCCGACTCCGCGGAGAGCGTGTACCGGCCCGGCGCGAGAGCTTTGCGTCGCGCCGAGAGTGACCAGTTCCAGGAACGACCGGCCCGTCCGTTTTCCGCGCGAATCGACGCGCGTTCCGCCTTGCTCCCGTCCGGCATGACGACGCGCACCTCGATCTCGCCAACCGGCGTCGCCACGTAGACCCCCGATTCGCCGGCGCGGAAGTGGCGCCCCTGCCCCTTGATCCGGATCTCGTGACCCGCAAGCTCCGCGCGCACGTAGTACTCCCCCTCGCCGATCCCGGTCAGACGGGCGATGCCCTCCGCGTCCGTGACGGCGACGCGGCTGCTCTCATGACGCCAGCGCGCGTTGCGAGCGAGATCCCGGACGTAGTCCGCCGGCGTGCGGTCGGGCGAGCGGTTCCAGGGGTAGTCGTTCGGTGTGACCCGCACCGTCACGCCGCTGACCGGTTCGCCCTCGGGCGACTCGACGCGGATGGTGATCACGCCGTCCCCTGCGACGGGCGGCAGAGGCTCGACCGAGGCGAGCGCCGAGATCAGGTCGGGATACGGGCCGTCGACCGAGGCCACGCCGTCGAACGGATCCGCGCCTGCACGCGCCGGCTCGGGCACGGTCGGAGCCCAGACGTTGCGGTCGACCGGGACGCGCCGCACGACCGGCGACGGGTCGCTCCCGTAGCCCCAGTAACCGCTCGCCACGCCCCCGCCGAGCGCAATCAGGATGCAAATCGCGACCCGCACGCGCGCAGTCTACGACAACATGTTGCGTCAGCGGACGGGTGGCCGCGTCAGCTTGAGTTCTTCGCCATCGACGGGGTCGATCTCCCGTCCGCGGAACCCCAGTACGTGCACCCCGACCGGCATGACCTCGATGCGGAGCTTTCCCGGCGGGAGCCCCCGGAGAACAAACCTCCCGCCCTTGCGCCGCGCCTGCACCGGCACATGCATCTGCCAACCGAGGCGCCCGACCACGCCGAGGTACACGTTGGCATCGGCCGGCTCACCCTTCTCGTCCACGACGGCGCCGCGCACCGAGCGCCCCGATCCGACGACGAGATCCACATGTCCGGCACGGCTGTCGACGTCCCATCGAAACCCGCACGACTCGCGATCCGTCGTGAACGCCAACAGGTCGTAGTCTCCTGCGCGCAACGGCCCCAGACGGAAACGGCCATCCGCATCCGCGAACGCCTGCACCGGTCGCAGCGGCTGCGCCGAGGAGTATGCCTCCACGAGCGCTCTCTCCACGCCAACACCACTCGCGTGCCGCACCATGCCCTCGAGGAAGAGCCCGAGCCGGCCGCGCACCTGCACGGTCGTGCCCGCTTCGACCTCCCGGATGTCGTCGTAGACCTGATCGCCCTTCATCGACTGCGTTCGTACGCGGATGCGAAAGCGCCCGGCCGAAAGGCCTGCCAATTCGAACCGTCCCTTTTCATCGGCGTGCGAGCTCGCATGACGCCCCGCCATCTCCTGCGCACCACCGCTTCGGTCGGCCGAGACGGACACGTAGGCCGCCGGCTTGCCGTCGTGCCGCAGCACGGTTCCGCGGATCGAGAGCCCGCGACGTAGCGTCAGCACCGTCCTGCCGTCGTCCGGGATCGTGACTTCCTTCAACGTGATCGGGAGGAAGCCGGTCGCCCAGACCTGGAGCGTGTAGCTGCCCGACTCGAGCGCGTCGTAGAGAAAGCTCCCGTCGCTGCGCGTGGTCTGGCGGAAGTTGCGATGCTTGCCGTCGCGCATGACGCCGATACTCGCCCCCACGACGGGCAGCCCGTTCCCATCGCGCACCACGCCCCGGAAGACCGATCCCTTGCGCAGCGCGATCTCGACCGGCCCCGCACCGGGTCGGCGTGTCTGGTAGCCCGGGGGTAGCCAGCCGCGCGGTGCGCGCGCCGTGACGTAGAACGGCTCGTCGGTCAGCCCGTCGAATTCGAAGCGGCCCTCGACATCCGTGCGGACCCGTTGACGAACGCGCGCATCCGGATCTTCGACCTGCGCCTGCTGCGAAGCGAAGACAAGCACTCCCTCCGCCGCCGTTCCGTCCTCGAAGCGAACGAAGCCGCTCAGCCGCCGGCCCGGCGCAAGCTCGATGCGCACCTCTCCATCCGGCGTCGTCGGAAGATGGAAGCGGCGATTCACGAAGCCGGGTGCGCGCACGTCCACGGCGATGGCAGGCAATCGTCGTGTCACCCCGCGCCAGACGAACACGCCGGAACCATCCGGCTGCGGCATGGCAGCCGCCAGCGGCAGGCCGATCAGCGTGAGCGAACCCTTCGCGGCGAGCTGCGGCCAATAGATTCGCTCGACACTTGCCCCGCGTACGGATTCTCCGGACGGCGTCACGATGCGCGCACGGACCGTCGACTTGCGCCGCAGAGCGATGACGACGTCGTTCCCCCACTCACCCGGCGTGCGCGCGACGATTCCACGGCCGAATTTGAACTCCGCGTCGTCTTCCCAGACGGCGTGCCAGGGGTCGAACACGATCCACGCCGGTTCCGCCTCGCGCAGGCCCCGCAAGACGAACGTTCCGTCCGTCGCCACGCGCGCCGACCGCCACGGCATCGGCGACTGCACCGCGTAGACGGTGCAGCCCGCCACCTCTCCACCGACCACGCGCCCACGCACGGTCACCGCCGCGCCGAGTACACAGCGCTTTTCCCTTTCCCCCTCCTCCACCACGAACGACCCAACGCCTTCGTCACCCGCGTCGACGTGGAGCATCCGCGATCCCTCGCGCGCGACGCCGAACCGCAACAGGAAGCGGCCACGCTCGTCCGTCCGGGCCGTGACCTGCGGCGTGTCGCCGAAGCCCGACGTGATCGCAACGTGCGCACCGACGACGGGAGCGGCGTCGGCCGACACGACCTCGCCGGTCAGCTGTCGCCACGAGGAGAGCCGGATCGGGTGCCAGACATCCGAATCCTCAGACATCTTGCCCAGCACCGAGGTCCCGGGGCGAAAGAGGAACGGCGGATACTCGGGGTGCTCGATCCAGACCGCACCGCCCGCCGGCGAGTTCGGAAACTCGAATCGGCCGTCCGCTGCCGTGGTCATCGACGCGAGGACCAGCGGCGCCGCGAACTGGTAGACATGGCCGCCCACCAGCCGGACACGCGCCCCCGCCAGCGGGGTCCCCTCGGCGTTCTGCACGATGCCCTTCATCACGGCGGCCCGCGCGAGACGAATCGTCGCGCCATCGACGGTCGAGTCCGCCGTCACCATCAGATAGCCCGGCTTGCCGATCGCCAACGGTCCGGACGGAAGGTCGAAGCGACCGTCCGCGCGCGTCTGCACGTCGGCCGCGCGCGGACGTTGCGCTCGAAACGCCTCGAGCGCGGTCTCGAGTTGCGCGAGCGGCGGACTCGTACTGATCGCCGGCCAACGCGATGCAGGAAGCACCCAGACGCCCGCCCCCTCCACGGGTTGCCCCTCGGGATCGACGACGCGCGCCGTGGGGCGCGGCGATGCCATCGGCTCCGGTTCCTCCGGCTCCGAGGTGGACGACTCGACCGGCACCACGCGCGCCGATGCCTCGGTCCGACTCGGCGGGGTCGTCGACTCGCGGGCGTTCCAGATTCCCCACCCCACTGCCAACGCGGCGAGCAGGCCAGCCGCGGCGAGGAGAGCGCCGCCCCCCGCGGCGGCCGCCGCCGGCCGGACGAGAAGCAGCGGAGCGAGCAATGAGAGCCACGAGCGCCCGTCCCCGCCCGAGCGGCGATCCAACGCGGCACGCATCCGCTGCGTCGCGCGGCGCAGGCGCGTGTGCACCGTCGCCACCGGGCATTCCATGCGACGGGCGATCTCGCGCGGCGGCAGCTCGTCGAAGTAGCGCAGCAGCACCGACTCGCGATAGGGCTCCTCGAGCTCGAGCACGGATGCGACGACCGCCTTGTGCGCCTCCGCGCGCGCCACGACACCATCGGTCGACGGCTGCGCCTCGTCCGTCGCGCCCGCCTGCTCGCGCCGGCGTCGGCGCCCTTCACCTCGCCCGCGCTGCCGCGCGACGTTGCGCACGACCGCCGCGAGCCAGCACCGCACGGGCACCGTTCGCAGGGGAGGCCGTCGCACGATCGCGACCCACGTCTCCTGGACGACGTCGTCGACCTCACTGGGGTCGTAGACGAGCCGCCTCGCGAGTGTCCGAATCCAATCGGTCTGCGCCAGGAGCTCGGTGGGCTCGAACCGCGTTTCCTTCGTCTCCTTCATCACGGATGCAGTGCCGCTGCGGCTCGATCCTATTCAAGTCGAGACCGAATCGAGTCCACGCGGAAGGGCGGACCGTCGCCCGCGGCGACCCGGTCCGAGGACGACGAGCCCCCGCACGATCGGGAACGGGAACCGGAACGGAATCGCGACCTACCCATTGCGGATTCCGTTCCGGCGGCCGTACTCCACGCGCATCGAACCTCTTCCCGGAATACGTCGAGGTCACCGGCTCCATGCATGCGCACGGCGGGGCCGGAGCGTCGGCAGGCGCCCGCCTGCCCGATTTCGTGCGACCATCC
Organism: Planctomycetota bacterium; assembly: GCA_039182715.1. GTDB lineage: Bacteria > Planctomycetota > PLA2 > PLA2 > PLA2 > JBCDBY01. Next base: position 7,664 of record JBCDBY010000092.1, read on the forward strand.
CGCGACCCGACACCACGCCGGGGCCCGGACGTTCACCCATCGAGACATCGCCGGCCGATCCGTTGAACTTTGTCTTGTTGTGGGTCGAATTCGTCGGAGCGGCCCCTAGGATGTCGCGCGGGTAACAACGGCTCCGCGGCGAATGCGGCGAGGCCATGAGGAGTGAACGGCATGCTGAGAGTGAAACTGATCGTCCCCGTGTTGCTGGCGTGCGCCATGCTTGCGCGGGCGGATTCGATCTCGATGGATACGGTCCTGGTCGACCAGGACGACGGTATGGGCGGCATGGTGACCATCCCGGTTCCGGCCACGATGGTCACCTTCTCGTTCGACCAGATCGCTCCCGGCTCGTTCATCGGGCCCACAGACTCGATCGAAATCGTGAACTCGGCGAATCCGGAGTATGTCATGCGCCTCTCGCGCCCCGGCTCGTTCCTCGGAGTCGCCGACCTCTCTCCCTTCGTGGGCGACGGCGTGCCGAGCGAATGGGGGTCGACGAGTCTCGATCCGTTCATCGACTTCTTCAACCCCGCCCCGATTCTCTTCGAGGTGATCGGGATGCCGGTCGGGCAGAGCGTTCTCTATCTCACCGTCGAGGTCGGCGACTTCGGTCCTTCGGACAACGACCTCATCCGTTGGGACAGCACCGTCTTTGGGCTTGGGAACCAGGCGACCCCTGGATTCACCAGTCAGACGCAATTCGGGATCCCGAACGGCTCCGGCGCTCCGCAATCCGGTCCCGTCTTCGACTTCGCGTTGGGCGCCGGCGGCGCCAGCGTGAACTCGGTCGACATCGACAACAGCAGCTTGTTCTGGGACCAGTTCACGATCGTCTCGGTGGCGACCGACGATCTTCCGGACAGCGTCCCCGCACCCGTCTCCTTCGTCTCGTTCGAAGGCGACATCCCCGGGTACATCCCCGGCGCGACGGTCCCCTCGACGCCCCCGCAGCCCGTGCCCGAGCCGGGCAGCCTCGTGCTGTGCGCCGCGGGCGTGGCGGGCCTGATCGCGTGGCGCCGTCGCCAGAACAAGGCCTGAGGCCGAAACGAATTCCGCGCGGGGGTGCCATTCGGGGCGCCCCCGCTTTCGTTCAGGCCTGGTGCCTGTTCGCGAGCTGCGCGAGGTTGGCGAGCGCGTCACCGACGCTGGCGGCGGGGTGATCGGAATTCAGTTCGAGCGCGCGCGCGAGTTCCTGCGCCTCCTCGACCAGCGTCCTCGTTCGCGCCACGTCACCGAGCGAGTCGCACACGCGCGCGAAGGTGACCTTGTTGACGAAGTAGGTGACGCTGCTTCCAAGGCCCATCTCGTCGTAGAGCGCCATCCCCCGCTCGAAGAGGTCGCGCGCCTCCTTCAGCCGGCTCGCCTGCGCGCAGGTGTCCGCCTGGCGACAGACGCTGAGTGCGAGAATCGGACGATCTCCCATCTCCGTCGCGATCTCCTCCGCTTCGTGGAAGCAGGCGAGCGCCGCATCGAATTCCCGCTGCCGAATCAGGACCATACCGCGCTGTCCGAGGACGACCGCGACGCGCCGCCGATCGCCGAGCTGCCGGACAATCTGCTCCGCTTCGCGATAGCACGCGAGCGCGGCCTCGACCTCGCCACGCATGGAGAGCACGCTGCCCCGGTTGCCGACGACTTCCGAGATCTTCCCCAGATCGCCGAGCGCGCGCGCGAACTCTTCCGCCTCGCGATAGCAACGCAACGCGCCGTCGGAATCGCCCGCCTTGAGGAGTGCGTTCGCGCGATTGCCGAGGCTCTGCGCCACCCAGTGACGGGCACCAAGGCGGCGCGCGGCATCCTCCGCTTCCCGGTAGGTCGCGTCCGCCTCGGCGTGCAGACCGCGCGCCTCCTGGAAGACGCCGCGGTTGATGATGTAGCGCACCATCGTCGCGCGATCGCCGACGCGGCGCGCGATCGCCTCCGCCTCGGACCAGCACTGCGCACCGTCGTCGATCGCGCCCTTCTGCCAAAGGACGGAACCTCGCCCGCCGATCGCCTGCGCCTCCAGCGCCGGGGCCTGCGCCGAACGCGCCACGTCCTCGGCGGCCGTGAAACTCGCCAACGCCTCTTCGAGGCTGCCGCGGAAACGGCGCAGGTCGCCCTGCAGCAACGACGCCTCGGCGCGCGCCCGATCATCGGAGAGACCCGCCGCGGCCGCGAGCGCCGCGTCGGCCAGCCGCATGGCGTCGTCCCACTCGCCGGCGAGCGTGCGCGCCTTCGCCAGCCGAAGTTCGAGCTGGTTGCGGAGCGCCTCGTCGCCATCGCCAAGCGCCGCGCGCGCCGCTTCCAGCCGCGGAATCACGTCGCGCGGCGGACGGCGCAGCAACATCGTGGGCGCCACGGCAAGACACGCACGGGCCGCACGCTCTCCGTCCCCGGCGCGCGCGGCGCGCTCCTGCACCGCACCGAGGTTGCCGGTCTCGGCGCTGATGCGATCGAGCGCCTCCTGGTCGCGCGGACCCGGAATGTCGGCGTTCCACTCCTCGGCGACCCGCAGGTAGTGCGTCGAATGCCGTTCCTCCAGCTCCGCGATCGCGCCGGACGCGAACTCCGCAGCGAGCTTCCTCTGCCCGTAGTCGCGAATGGACGAGTACATCGACAGACGCGTCTCGAGTCCGTCGTCCTTGGCGGTCAGCAGACTCTTCTCACGCAGGCTCTGCAGCGCGTCCATGACGAACGGGGCGTCGTCGAATGCGGAGAGGTCGATGACCTCCTCCGCTGCCTCCATGAGGAACCCGTCCTCGAACACGCACGCCTGCAGGAATGCGGATCGCTCCCAATCCTCGAGAAGGTCGATGCTCCAGTCGATCGCGCCCAGCAGCGTCTTCTGGCGCGGCGTGAGGTCACTGCGCCCCGATCGCAGGAGCTGGAACCGCTCGCCGAGCTTGTTCGCAATCTGCGCGGGGCGCATGATGCGCGTGCGCGCGGCGGCCAGCTCGATCGCGAGCGGGATGCCGTCCAGCTCGCGGCAGATGCGCGCGACGGCCGCGACGCGCTCCTCGGTGAACTCGAACCGCGCGTCCGCCTCGCGGGCGCGTTCCACGAAGAGCTGCACGCCGGGATAGCGCCGGGCCGCCTCGGGGTCGAGACCGATCTCTTCGCCCTCGCGCGGCGCACCGAGCGGCGGCATCTCGTAAGCGCGCTCGCCACCGATGCCGAGCAGCGCGCGACTCGTGACCATGAAACGGACGCGCGGCGCGCGCTCCATCCACGCGGCGACCGTCGCCTGCGCGGCATCGACCACCTGCTCGAAGTTGTCGAGCACGAGCAGCATCGACTCGCGCAGCTCGAGGACGGCGCCGACCTGGTCGAGAGGCGCCCCCCCGCCGGCGAGCTGCACATCGAGCACGCCCGCCACCGCGATCGCGATGGCGTCGGCATCCTGACAGCCGGACAGGTCGACGAACCAGCAGCCACCGTCGAACTCGTCGAGCATGCGGCGGCAGGTCTCGCGTGAGACGGTCGTCTTGCCGATGCCGCCGGGCCCGGTGAGCGTCAGCAGACGGACGCCGTCCTCCTGCAAGATCGCGGCGATCTCCATGAGCTCGATGTGACGGCCGATGACGCGACTGGTCGCCGCCGTCACGTTCGTCGGGCGCTCGCGCATGCTGCTCGTCGCCGCGAGGCTCGTGTCCTCGCTGCCGATGCGATCCAGCTCCTCGATGATCGCGCCGGCCGACGCGGGCCGGTCACCGGACTGCTTGGCGAGGCAGCGCAGGACGAGGTCGGCGACCGGGTCGGGGATATTCGGCGGAAGCGGGGTCGGCGCCGCGTCCAGGACCGCTTGCCAGAGCTCGACGAAGTTCGTCGACGGGAACGGGAGCGTGCCCGTGAGCATCTGGTAGCAGAGCACGCCCGCCGCCCAGAGGTCGGAACCGATGTTCGCGGACTCGCCCGCCATGACCTCCGGCGCCATGTAGGCCGGCGTGCCGTACGCCTCGCCTTCGAGGTCGACGCTCGCGGACGAGCTCTCGAGCATGCGGGCGAGTCCGAAGTCGGTCAGCTTGACGTTGCCGTCTCCGTCGAACAGGACGTTCCCGGGCTTGATGTCGCCGTGGAGCACGCGCGCGTCGTGCGCCGCCTTGAGCGCGTAGCAGATGCCACGGAAGATCGAGAGCGCGCGGTCGATCGGCAGCGGCTTGCCCTCGTCGCCCAGCTCGTCCTCGAGCGAACCGCCGACGACGCACTCCATCTCCAGCATCCAGCCGCCGTCGGTCGCGTCGCGCAGCCGGTAGAGGCTGACGACGTAGGGGCTGTTGAGGTTGGCGATCAGGCGCGCTTCGGTCAAAACGTGATCGCGCGCCGCTTCCTGCTGCTCGGTCTCGCCGCCGGGCAGCACCTTGAGCGCGACCTGACGCGCCAACAGCGTGTCGCGGGCGAGATAGACCACGCCATACGCACCGCGGCCCAGTTCGCGTTCGATGCTGAGGCCGCCGACTTGCTGACCAGGGCCGTATTCCATGGGTCGTATTCGAGGGCGAGCGAATTCTAAACGAGCACCGTCCCGATCCGGGCACGGCGAAGCGGCCGCGGCAAATGAGGTAAGCTCCGCGGCGCATGCGCCGCGCCGTGATTCTGCTTCTGATCGTGGCCGGCTGCCGATCGACGCAGCCGGACGCAGCGGTGGGCGACGGCGCCATCCACGACGACCCCAACTACCGCATCACCCAGCGCAGCTGGGAGCGCGGGCTGCAGCGGGAACTCGAGTCGATCGAGCGGGAGTACGACCCGGTCCAGGGCGCCGGACTGTGGGGCCTGCAGGTGAACAGCGCCAGAAACGGCGGGCAGATGTCGTTCGAGGACCAGAAAAAGCCAAAGAAGAAACGCAGCCAGTTCCTCTTCGCGCCGGTCCCGGGACGCAACCCCACGATCGGCTGGAACCTCGCGCTCGGCGTCGGGTGGCTGCACCGCTACGACGAAGAGGACCAGAGCTCGCCGCCCTCCACGCTGGGCGTTGCGGGCATGTACAGCGAGAACGACAGCTCGGCGCTGTTCGTCTTCTATCGCGGCTACCTGAAGCGGGACAAGTGGCGCGTGGCGTTCGGCGCGGGGACGGCGAAGATCAACTACGACTTCTTCGGAATCGGGAACGAGGGCGGCAACGCCGGCATCTCGATCCCCTTCCGCACCGAGTTCGTCGGCGGCAAGGTGGGCATCCTGCGACGCATCCGGGGCGACGTCTTCCTGGGTCTGAACTACCTGTACGGCGACGTGCGCACGAAGGTCCGCAGCAGCGCCACCCTTCCGCCCGGCCTGCGCCCGCCCGCCTTCGACGCGGTCAGCTCCGCGCCCGGCATCAAGGTGGTGTGGGACACACGCGACGACACCTTCTATCCGTTCGAGGGAACGTTCCTCGAGAGCGACGTCTCCTTCTTCACCTCCGGGCTCGGCTCGACGTTCGACTACCAGTCCTACCGCATCGCCTACAACTCCTACGAGTCGCTCGACGAGCAGACGGTGCTGGCGTGGCGTCTCTACGGCCAGTTCACGTCGGGCGAAGCGCCCTTCTACGGGCTCAGCCAGTTCGGCAGCGGCAGCGACCTGCGCGGCTACGAGATGGGCCGCTACCGCGACCGCAACATGTATGCGCTGCAGATCGAGTACCGACGCCAGATCTGGGGTCGCTTCGGAGCCGTCGCGTTCGTTGGCGTCGGTGGCGTCAGCCCCGATCTCACGAGCTTTTTCGAGAACCCGCTGCCGAGCGCCGGCGTCGGCGTCCGCTTCCGGCTCACCAAGAGCGAACGGCTGAACTACCGCATCGACGCGGCCTGGGGGAAGGAGAAGTTCACGCTCTACTTCGCGGTGGGCGAGGCGTTCTAGGTTCGGGAGAGGGGGCGGAGGCGCGGGGAGATGGCGCGCGGAGGTAGGGAGGCGCCGCGGAGGCGCGGCGGTGAGTGGTCCTCTACCGCGATCGAGCGTGCACTCGATCGATGAGACTCCATACGCTGCGATCAGTTGTCGAGTGCTGGTTCCGCCGAGACAGACTCAATGGTCCGGGTAGCCAGATCGTGGCCGGCTCGGACCCGATGAGTGTGATCGACTGGTTCCTCGTGTCAATGAGGGCCCAGACGACTCGTCCGTCGGGAAGCTCGATTCCAAACTCCGGCGGCTCCTGTCCGTATCGCACGTCGCCGATTACGCGGGCCCAGGACGTGTCCGGGCCCTGCACGGCAAGCGCGCTCTTCGGCCCATGCAGCCGGAGTGCAATCTCGTAGGCTCCGGCACGTCCGTACCAATCCCCCGAGGAACTGAACTTCACGACATTGGCTCGACTCCGACGTAGCTCCGCCGAGAGTTCCGGATCCTGGATGCCCACGGCCGTCGGACGAAGAAGTCGCGCCCCGCTGTAGAGAGCGAGCGCCAACGCAGTCACGACTCCAATCTCGAGCACCGGCCGGATCGGACTCCGTCTCTGTTTCAGCGACACCAACCTCAGAAGCTAGCACGCTCCGCAGCTTGTGTGGTTCGCCCTCCGCGTCTCCGCGAAGCCTCCGTGCCTCCGCGCGACATCTCCCCGCGCCTCCCCCCCCTTCGCGGACTCTCCGTTCTCCTCCCAACCCTACGACCGCGCGTAGTCCTTGCGCACGAACCGCGGAATCCGCTCGAGGAACCCGCGCACGCGCCGGAGGTGGCGCCGGATGTGGTACGCGCCCAGCCCGCCGGGGACGTGATAGAGGCCCCAGCTCTCGCGCCACGAGGCGGTGAACCGTTCGAGCGTGCCGAAGTACTCGATCATCAGGGGATCGAACAGCTCGTAGGCGAACTGGCGGTCTTTGGAGTGCACGTGCCAGCGGTCGTTGAACTGCTTCGACTCGAACTCGATGTCCTCGAACCCGAACAGCGACCCGATGCCGTCGAGGAAGCTCCCCCGTCGCACGTCGAGCGGCGCGCACTCGAAGTCGTGCCGAATCACGATGTAGGCGCTGTAGTGGTGATCGGTATCCGAGTTCCCGTCGCTGTCGGTCGAGGTCGTCTCGTGATGGTGGTCGAAGATCCAGATCGGCCGATCCCGC
>JBCDBY010000093.1:0-14662 GCA_039182715.1 Planctomycetota bacterium
CGGCTGAATGCGACCAAGACCGGGCCGGACGGCGAGGAGTCGCGCATCACCGACAAGGGCACGATGAGCGAACTGCGTAAGAAGTACAGCTTCCTCGCCGGGTTCATGACCGTCATGCCGACGGTGCGCATCGGCACGCCGCGCCCGCCCGTGGCCGCGCGGCCCCAGCGCGCGTTGGGTCTCACGCTGCGCCGCCCCAGCAAGGACCTCGAGTTCCACATGAAGCTGCCGACGGAGACGAGCTGGATCGTCGATACGGTGCAGCCGGGTTCGATCGGCGCCAAGCTCGGACTGAAGAAGATGGACCTGCTCACGCACGCGGACGATGTCGATCTGTCGGAACTCGCTTCGTTGACCAACGCAAAAAGGGCGCTCGCGATCGTGCGGCGCGGCAAGTCGATGCGCCTGGCCCTGCCCGGGGAAGACGCTGCCATGCCGGAGAAGAAGTAGACTCCGCGTGTGACGCCCGAGACCAAACCCCGGCTGCGGCGCGAGCTGCAGTTCTTCACGCACCAGGACGAGAACGTCCCCGAGCTCTACATCCACGACCCGGAGGGGTACGTCGAAGGCATCGAGGCGCTGCATCGCGGCGTACTCGGCATCCTGCAGTACTTCAACGGCGACCACACGCTCGCGGCCATTGCGCAGGACCTCGGCGACAAGGTGACGCTACGCGATCTGGTCGGCTTCGCGACGCAGCTCGACACCGCGCTCTTCTTCGAAGGCGATGGACTCGACGCGGCGCGCAAGGAGCGCAGCGACTGGATCGGCGCCACGGTCCGTCCGCCCGCCCACGCCGGGCGCGGCTACCCGATCGACGACGAGGGCGCCGCGGCGTTTCTCGACGAGCATCTCGCCGCGGGCGGTGAACAGACGGGCTCCGTCACGCGCCTCATCGCGCCGCACATCGACCTGCAGCTCGGTTCCGAGATCCACGGCCAGGCGCACGCGCGTCTGCGCGCGGGCGGTCGTCCCGATCTCGTCGTCGTGCTCGGCGTGGCACACCAGTCGACCGAGCACCCGTTCGTGGCGTGCCGCAAGGACTTTGCGACGCCGCGCGGCACCGTGCGATACGACGCGAAGTTCGTCGACGCGCTGGAGGAGCACTACGGCGAGTCGATCTCCGACGGTGTGCTGGTCCACAAGACGGAGCACTCGATCGAGTTCCAGGCGCTCTGGCTCGCCCACCACTGGGCCGAGGACCCGCCGGCGATGGTGCCGATCCTGGTGCGCGGATTTCACGAGTCGATCGAGGCGGGCGAGTCCCCGTCCGGCCTGCCGCACGTCGAGCGCTTCCTCGCCGCGCTGCGCAAGACGATGGCGGAGGACGGCCGGCACATCGTCGTCCTCGCCAGCGTCGATCTCGCGCACGTCGGTCCGATCTACGACCACGACGAGGGTCTCGACGAGGACGGCGAGCGGGAGCTGGCCGTGGCGGACCGGCCGCTGCTCGACGCGATGGTCCACGACGACGCCGAAGGCTTCTTCGAGGCGATCGCGGCGGAAAAGAACCGTCGCCACGTCTGCGGCGTCGCGCCGATCTACTTGACGCTGCGGCTCGGCGGCGGTGAGGGCGAACTGCTCGGCTACGGGCAGGGACGCATCCATCCCGAGTCCGGGTCGGTGGTGTCCTACGCGGCCATCGCCTACCCGGCGTAACGTCCATTCAAGTCGACGAAAGCGCGCGATTCATGCCCGATCGCGCTCTGGCACGCATCATGCGAACCCCAATCCATGGGGTCACTCGATCAACAGGCGCGGCGGATTCTCGACAAGATCGAACTGCGGTTCGGCATTGATCCGGAGCTGCGCGTGCGGCTGCATCCGGTGGTCGAGAAGATCCTGAAACTCGGCGCCTCCAAGGAGCAGCGCGCGCCGCTGCTGCGGCTGGTCGCGGAGGCCTATGCGCATCAGGTGCGGGCGCGGGAGGTGGTGAAGGATCTGGAGACCAAGCTGCGTCGCCAGGTGACCGACACCTACGCCGAGCGGCTGGGAATCGAACCGCCGAACCTCGATCCGGGCAAGTCCTAGACGGAGCGGGGTCGTCGTTTGCCACGGAGGCACGGAGACACGAAGGCGAAGTCGTCTGTTGCGCTGAACGGACCCGGGCTAACCACAGAAGCAGGCAGATGATGCCTTCCGAAAGCCCCCCCGTGTCTCCGTGCCTCCGTGGCTAACGGAAGCCCCGATCTGCTTCCCTCGCCCAGGGGTAGATACTGGTGTCCGATGCTCGAGGAACTGGATCGTCTCGCGGAGCAGGGCATGCTCGACGAGCTCGTCGCGCGCGCGTCGACGGCGCTGCCGGGCGCGACGGACGAGCTGCGACTGGAGCTCCACCACTACCTCGCCTGGGCCTGGTTCGAGATGGGCGACTTCGCGCGCTCGCTCGAGCATGCGCGCCTCGCGGACGACCCGCTCGACGAATCGAAGGCGCTCTTCCACCTGTGGCGCCTCGACGAGGCGCGGGCTGCGCTGGCCGACTGCGGCGACGAGGCGGAGGCGCACTGGTACCGCTCGCTGGTGGCGGAGTTCACCGGCGGCGACGCGCGTCCCGGACTGCGTCGCGCCGTCGAGCTCGCGCCGGAGCGCTACCACCTGCCGCCGCGGCTCGACAAGCAGGAGATGGAGCGCGTCGTGCGCCACGCCCTCGGGCAGCTGCCGTCCACGCTCGAGTGGATCGTGCAGGAGGCGGTCATCCTCATCCACCCGCTCCCCGAACCGCACCCCGATGTCGACCCGCTCTCGCTCGGCCTTTACGTGGGCCAGGACATCACGCAGCGCAGCGTCTCCGACGGCATGCGCGAGCCGTCGCGCATCGAGATCTACCAGCAGAACATCGAGCGCGTATCGCGGGATGCCGACGAGGCCGCGGAGGAGCTGCGCATCACGCTGCTGCATGAGATGGGGCATCACTTCGGGTTCGATGAGGACGGCGTCGAAAGGCTGGGGCTGGCGTAGCGGGGCTTCAGCTAGCCACGGAGGCACGGAGACACGGAGTCGCTCGGGAACCTCCTTCGAAGTGTGTCTGCGTGGCGAGGGCATCGGCACGGAAACACGAGTGGGGATCAGGCGGCGCGTCGGCCTCCGTGTCTCCGTGCCTCCGTGGCGAATCGCCGTTCGGGTACCATCGCGCGCATGAAGTGGTTCGCCGCGGTCTCCTGCCTTGTTCTTCTCGTCGCCTGCGGGGGGAAGCGGGTGCAGTATCCGATCGAGCGGTCCTCGAAGTCGGGCGACGGCGGCTGGGCGCGCACGGTCAACGGCAAGGAGATCGAGATGCGCGTCAAGAACCAGCGCCTGCGCGTGCGGCACGGCGCTCACCATTTCGAGTTCCGCGGCATCGGCAGCTTCAAGGGCCACTACAGCTTCCACGACTTCGAAGTGAAGTCGGACAAGCGCCTCATCTTCTACAACCCGAACGGGCTCACGGTCCGCGCGGCCGGTAACTTCCGCCACTGGAAGCCGGAGGAACTTCCGGCCGACGTGCTGATCGTCGTCGACGGCCTCGACATGCGCTACGAAGGCCTAACGCGATAGCTGACGGATCGAGGACGCGGGAACCAGCCCGTTGGGACCAGGCTCGACCGGCACGCCGTCGCGGCGCAGGATCGACGCGATCTCCCGGTGTACCGCCGGACTCCGGCTGCCCCGCAGCACGTGCGCCAGGAAGACGTGACGATCGCGCCGTCCGAACGAGGCAATGAGCGAATGCGCGAACGCCGCGCGGCGATCCTGCGGGCGGGCGAGCGCGCGCGCGATGAGCCGGTGGACGGCCGGATGCCGCTGCCGCGGGCGCAGGCAGGTCGCGAGCCCCGCGTAGGCCGCCCGCGTCACCGAGAGATTGCGGTCGCGTCCCAGCTTTGCCAGCAGGTCGATCAGCTCCACCCGGCCCCGCTGTCCGTGATCCCGCAGCGCTTCGGCGAGACCGCGCCGCATATCGACGTAGGGGCTCGCCGCAACGACGCGCAGCGCTTGCACGAACTCCATGCTGTAGTGCTTGTCGCGCAAACGCAGGGCGATCACCGTGCGCACGTCTTCGCGAACCTGCGGGTTCCGCGATGCGGCATGGCGCCCGATCTGCGAGAGCGCGTGGCGCGACGACGTGGCGACCGCTTGCCCCTTCAGCTCGTACCCGTCGCCGAGATACCGCAACGCGAATCGGATCTCCCGGTGCGATCCACGCACCCAGACGGGGAGGCGAATCGTCACCGAGCTGCGCGCCGGCACGCGCGTCGGACGCAGCATCGGCGCGGTCGACCGGATGCCGGCGGCTCGCTTCGGGGTGCACTCGAACTGCCAGCGCGGATGCAGCTGGATGCCCCGCTTGGCGCGGACGTAGAACGGCGCCAACTCGACGTCACGCGGCCGCGGGTTGCGCACGACGACGTCGACATGCAGTCCGCGCTGCTGCGGATGCAGAAACGGCGTGGCCGAGACGGTCCAACGCGGTTGCCGAAGCAGGCAGAGCAGCTCCTGCGCCAGCCGGCGCTGCTCCGGGTGATCGAACCGGCGCGCCTCGAGCGCCTCCGCCGCGCGGTCCCCGCGATGCAGAAGCTGGCGGAACGCGAAGTCGCGCCGCGCGGGATCCCGGGCCGCGAGATCGTCGATCCAAATCGGGATCGGGTCGACCGCTTGGGCGACGAGGAAGAGACAGGCGGCGGCCCACATCAGCGTCCGAAGGCCTCCTTGACGCCTCCATCGACCGTTAGGTACGCACCGGTCGTGCGCGATGCACGCTCGGAACAGAAGAAGAGCGCCGCTTCAGCCACGTCGGCCGGCCGCACCGGCCGCTTGAGCAGGTTGCGGCGCGCGTAGAACGCCTCCAGCTCCTCGACCGGGACGCCGTGCGCCGCCGCCCGCTCGCGGCGCACCTCGTCGCTCCAGAGCTTCGTGCCCTCGAAGACCGCATCGGGATGCAGCGTATTCACGCGCACACCGATCTCCGCCGCCTCGAGCGCGAGCACCTTGGCGAGCTGCGCTTCGGCCGCCTTCGCGGCGCTGTACGCCGCGAATCCCTTGCCCGGCGCCAGCACGTTCTTCGACGCGTTGAAGAGGATCGCGCCGCCGAGGCCCTGGCGACGCAGGACCCGCATCGCGGCCCGCGCGACGAGGAAGTGCGCCCGGCTATTGACCGCGAACGAGCGCTCCCAGTCCTCGAGCGACAGCTCCTCCACCGGCGCCGGCTTCGCCATGCCCGCGTTGCTCACGACGAGATCGAGCCCGCCATACGCGTGGACGGCGTGGTCGATCGCGCGCTGCACGTCCGCCTCGTCACTGACGTCTCCGGTCACGGCGCAGCCCTCGGCGCGGTCCATGCCGACGACCACCGCGCCCTCCGCCTCGAACCGCTCCGCGATCGCGCGGCCGATGCCGCTCGCCGCACCGGTGACGAGCGCGATACGCCCCGCCAGCTCGCCTTGCGGCGCCCATGCCTTCGCCTTGTCGTTCTGAAGCGACCAGGACTCCACGTGGACGAGCTGCTCGTGGTCCAGCGGCTGCCAGTCGGGCCCGCAGGTCGCGACCATGCGTGCGGTGTGCCGCAAGATCTCCAGGTTCTCGTCCGCGCGCGCCACGGTGGGCCCGTGCGCGACGAGGAAGCGGCGGCCCTCGACGAAACGCGGCGCGCGTCCGACGCGCAACAGATGGTCGCCCGTCGCGGGCCCGCGACGCCACGCGGCGACGAGCGCCGGGTCGGCGAGCACGCCCGCGAGGAACGAATCGCTCGCCCAGCGCAGGATGCCGCCGCCCCACTCGCCGCGCAGCTCGGGCAGCACGTCGAACGGGTCGTCGGGCGCGCCGGCCAGCGCAGGCAGCGGGCGGACGCAACGGCGCACGACCTCGAGGTGCCGCTCGTACGCTTCCTCCGCCGTGTCGCCTGCCGTAACCAAGCCATGCTTCATGAGCACGATGACATCGGCGTCGCAGTCCGCCACGCGCCGCGCCAACTCGAAGCCGGGCCGGAGATACGGCACGATCGCAACGTCGTCGCCCAGCGCGGCACGGACCCGCGCCTCGCCGTCGGGGTGGTTGCAGAGCGCGAGGAGCGCGTCGGCGTGGCTATGGAGCACCCAGCGCTGCGGCAGGAACGCGTGCAGCAGCACTTCGAGCGACGGCCGGGGCATGGCGGGATGGACGAGCGCCTGCATCGCGCACTGCATCATGGTGGCGTCGTTCAGCTGGTCGCGGTCGCGCAGCGGACGCAGGTCATCCAGCCGCAGCGTGCAGAAGTCCTTCGCCCGAATCGTCGCCAGATCGGCGCCGGACGGCTTGAGATGCAGCACGTCGCGCGGCCGCCCGAGCTGGTCGGGCTCGTTCGCCTTGCACGAGGTGTTGCCGCCGCCCGCGAGCACGAGGGACGGATCGGACCCGAGTCGGCGGGAGATGTCCGCCAGCGCCTGCCGCATGAGCGGCTAGTTTCGCACGAAGCGCTCCTCGAGCAGGTTGAGAATCAGGCGATCCATCGCCCCGACATCGGCCCCCTTCCGCTTCTGATGGAAGTGCGCCAGCGTGAAGTAGAGCCGCCCCTTGCCGAAGGTGCGCTCGACCAGCACCGGCCCGCGCGCTTTCGACTGCAGCAGCACGCGCCCTCCCTTGACGCGCACGACGGCACACGCCTCCTCGAACCAGAGCCGCGTATCGGGCTTCAGCACGCCGCGCAGCAGCGGGCTGGTGCGATCCGCCGCCGTCACCTCGGTGACGAGGTCGCCGCGCAGCCGCTTGACGTCGAGCACCTTCAACATGTCGCGATCGATCCCCTGGATGTAGGAGACCGCCCAGTCGGATGCGACCACCCACCCGCCGCGCGCGACGAAGTCCCGCAGGGGGCCGTGGTCGTGGTTCTTCGGAGGCTTGCGCGTGCAGTCGAAGAAGACGATCCCGGCGTGCGCCCGGTGCTTCCCCTCGACCTTCGCCGTCCTCGTGTGCGGAATGCGGTAGCGCGCGAAGACACGGTGAATCTCGTCGAACTGACCGGTCCGCACCACGATCCGATCGGCTGCCAGCGCACGGAGCTGCGCGAGGACGTCGAACGGCATCTCGCGCAGGTCGTAGACGACGATCTTGTCCCCTTCCACCCGAAACGTCAGCGCGAGCGGCTCGGTGATCTTTTGCAGCAGGCTCTCGACCGTGACGTTGTCGACCTGCAGCACGACCTCGGCCGCTCCCTTGTCCTCTTCCGCCTTCGCGCTCAGCTCCACCTTCCGTCCGGTGACCGCCGTGACGTACTGGAGCGCGCCACGAAGCGTGACCTGCCCCGCCGGGAAGTCGACGTTCGCGACGCGCTTCGTCCGCAGCTCGGCGAGGACGGGCGACGGCTCGGGGGCAGGCGCCTCCTGCAGCGCTTGCGGCGCGGCGGTCTCCTCCTCGCGGGGCCACAGCGCAAACAGCAGCAGAGCCGCCGCCGGCAATGCGAGCCAGAACCAGCGACGACGCCGGCCCAGCGCCTCGCGCTGGATGCGATCCCCCACGCGCCGCACCAGCTCCGGATCGACCTCCGTCGCGCGCACGACGTCGATCGCGCGGTCCAGATCGTGCTCAGGCATGTCGAGCCTCCCTCGATTCGAAGTCGCGACGCAGCGCCTGCGTGGCGTCGTGCAGGTGCACCCGGACCGTCGAAGGCCGGATGTCGAGGAGTCGCGCAATCTCGTCGTGCGGGACGCCCTCGAAATGGAACAACGTGAAGACCTCGGCCTGCCGCGGCGTCAAGCGCGCGACCCCGGCCCGCAGCCGCTCCGCCAGCTCCCGGTCGCGACCCGGCGCGGCCGCCAGCGACGCGGGCAGCGGCTCCGGCGCGCGGCGACGGCGGCGCAGCTGGTTGAGCGCGCGGTTGACGACGGCGCGGTGCAGGTAGGGCCACGGATCGCGCCCCTCCTCCAGCAGCCCCGGATTGCGCACCAGCGCCAGAAAGGCCTCGGCGACCGCCTCCTCCGCGTCGGCGGCCGACCCGGTCACGCGCAGCGCGGCCCGCAGCAGCTTTGCGCCATATGCCGAGTAGAGCTCGCCGACCCCCATGCACCCTGCATACACCGCGGCCGGCCCGCCCGTTTAGACCGATATACTTTTTCCATGCGTGCGGCGGCGCTCGGGCTCCTCGTCTACGGCCTCCTGCTGGCGGGCGCGACCGACACGGCGGAGGCGCGTCCGGAGTTCGCGCGGCGCGAGACGCTGGCCTGCGGCTACTGCCACATCCAGCCCCGCGGCGGCGGGCCGCGCAACGCCAACGGCATCCGCTACGCCCGCCACGAGTTCAAGTTCCCGCCCCGCAAAGGCGACCTGAACAGCTTTCCCGAGGGCCGCGCGCGCAAGACCATGGTCCGCGCACGCAAACTGGTGCGCGTGGACCACGTGCAGGCCGCGCGCAAGGAGCTGCTGCGACTGCAGCGCTCCCTCAAGCCGGGCCCCGCCAAGACCCTCGTCGAGGCGGAGCTGCGGGCGCTCGACGTCCGCGGCGAGCAGATTCTGGGCAGCGCGCGCGTGCTGCTGCGCAAGAACAACGCAAAGAAGCGCGCCACCGGCATCGAGCTGCTCTGTCTGCTCGCGGCGGAGTACAAAGGCACCGATGCGGGCAGCAAGGCGGCCGCCGACCTCAAGGAGGCCAAGCGCGACAAGGCCCTCAAGCCGGTGATCGAAAAGGAGACGACCGAGGCCAAGGCGCGCCGGATCTGGCTGGACGCCCGGGCTTTCGAGGTCGAGGGTAAGGCGGGGAAGGCCGCAAAAGCGGAGGAAAAGCTCCTGACCAAGTATGCTACGAGTCGTGCTGCGAGGCTCCTTGCGGAGCGCAAAGAGGCCGCCGAACAGACCGCTGAACAGACCGACTGACGCCGTGACCTCCCCGACCAAGACCCGCACCGTCCGCTCGCGGAGCGAGATGACGCCGGAGTACTTCGACACGCTGTCGAAGATGCTCCTGAGCCAGGCGTACCGCGAGCTGGCGGCGGCCGTGGTTTTCGGCGAGGCGATCAGCCTGGTGCCGTCGGTGGAGTACAAGCAGCAGGTGGTCCACCAGGTCGAGGAGGAGATGGACCACTATGCGGTCTGCGTCCGCCTCGCCGAGGAGCTCGGCATCGAGGGCTTCGACGAGCTCTGCACGCGCCGGGTCCACGACGAGCGGCCCATCCCGCGCGTCGAGTCCTTCCTCGAGGTGGGCGTCGCGGCCTGCCTCTACGACTCGGCCAGCGCCTTCCAGCTGCGCGAGTACGAGAACAGCTCCTACGACCCCTACTGCCAGATCATCGGGAAGATCCTCGAGGAAGAGGAGAACCACGAGAACTTCGGGGCGGAGCTGATGATCCAGATGTCGCGCGACCCGAAGCACCACGCGCCGATGCAGGCGTGCTTCGACAAGTGGTTCGCGGTGTCGATGCGCAGCTTCGGGCGTCCCGACCACGATCGCAGCCGCTACGCGATCGAGGTCGGGCTGAAAACGCGCGACTCCGCCGCGGTGGCGCAGGAGTACGCCGACTCGCTCAAGCAGGTCATGCGTCTGTGCGGCCTCGAGTTCCCGTCGCGCGAGCGGCTGCGCGAACTCGGCACCGAGACCGCCGCGGACATCGACCTCGCCGTCTGCCCCGCGTCGCTCTGGAAGTAGCGAATCGGCTACGATGCCCGGGTGCATCCGAGCGAGCCGTCACGCATCTTCAATGCGGTGCGCTTCACCAGCGTCATTGCGGTCATCGCGTCGGCGCTGGCGTCGATCCTCATGTACGTGGTCGGCGCGATCAAGGTCGGCCTCGCCTTCCACTCCTACTTCGGCGGCCCCCTCTTCGAGGACGGTTCCGAGTCGTTCGCGTCCGGCGCGGCGATCACCTACGTCGTCCAGGCGCTGGACGCCTTCCTCATCGCGATCGTGCTGATGATCTTCGGCGGCGGCGTCTTCAACCTGTTCATCCGTGAGCTGCCGACGCGCCAGCGCAACCTCTTCAACATCCGGAGCATCGCGGAGCTGAAGGGGATCCTCGCGGAGCTGGTCATCGTGATCCTGATGGTGAAGTTCCTGGAGGAGTCGCTCCGCGCCCGCGGCGCCTATTCGTGGGAGATGCTCACCCTGCCGGTCGGCGTGCTGCTCATCGCGGTCGCCGTGCGCCTGCTCCAGTTCAAACGATACGAGTCCTGACGCGTGCTGCTCTTCGAGCCCTTCGATGTCCGGGGCATGACGCTCCCCAACCGCATCGTGCTGCCCGCGATGGTGACCCGGCTCTCGGCCGAGGACGGCATCGTCAACCGCGACATTACCGACCGCTACGTGCGCTACGCGCAGGGCGAGCCCGGCCTGATGGTGGTCGAGGCGATGGCGGTCCACGGCGCCAAGAGCGGACCGTTGCTGCGCGTGAGCGGGGCGGAGTTCGTGCCGGGACTGCGCGCGCTCACCGACGCGGTGCACGACGCCTCCCCCACGAAGGTCGCGGCGCAGATCATCCACTTCCTCAAGATCGCGCGGTCGGGCTGGCGGCAGAAGGTGGGCGACCTCACGCGCGCCGACATCGAGGGCGTCGTCGACGCCTACGG
This sequence comes from Planctomycetota bacterium, assembly GCA_039182715.1. GTDB lineage: Bacteria > Planctomycetota > PLA2 > PLA2 > PLA2 > JBCDBY01. Next base: position 10,501 of record JBCDBY010000093.1, read on the forward strand.
GGACGCCGCGGCGCGCATCCGCGAGGCGGGCTTCGACGCCGTCGAGCTGCACATGGCGCACGCCTACACGCTCAGCTCGTTTCTCTCGACCTACAACAAGCGGCGCGACGAGTTCGGCGGGCGCGCGCTCGAGAACCGGCTGCGCGTGCCGTCGCTCGTTCTGGCGCGCGTGCGCGAGCGGGTCGGCGACGACTATCCGGTCGGCATTCGCTACGACGGCGAGGAGGCGATCAAGGACGGCTACTCGGTGGGCGAGGCGAGCCTCATCGCGCAGCGTTTCGCCGCGCTCGGCGCCGACTACCTCTCCATCTCGGCGGGCGGCAAGTTCGAGGACGCGCAGCATCGCGAGGGTGAACCGCTCTACCCCTACACCGGCTACTCCGGCGACCGCTGCATGCCGAACGCGAACTACCCGGACGGACTCAACGTCTATCTCGCCGAGGGCATCCGGTCGGCCCTGCGTGCGCGCGGCCACGCCACGCCGGTCGTCACCACCGGCAAGATCCGCACGCCCGAGCTGGCGGAGTCGATCCTGCAGGAGGAGCGCGCCGACCTGATCGGCATGGCGCGCCAGCTGCTCGCCGATCCCGACTGGCCCAGCAAGGTCCGCGAGGGCCGCGCCGACACCGTGGTGCCGTGTGTCTACAACAACGTCTGCAAGCACCTCGACGAGCGCTTCCACAAGGTGCGCTGCACGCTCTGGCGCAAGGACGACCTGCACGCGCCGGCCGCGCCCGACGACGCGAGCGCCCCGACCTGGCGCGAGGACGCGACGCTGCAGGTCGCCGAGCGCAACGGCGCGCTCGTGCTGGAGTGGACCCCCGCGACCGACGACGGCGAGGTCTACGGATACCTCATCGAGCGCGCGGAGCGGGACGACGACTGGCGCCACATCGACAGCGCGCGCGGGGTCGCCACCCGGTTCCAGGACATCTCGGCGCTGGCCGGCGTGACCTACCGCTATCGCGTGACCGCCTACGATCTCGCCGGCAACCGTTCGCCTGCCCTGGGGCCGGCGTCGTATCGAATGGAACCCACCCATGGCTGAACTTGCACTCGTGACCGGAGGCGCCAGCGGCATCGGCAAGGCGATCGCCGACGCGCTCGCCGCGGCGGGCTACGACGTCCGCGCCGTCTCCCGCCGCAACGGATGGGACCTGACCGAGCCCGACGCCGCCGACCGCCTCGTCGCCGAGCTGCCGCGGCTCGACCTGCTGGTCAACAACGCCGGCATCGCCGAATCCGCGCCCGCCGCGAAAACGAGCGACGAACACTGGCGGCGTCATTTCGAGCTCAACGTCGACGTGCCCTTCCGGCTCTGCCGCGCCGCCTACCCGAAGCTGCGCGAGGCGCCCAACCCGCGCATCGTCCAGATCGCCAGCGTCGTCGGTCTCGGCGGCGCGCCGTACATCGCCTCGTACGCGGCCAGCAAGCACGCCCTGATGGGACTCACGCGCGTGCTGGTGCAGGAGTGGCGCGGCATCAAGGTGCACGCCATCTGCCCCGGCTTCGTCGACACGCCGATGACCGACCGCAGCGTCGCGAACATCACCGAGAAGACGGAAATGAGCGCCGACGAAGCGCGCGCCGCGCTGGCGAGCCAGAACCCGAGCGGACGACTCATCACGGCGGAGGAAGTGGCCGAGGCGGTCCTGGAGCTGGCGAGGCTCGACTCGACGGGGACAGAGCGAGTGCTGGAGTAGGGCTGCGCGCTTCACGCCGCACGCCCGAGCACGCTGCCCGGCGTGCAGCGCGCGGCGCAACGCCCTACAACGCCAGCTCGTAAATCACCAGGTCGTGCTTGCGCTCGAACCCGGCGTCGACGTACCGCGACAGCACCGTCGGATCGTTGCCGACCACCACGAAGTCGAAGAACTCGACCTCCGGGCGTTCGAACGCGGCGCGCACGCTCTCCCAGAGCAGCAGGTTGCCGAGGCCCTTGTGCAGCAGGTTGGGCGGGCCGTCGAGATGCTCGAGCGTCGCCACGTCGCCCGAGCGCACGTCGACCTCGGCGAAGCCGATGATGAGACGGCGCTGGTAGGCGAGCAGCATGATGTACTCGCTGGTCTTGAGCACCGAGCGCGTCTGCTTCTCCGTGCGCGGCACGAGCTTGCGGACGAACTCGTGGGCGTCTTCCCAGTCGTCGTACGTCGCCTGCCGCACCTTGATGCCCTCGAGGTGCAGGTTGCCGAAGCTCTCCGGCCGGCCCAGGCGCAGGACCGAGTTGCAGGCGATCGTCTTGAAGCCGGCCGCCTCGAGCAGCGCACGCGCCGCCTGGTTCATGCCGCCCACCGTCGCGCGCAGCTCCTTCTGCCGCGCGTCACGCGCCTGCTGGACCAGATCGTCGATCAGCAGACGGCCGTACCCGCGGTGGCGATGCACCGGATGGACCATCGGCCCGACGAGCTGGGCGCGCTTGAGATCGTCGGAATAGTCGACCGCCCCGTATGCGACCACGGTGCCGTCGGCGTCGATCACGCGCGGGTGCCGGGCGGTCTGCTTGCCGCGCGCACCCGCGTCCGCGAGCACCTCGAGCTCGGTGTTGGGCGGCCAGGGGTCGACGAAGTCCTTCGGCCGGGTGCGCACCAGGCGGACGAGTTCGGCCACGGAGGCGGAATCGGTGCCGGCGAACGCGCGCACCTGCGCCATCGCTACCCCTTCGTGCTGGCCTTCCGGTAAAACACCATCCGTCATGGAATCACCCTTCGAACTCGAGTTTCGGGATCGTATCGCTCTCCTTACCTTCTGTCGGCCCAAAACGCTCAATTCCTTGACCTTCGAGGTCTATGCCGAGCTGGTCCGTTTTTTCGAGGGGGCGCCCCGGGACGACCGGTTCGACGTCGTGGTGATCACCGGGGAGGGCCGCGGATTCTGCTCCGGCGGTGACGTCCACGAGATCATCGGGGAGCTGTTCAGCCGCGACATGAAGGGCATGATCGAGTTCACCCGCATGACGGGCGATCTCGTGAAGGCGATCCGGCTGGTCGATAAGCCGGTCCTGGCGGCGATGAACGGCATGGCCGCCGGCGCGGGCGCCGTCATCGCGCTCGCCTGCGACCTGCGCGTCATGGCGCGCAGCGCGAGCTTTCGGTTCCTGTTCACCCAGGTCGGCCTCACGGGCGCCGACATGGGCGCCGGCTATCTGCTCCCCCACGTCGTCGGCCTCTCCAAGGCGACCGAGATGCTCATGCTGGGCGAGAAGGTCACCGCCGAGAACGCCGAGCGATTCGGACTGGCGAACAAGGTCGTCGACGACGGCGACGTGCTCGACGCGACCATGGCGTGGGCGGAGACGCTCGCCAAGGGCCCGCGGCTCGCGCTCTCGATGACCAAGCGCATGATCCAGAACGAGCTCACGATGGACGTCGTCAGCGCCATCGAGGCGGAGGCGCAGGCGCAGGCGCTGCTGCTGCAGGGCAAGGATCACCGCGCGTTCTACGAGGCGTTCAAGGAGAAGCGCGAGCCGCGCTTCACGGGCGAATGAGCGACCTGAGAGAGAGGGTCCGCGCGAGCGCCGCGCAGCACGTGGCGCCGGTCGCGCGACGCATGGACGAGGAGCGCGTCTTCCTGCGCGAGCCGCTCGAGGCGCTGGCGCGCGACGGGTTGGTCGGCGCGCCCATCCCCGCGGCCTACGGCGGCGCCGGCATGAGCAACGTCGAGAGCGTGATCGTCTACGAGGAGATCGGTCGCGTCTGCTCGTCCACGCGCGGCTTTCTCGCCGTCCAGGTCGGCCTCGTCGCGCAGTGCATCCTCGACTGGGGCAGCGAAGAGCAGAAGCAGCGCTGGCTGCCGAAGATGGCCACCGGCGAGCTGGTCGGCGCCATCGCGATGACCGAGCCAAACACCGGTTCCGATTTACAGGCCGTTTCGACCACGGCTGTCAAGGACGGCAACGACTACGTCATCAACGGCTCCAAGACCTACATCACCAACGGCCAGCACGCGGACCTGGTGATCGTCGTCGCTAAGACCGGCCCCGGCGAGGGCTCCAAAGGTATCTCGCTGATCGTCATCGAGACCGAAGGCAACGTCGGCTTCAAGCGCGGCCGCAACCTTAAGAAGATGGGCATGCCCGCCGCCGACACCTCAGAGCTGTTCTTCGAGGACTGTCGGGTGCCGATCGAGAATCGGCTGGGCGAGGACGAAGGCAAAGGCTTCATCC
>JBCDBY010000094.1:0-14570 GCA_039182715.1 Planctomycetota bacterium
GCCGGGGGCTCGTGCTCGCTCCGGCCCCCGGCTCCCGGCCCCCGGCGCTGAATCCTTGCCACGAAGCCGCGGCCCCGGGACAATTCGGGGCTTGGATTCCTCCACCTTCGTCATCGCCGTCGACGGCCCCGCCGGGGCCGGCAAGAGCACCGTTGCGCGCGCCGCGGCGGCGCGTCTCGATGGGTTCCGGTATCTCGATACCGGGGCGATGTACCGGGCGGTCACGGCCTACCTGCTGCAGACCGCTCCGGGGGTCGATGCAGAGGAGGAGATGACCCGCGCGGCCGAGGGTCTGGCGCTGGAGGGAGACCGCTACGTGGTCCATGGGACCGACGTGACGGACGCCATCCGCTCGCCCGAGACGACCGCGGACGTGAGCCGCGTGTCGGCGGTGCCGAGCGTGCGCCGCGTCATCCAGGCGAAGCAGCGCGAGACGACCGGCCGGCTCATCGCCGAAGGCCGCGACATCGGTTCGGTGGTCTTCCCCGGGGCGGCGCTGAAGATCTATCTGGACGCGTCGCTCGAGCAGCGCGCCCAACGTCGCCACCGCGACTATCCGGAGACGGCGGCCGGCGACTTCGCGAGCACCATCGCGAAGCGCGACGACGCCGACAGCTCCCGCGCGGATTCGCCGCTCGTCTGCCCCGACGACGCGGTCCGCATCGACACGACCAAGCTGACCATCGAGGAGGTGGTCGAACACATCGTGGCGCTGGCCGAGGAACGGCTCGCCACGCTGACGAACAGTTAGGGCGACGGTTCCGGTTCGCCGGAGCAGCGCGGAACGGCCCCCGCGTGGAAGAGAGGCACACACCATGGTTCGAGGTATTGACGTCGTACGCAAGTACGACCTGCCGCCCGAGGAGCTGGAGCAGAAGGTCGAAGAGGCCTTCAGCGAAGCGCAGCCCGATGCGATGGCGGAACACTACGAGACGGCGGTCAAGGAGTTCGAGGAGGACACCATCCTCATGGGCCGCGTGCTCAACGTGGTCAACGAGGAAGTGATCGTCGACATCGGATACAAGTCCGAAGGCGTCATCCCGCTCAACGAGTTCGGCGAGAACGCGGATATCGACATCGGCGACGAGGTCGAGGTCCTGCTGGACGAGATCGAGGACGAGACGGGCATGATCCGTCTTTCCAAGCGCAAGGCGGACCGCATCCGCGCCTGGAACGAGATCCTCAAGACGCACAAGGAAGGCGACATCGTCCGCGGCATCGTGCAGCGGAAGATCAAGGGCGGCCTGCTCGTCGACGTCGGCGTGCCGGTCTTCCTGCCCGCCAGCCAGGTCTCGCTGCGCCGCACCGCGGACATCAGCGAGTTCATCGGCAACGAGATCGAGGCGCGCATCATCAAGATCGATGAGCAGCGCATGAACATCGTCGTGTCGCGCCGCAAGCTCGTCGAGGAGCAGCGCGAGGCGGCCAAGCGCCAGCTGCTGGAGGACATCCAGGAGGGCGAGATCCGCCGCGGCGTGGTCAAGAACATCGCCGACTTCGGCGCGTTCGTCGACCTGGGCGGCATCGACGGCCTGCTGCACATCACCGACATGAGCTGGACCCGCATCAACCACCCGTCCGAGGTGGTCTCGATCGACCAGGAGATCGAGGTGATGGTGCTGCGCGTCGACCGCGACAAGGAGCGCATCGCGCTCGGCCTGAAGCAGCGCATGCCGTCGCCGTGGGAGGAGGTCGAACTCCGCTACCCGGTCGGCAGCAAGGTGAAGGGCAGCGTCGTCAACGTGATGAGCTACGGCGCCTTCGTCCAGCTCGAGAACGGGCTCGAGGGCCTCGTGCACGTCTCGGAGATGAGCTGGACCCGCCGCATCAACCACCCGTCCGAGGTGGTCAAGGTCGGCGACGAGGTCGACGTGGTGATCCTCGAGATCGACAAGGACAAGCAGGAGATCGGGCTCGGCATGAAGCAGGCCGAGACGAACCCCTGGGATCTCGTCGAGGAGAAGTACCCCCCGGGGACGCTCGTCGAGGGCACCGTCCGCAACCTCACCAACTACGGTGCGTTCGTGGAGCTGGAGGAGGGCATCGACGGCCTCCTGCACGTTTCCGACATGAGCTGGACCAAGAAGGTCACGCACCCGAACGAGCTCATCGCGGAGGGCGATCACGTCAAGGCGATCGTGCTCAACGTCGACCGCGAGAAGAAGCGGGTCTCCCTCGGCATCAAGCAGCTGCAGGAGGACCCGTGGAAGAAGGAGATCGCGGACCGCTACAAGGTCGGCGATGTCGTCATGGGCACCGTCACGAAGGTCACCAACTTCGGTGTCTTCGTGGAGCTCGAGGAGGGTCTCGAGGGACTGCTGCACGTCTCCGAGCTCTCGACCAAGAAGATTCGCACGCCCGACGAGGTCGTGGCGGTCGGCGACCAGGTCGAGGTCACCGTCCTCAAGGTGGAGCCGGACGATCGCAAGATCGGCCTCTCCATGATCGCGGCCGGCGAGACGCCGGCGGAATCCACGCCGGAGCCGGCCCCCGCCGCGGAAGCGCCGGCGGAGGAGGAAGCTCCCGCCGAGCCGGAGACGCCGGCCGAAGAGGAGTCGCCGGAGGCGTGACGCGCCGGTGAACGGACCGAACTACAAGGGGCGGCTCGATCGAGCCGCCCCTTTTTTCGTGATGCTCCGGATCCTGACGCTGCTCCTCGTCGCGCTCGCCGCCTGCAAGTCGCGCAAGAACGACGACAACCCGCTGGCCGGGCTGTCGACCGACCGGCGCGTCCTCAACCAGGCGCCGTCCAGTCCGGGCGAGGCGCAGGCGCTGGCGCCGCCGGAGTGGTTCGACGAGCAGCTGCGCATCATCGAGGCGGAGATCGCCGCCGGCGAACTCGAGGCGGCGCTCAACCGCTCCTTCGCGGTACGCAAGCGCCGGCCGGGCCAGCTGCACCGCGTGCAGCTCGAGCAGCTGATCCGCCGCGCCAACGCCGCGGTCCTCGGCCTCGACACGCTCGAGGCCGTCTTCCTCACCGACGGCGAGCCGCTCTCCTTCGGCCAGCCGCTGCGCGTCCGCGTGCGCATGACCAACCTCGGGCGCAAGCCGATTCGCATCCTGAAGGAGCTCGAGGGCGCGACGCCGAGCCTTTTCGAGATCGAGCTGGTCCGGCGCGAGTGGGATACGCGCGCGCAGACGGTGACGAACAAACGCATCGTGCGCATACCGCTGGAGGAGGAGTGGGAGATCCCCGCCAGCGGTTCGGTCGAGCAGGTGATGGACCTCGGCATGTTCGGTAACGACAAGGGGCTCAACGGCTTCCGCGTCTATGCCGTGCGGGGCAAGCTGCGCCCGTCGCGCCTGGAGATCGGCACGCTGCGTCGCTGGGACTCGATCGGCATCGCGCCGGTCTACGTGCGCTCGTTCCGGCCCAACTGGGAGCATCTCGCCGACGAGCCGCTGCGCCGCGTCCAGCAGGCGGTCGAGAAGCAGGCGGCCACGCACCTCATGACGGCGTCGGCGCTGCTGGCGCCGGAGGAGAAGCAGGCCGCGGTCGACCTCCTCATCGAGGAGCTGCGGGGCGACCGCGTGATCGACTGGGCGATCCTCTCCAGTCTGGAGTACCTCACGCGCATCGAGCTCGGACGAGACATGAACGCCTGGAAGGCGTGGTGGCCGCGCGTGCGCGAGACCTACTTCGACGCGCTGGTCGAGCGGGAGCGACTCCCGGGACCTGCGTTCGAAGTGGGGCGGTGAGTACAATCCGCCCGATGTCGTGGCGCGATCAATTCGGGCATGTGGCCCGCACCATCGAAACGGTCTTCCCGAACGAAAAGGCGCTGGAGGAGCTCTTTGCCCTCGGCCGCCCGTTGCGGGTGAAATACGGCATCGACATCACGTCGACCTCGGTCACGATCGGCAACGGCGTGCCGCTGCGCATCCTGCGCCGCTTCCAGGAGCTGGGGCACACCGCGGTGCTGATCCTCGGCGACTTCACGACGCGCGTCGGCGATCCGTCGGGCCGCGACGCGACCCGCCCGGTGCTGGGGCGCGCCGAGATCGAGGCCAACATGGAGAGCTGGCTCGATCAGATGGGCGTGATTCTCGACCTCGACCAGACCGAGGTGCGGCGCAACAGCGAGTGGCTCGACGCGCTCACCCCCGAGGAGATGGTCGGACTGGCGGGGCAGCTCACCGTGGCGCAGATGCTGGAGCGCGACTCGTTCCAGAAGCGCTACGGCTCGGGCACGCCGATCCACCTGCACGAGTTCCTCTACTGCCTTTTCCAGGGCTACGACTCCGTCGCGATCGAGTCGGACATCGAGCTCGGCGGCAGCGACCAGCTCTTCAACATCAGCATGGGCCGCACGCTGCAGAAGAACGCGGGGCAGAAGCCGCAGGTCTGCATCACCAACCCGCTCCTGGAGGGCATCGACGGCTCCAAGAAGATGTCCAAGAGCCTCGGCAACGCGATCGGCGTGCAGGAGGCACCCAAGGACATGTTCGGTCTGGCGACACGCGTACCCGACGAGATGGTGCGCCGCTACTTCGAACTGGCGACGGACGTGGCCGACGACGAGATCGACCGGTTGCTGGCGACGGGCGACATCTGGGAAGCGAAGAAGCAGATGGCCGGCGCGATCGTCACGCGCTACTACGACGCCGAAACGGCCATGCGCGAACGCGAGGCGTTCGAGAAGGTCTTCAAGCAGAAGGAGCTGCCCGACGACATCGCCGACTTCGCGGTCGCGGATTCGCCGGTCGGCATCGCCAACCTCGTCCGCGACGCCTTCGGGCTGAGCGGCGGCGAGGCGCGCCGCCTCGTCCAGCAGGGCGCGGTCAGCATCGACGGCGCCAAGGTCGCCGATCCCAAGTCGAACGTCGAGGTCGCCGGCGGCGAGGTGCTGAAGGCGGGCAAGCGGAAGTTCGCGCGACTCGTGCGGGAGGCGTGATGGACAAGGTCAACCTGGCCGAGAAGTTCGCCGCGTTCGCCGACACCTGGTCGCCCAAGATCGCGGCCGATCTCAACGGGCAGCAGGTCAAGTTGGCGAAGCTCGAAGGCGAGTTCGTCTGGCACCACCACGACGACGAGGACGAGCTGTTCCTCGTGGTGAGGGGGACGCTGCGCATGCTCTTCCGGGACCGGGAGGTCGTGCTGGAAGAGGGAGAGTTCCTCGTGGTGCCTCGCGGCGTCGAGCACAAGCCGGTGGCGGACGAACTGTGCGAGGTGCTGCTGTTCGAGCCGGCTTCGACGCTGAACACCGGGAACGTCCGCAACGATCGGACGCGGGACGATCTGGACCGTGTCTGACGTGGGCGGGAAGGACTCTGTGGTCGCGCATGCGGGGACGCGCGGGGAGTGGTGGGCCTACGGCCCCGGGGCGTTGGGTTGGTGCGCCATCCTCGTCGGCACCTATGGGTCCGAAACGCTCGAATTGGTCGCGGCGGTGGCCCTGTTGGCATCCCTCCCGCTCGTGCTCTACGCGACGGCGCGCCACTCTCGTGCCCGTCGTCCGATTCCCCTGCTTTTGAACGTCGGGCTTCTGGCCGCCTTTGTCTGGCTTCTCCTGCAGCCGCCGACCGTCATCGTCGATCAGAGTCCCTACTAGCGAATCGAGAGCCACCGGCCGGCATGACGACTTCGAACGGTTCTAGGCCGTAGTTGGCCACAGAAACACAGAAACACAGAAGCGCTCGCTCACCTGCCACACGTTGTCCAACCCGTTCTTCCCGTTCGATCCCTCAAGGTAGAGAGTGGGGTGCGGGTAGACCCACAGGAGCATCATTCTGTGCTTCTGTGTTTCTGTGGCCAACTGAAGCTCAAGCAAACAACCGAAACAACCGCTTCACCAAAGCGATCGCGATCAGCGCCGCCGTCACCAGCGCGATCAGGCTGAACGCGGAGTTCAGCAGCGATCCCACCGTGTCCGCGTCCGTGCCGAGCACGTGCTTCGCCGCGGTCAGGTCGACCAGCTTGCGCGTCGCCACGATGCGCAGCAGGCAGAAGATGCCGACCGAGCGCGCGACGACGTCGAGCAGCATCGCGCCGCGCGTTTCGCCCTTGAAGCCGAACCAGACCTCGCGCGCCATCGCCAGCAGCATCCAGACGTTGAACAGGATGAGGTTGTTGGTGAAGCCGGAGCCGAGCAGCGGCACCTGCAGTGTGCCCTCGCCGTCCCCGTCGAGGAGATAGAGCGCGAGCAGGTTGTCCCGCAGGAAGTTGGCGACGACGAGCACGAGCGCGAGGAAGGCGGCGGTCTCGAAGTGGCGTCGCTTGTTCGTGCCGGCACGTTCCTCGGCAACGCGCAGGCGGACGAGGCGCCCGAGTCGCGAACGGAACATGAACGCGACGAGCATCACGCCGGCGTCGAAGACGAGCACCTCCGCGGCGCGCGCAAAGAGGTTCCACGGCGTCGAGTCCGCGATGGGGCGGATCTGCAGCGGACCGAGCGTGAGCGGTTGGCCCGCCATGGTCGCGCTGATGACCAGCACGAAGTGCACGGCGAACAGGGCGCACGTGTAGAGGTAGAACGAGCGCGTGCGCTCGGGCGCGATGATCGGGGACTGCGGCACGAACGCGTGGCCGATCGAAACGGGATCGCCCATGTCGCGCAGGACGATCTCGACCGCCTGTTCTTCGCTTTCGCCGGTCGCCGTGCGCTCCTCGACCTTCTCGTAAATGGCCGACTCGAGCTCGAGCAGCGCGTCGCGACGCCCGGTCGCATCGCCGCCCATCGCGCCGCCCGCTTCTTCCAACCAGTCCTGTACGCCGCGGTTGGTCATGCCTTCGCCTCCTCGACGCCGGCCGTCACTCCGGACGCGAGAATGGTTCCGACCGCCGTGTTGATCTGGCGCCAACTGCTCTCGAGCAGCGGGAGCGCGGCACGGCCCTCGTCGGAGAGGGTGTAGTACTTGCGCGGGCGTGCGCCCGCGGTGTCCCATTCGGAGCGCAGCAGTCCCTGCGTCTCCAGCCGTCGGAGCAGCGGATAGAGCGTCCCCTCTTCGGTCTCGAGACCGGCTTCCGCGAGCACCTTCACCAGCTGATAGCCGTGCATCGGTTCGCGTAGGAGGGCGAGGGCCGCGATCTGGACAATGCCTCGTCGCAGCTCCGCGCCAATCTTCTCCAGAGAGGAGGTCGACATGGGATTCCGCCAGAGTCCCGTCGACTGGAACCCGCCCGGGACTTTAGTTTTCGGGGGTCAACCGGGGGCTACACTGAGAGCGTATGCGGCTCTGGATCGCGCTTCTCCTGCTGACGCTCCCTACCTGGGCCGACGGAACGCAAGTCCCGCGCTCGCAGCGGGTTCGGTCAGGTCTGGCGGCGAGCGACCGGGCCACCCGGGAGGAGGCTGCCCGCCTCGCCCGCGAGTGGGCCCGGACCGATCCCGCGGCAGTGGACGCCCTCGCCGAGGGTCTCGAGGTGCGCGCGCGGGCGGGCCTCGTGCGCGCCCTCGCGGGAACCGGTACCCGGAACGGCGCCCAGCTCGCACTGCGCCACGTGCAGGACCCCGAGGACGTCGTCTTCGGCGCCCTGGTCCGCGGCCTCATCGAGGGCGGCGAGCGTGCGATCCTGACGGAGGCGCCCGCCGATATCGTCGTGCCCTTCGAGCGCGCCCAGGTGCTGCGGCGTTTGCGCATCCGGTACGAGACCGAGAAGCGGTTCGCCGCGCTCAAGTCGGACTCGGGCCGGACGGGTCACTTCGCAGGCCAATACGCCGAAATCGCGAAGCTCGGCCCCGTCGCCGTCGAGGTCATGTGGCACATCGTCCGCAACCGCGGCTGGCCGCTTCCGGGCGAAGCGAGCGGCGAACCCTACGAGCCGATTCACGAGGGCATGCTCGACTTCGATCCGGACGAGCGTCGGCAGCTGGCGGCGTACTCGTTCGGCGAGCTTGTGAAGCAGAGCGACCGGGAGTGGATCGCGCGCATCTACCGACTCTTCACGCGCTACTTCTCGTTGGACAAGAACCAGTTCCCGATCGAGCGCGAGGAGCTCGCGCCCGCCCTCGGCTATAGCCTGCACGACCTCGGATTCGAGGAGCCGGCCATGCGCTACATCCGCCGCCTGCGTGCCAGGGCGCGTCGCTACGACTTCGACGGCCTGCAGGCGCGCTGGGATCTCGGATACGCCTACATGCGCATCGACAAGCCCGAGGAGGGCGAGAAGTGGTACCTGCGCGTCATCGAGCTGCAGTCGAGCGACTTCGGGCGCGGGGTTGCCTGCTACAACCTCGCCTGCCACTTCGCGCTGCGCGCCGGCAAGGCGCGCAACGTCGCCGAAGCGCGCAAGTACCGTCGGATGTCGCTGCGCTGGCTGCAGGACGCGATCGAGAACCATCTCTTCATCGACTGGGTCTGGATGGAGGAGGATGGCGACCTGAACGCGATCCGGGAGGAGCCGCTCTACAAGAAGCTGCGCGACGACCTGCGCCGGCGCTTCCCCAAGCGGAAGAAGGGCCGGAAGATCGAGAAAGAGACGAAGAAGTTCCTCGAGCCGCAGCCGGAGATGGAGCCTCCGAAGTAGGCGCTTCTCAGCCTAGATTGGCCACAGAAGCACAGAAACACAGAAGCTTCCGCTCGCACACACAGCAGAACCCGCTACGACCCGCCCGCGCAGAGTGGTCGGATAGGACGAGTTTCGAGCGGAGTCTCATCGCAGCATCGTTCTGTGTTTCTGTGTTTCTGTGTTTCTGTGGCTATCTACGACTCGGCCTGTTTCGGTTTCATCATCCGCATCAGGTAGACGCTTCCCGCCATCAGGCCGATGACCAGCAGCGCGGTCAGGAAGTGGCCGCGGGCCAGCAGGAGCGCTCCGTGCAGCACGTAGATGTTGAGGAGCGCGTAGAGCACGAACTGCTTCGCCGCGACGGGCGTGCCCGCGCGCAGCGCGTGGAGGGTGAGGACGACGACGACCAGGCCGGGCAGGAAAAAGACCGCGCTCGGCTCGACCGACGAGTAGGCGCCGATGCCGACCAGCATGGGGAGCGCCGCGAGGAAGACGCCCTTGCGCCGGCCCGAGTCCTGCTCGAAGTCTTCCGTGCGACTCGCGCCGGTAAGGCCACCGATATACGCGCCGTAGCCGAGCAGCAGCGTGATCGCCTCGGTGTTGCCCCAGCCCACGCCGGCCAGCGAGATCCCCATGCCGAAGTTGGCGGCGCGACAGGCGCCCATCGCCATCGCATCGGCGGGGAAGTGCTTCTTGGCGAAGAGGTCGTAGAAGATCGCCAACGCGGCGACGATCGCCGCCTGCATCGCCACGTTGGCCGCGACGCCAAGCAGCAGGCCCGCCATGAACAGCACCAGCACCATGCCCCACGCCTGCGGCGCGAGCCCCGGGTGCTGCACCAGCGGTCGGTGGGGGTTCAGGTAGGCGTCGCGCTCCCGATCGGCGAGATCGTTGAGCACCATGCCGCCCATGTAGAAGCTGGCGCTCGCGCCGCAGGCGCCCAGCAGCCGCAGCAGCGGCGCCCCGCCGAAGAAGACGGCGGCCGTCAGCACGTCGGCGACGGCGGTCGGCACCAGCGCGGGCCGCAACAGGGTCAGCAGCGCGCGGAAATTCAACGGAAGTTGCGCGTGATGTCGTTCGTCGTGGCCAGCACGATGAGCGACAGGATCAGGACCAGTCCGACCAGCTGCAGGTATCCGACCACGCGGTCGGGCAGCGGCTTGCCGCGAATCTTCTCGATCGTCAGAAGCACGATCTGTCCGCCGTCCAGGATCGGAATCGGGAGCAGGTTGAGCACCGCGAGGTTCATCGACAGCAGCGCAAGCAGCAGCAGGTAGCGCGACCAGCCGAGCGAGAAGACGTTGTAGGTGATCTGCACGATGCCGACCGGGCCGCCGACGTGCTTCGCGGACACGCGCGCGGTGAGCAGGTTCCGAAGCGTCAGCACGACCTGGCGGAAGCTGCGCGTCGTGCGCTCCCAGCCGAGTCCCAGCGCGGCGAAGAAGCCGGTCTCCTGCACCACGTGCATGACCAGCTCGAATTCGTATCCGACCTGCCCGAGCGAAGTGCGTCCGATCGGTTTCACGACGATCGTCTCGACCTCGCCGCCGGCGCGCTTTACGCGCAGGGCGACCGGGTCGGCGCCCGCATCGCGAATGGCGCTCTGCAGCTCGAGCCAGGTCGAAACCGCCTCGTCGCCCACCTGTTGCACGATGTCGCCGGCGCGCACGCCGGCCGACGCGGCGGGCATGCCGGTGCGCGGCGAGATGCGGGCGTCCGTTCCGTCCCAGGCGCCGACCGAGATGCTCTCGGCCAGGTCGCGATCGGTCATCGGGGTTGCTGGCGCGAGATCGATCTCCTGGCCGTCGCGGCGCACGCGGATCGAGCGAATCGTCCGCTTGCCGCGCGCCTCGTCGCGGAAGACCTGGAAGTCGAGCAGCGGTTCGCCGTCGATCTGCAGGATCACGTCCTGCGCGCGCAGGAGGCCGGCCGCCTTGCTCTTGCCCTGCACGTGGGTCACCTGGCGGCCGTGATAGGGGACGATGCCGACCTGCGGCAGATCCATCGAGATGGGCAGCGTGCAGGCGAGGTCCTCCTGCGTACCATCCTCGCGCTCGACGCGCAGCGTCACCTCAATCTCCTTCGTGCCCGGCGCGGCCAGCGACGCGCGCCGCGCCACCAGCCGATCGGCATCGGCCAGCTCGGGCGTCGGCTCCCCGTCGACCGCGACGATGCGATCGCCGACGCGCCCGCCCGCCTTCGCGATCGGCGAACCCTCGGTGACCGCGCCGGCGCGATCGTTGAAGGAGGGTCGCACGCCGATGGTGGGCAGACCCTGCGCTTCGGAGTACTGGGGCGAGATGAGAGTGGTGCGCGTCTCACCGTCGCGCTCGTAGATGAGTTCGAGCGCCTCGTCCTCGGCGCTCAGCGCGACCTCCATGCTCAGATCCTCGAAGGACATGATGGAGTGGCCGCCCATCGAGCGGATCGTGTCGCCGCGCTGCAGGCCCGCCTCCCACGCCGCGCCGCCGTGATCGACGCTGCCGACGATCGGCTGCGGGAACTTCACGCCGAGGCCGAACGCCCAGGCGAAGAGCAGAAACGCGAGCAGCGCGTTGAAGGCGACGCCCGCCACCATGATGAGCAGTTTTTGCGAGTAGCTCTTCTGCGGGAACTCGTCCGGCGCGCCGGTGCCCGGCTCGTCGGGGTTCTCGGCCGCCATCTTGACGTAGCCGCCGAGCGGGATGGCGGAGAGCTTGAACTCGGTGCCGCCGCGGCGCCAGCCGAAGATCTTCGGCCCGAAGCCGATGCTGAAGGCCTCGACGCGCGTGCCGGTGACGCGGCACGCGAGAAAATGGCCCAGCTCGTGAACGAAGATGAGCGCGCCGAGTCCGACGACGGTCATGATGACGCCGAAGGCTCCGGCGGCAAGCATCAGGTGCGACACGTGGTGGCTTCCTCTCTGGCGGCCTGGTCGGCCGCGATGATCCGGGACAGGTCGGAGGCGTCCGTGACCGGTACGCGCTCCAGGACTTCCCCTACGGTTTCGACGATCGCGGGAAAGGGGATGGCGCCCTCGAGAAATCGCGCGACGGCGACCTCGTTGGCGGCATTGAACACGGCGCCGGCCGTGCCGCCGGCCTCCATTACCCGATCAGCCAGATCGAGCGCGCCGAAACGTTCGCGATCGGGCTCCTCGAACGTGAGCGGTCCGCAGGTGAGCGGGTCAAATCGTTCGAAGGGCGCATCGCGGCGCGCCGGCCAGGTGAGGGCGTACTGGATCGGCACGCGCATGTCGGGCGCGCCCATCTGTGCCATGACCGACCCGTCCCGGAACTCGACGAAACTGTGCACGATCGACTGCGGGTGGACGACCGCGCCCAGCTGGTCGGCGGGCAGGTCGAACAGCCAGTGCGCCTCGATGAGTTCGAGCGCCTTGTTCATGAGCGTGGCGGAGTCGATCGAGATCTTCGGGCCCATCGACCAGGTGGGGTGACGCAGCGCCTCCTCCGGCGTGGCGCGCGCGATGCGCTCCGCGCTCCAGGTCCGGAACGGGCCGCCGCTCGCGGTGAGCAGCACGCGCCGCACTTCGTCGCGCCCGCCCGCGCGCAGGCACTGCTCGACCGCGCTGTGCTCGGAATCGACCGGCACGATCCGCGCCCCGGTCTCCGCCGCGCGCGCGTTCAGGAGCGCACCGGCGAGCACCATCGACTCCTTGTTGGCGAGCGCGAGGATGCGGCCCTGCTCGACGGCGGCCATCGACGCCGCGAGTCCCGCCGCGCCGGTCGCCGCGTTGAGCACGACGTCCACCTCGGGGGCGGCGATGCACTCGACCAGGAACTCCTCCCCGAAGCCGGTGCGTGCGGCGCCGCAGTCGGGCAGGTCGCCCTCGACCGCGAGGCCCGCGTAGGCGACGCCGAATTCGCGGGCAACGGCGGCGAGCGCGGTCCCGTTGCGACCCGAAAACGCGCCGACCAGCCGGAGTTCGTCCGACCGGTTGCGCAGTACGTCCTGCGCCGACCGGCCGATGCTGCCGGTGGCGCCCACCAGGAGAACGCCCCTCATCTCAGCGGTACGACCTCCAGCCGTGGGCCGGATTCCGTTTCGTGCGCTTGTCCGGGCGCAGGTCGACGAACTCGCGCAGAGAGCGCAACGGGGGGCCTGCCGTGGCCAGCGCCATGGCGGTCGGATCGAACTCGAAAATCTCCTCGCCGTCGTCGGTGGCGAACCAGCGATTCCCGCTCCGGCCGGGCACTTCCGGGCGAGCTACGAGCAGCGGCGTCTGCCCCTTCTCGAAGTCCCAGCGGAACTCGTAGCCGGTCGCATGCACCACGTCGGGTGTCGCTCCGGCGGCGGCCCGGGTGCGCAGCAGCACGACCGCTTCCGCCTCGGCCTCCAGCAGCCGCGCGGCACGACGCTGGGTCCCGATCTCGAAAGCGGCGAACCCGGCCACGGCCAGCACCAGAACGAGGATGGATCGCACGCGCGTACTTTACCCGCCGGGTGCCGTTGCCCCGACATTCGCGGCCCGGCAGGCCAGTTTTCCCGGGTTCACGGCGCCTCCTCCCCGTATTGTGTGGGGATGCAGGCGCGGCGTGGAGCGAAGCGGGCGAACCGGAAGCACCGGCGCCTGCCCGAGCCCACCCTGGCGGGACACGTCTCGCTGACCTTTCTGGTCATCGGCCTGCCCTTCGCGGTCTCGCTGCGCAACAACCCCTTACTGCTCTCGGTCTGCGCGCTGATCGCCACTCTTTTCGCGAGTTACATGCTCACCTGGATCGCCGCGGGACGCCTGCGCATCGAGCGGCGCGTGCCGGCGCGCGTCCAGTCGGGCGAGCAGTTCGAGGTGCGGCTGCGGGTGACCAACGAGTCGCGCTGGCGGCCCGCCTTCGGGATCGGTTTTCGCGACGCGCTCCAGATCGACGAGCCCGGCGAGGTGACCTGCGGCCCGACGCTTCCCATGCTGCCGCCCGGTGGGGTCGCCGAGGTGCGCTACGAGAAGCGCATCCATCGGCGCGGGGTCTACAGCGTGGCGCATGCTCTCGCCGCGACGCGCTTTCCGCTCGGCGTCTTCGAGCAACGCACGCTGCTCTCCGACCCGACGCGCATCGTCGTGCTTCCGCCCATCGGCCGACTGCGGCGCGATGCGCGGCGGCAGCTATCCAGTGCGCCCGAGCGAAGTCCCGCGCGCAGCACCGTGCAGCACGGTCAGGACGAGTTCCAGACGCTGCGCGAGTACCGCGCCGGCGATAACCCCAAGCACATCCACTGGAAAACCTCCGCCCGCGCCGGCAAGCTCATGCATCGCGTCATGCGCGATGATCCCGGCGAGGACGTCGTCGTGCTGCTCGACCCGCGCCTCGCCTCGCATGCCGAGCCGCGCCATCTCGAGGCGGCGGTCTCGTGCGTCGCCACCCTTCTGGTCTACGCGCAGCGCGAGGGACGCCGTGCGGTCGCATTTTTCCCCGGCGGCCGCGCCGCGCATCGGGCGACGCGCGGCGGGCTGCTGCGCGCGCTCGAGCAGTTGGCGGGCGTCGGCGAAGTCCGCACCGATCCGTCCGAGCAGGTGCGCGCGGCGCGCGAGGAGGGCGCCCGTCAGGCGGTCCTGATCAAGGCGGGCTGCGGCATCCGCGACGCGCAGCGGGCGGCGGGTCCGATGCAGCTGCGCGTTTGGGATGTGACCAAGCCGGAGTTCGAGGGGCTCTTCCAGCGGCGATGAAATCACGCGACGCCGGCTACTTCCTCGCGATCGTCGGGCTGGTCTGCCTGATGCTCAGTCAGGCGGTGCACCCCGCCATCGCGCCGCAAGGATTATGCCTATGGGAAAGACGGAACTTTCAAAAGCCTGACCATTGATGAACATGATAAAGACCCGGAACAGCCGAAAATTGACAAAGAAATTACGAATGGAACAACAGATGCTCTAACCGCAACGCTGATCATTCTTCAAAATTTCAACAAAACAGGAAAATGTGAAGGTTCATCGCTTGTTTTCGATGGAAAACGCAGCTTCGAACAAAAATTCACCCATGAAGAAGATGTTATGCTGGAAGCCTCCAAATATAACATTTACGAAGGGCCTGCTGCCAAATGCACGGTAGAAGTCATCCCCAAAGAGGGAAAATGGTATGAAAAACCACGCGGTTGGATGTCTATTCAAGAACAAGGGCGTGAAAAAGGC
>JBCDBY010000095.1:0-14548 GCA_039182715.1 Planctomycetota bacterium
CCGCCATGCGCACCTCGACTTTCGACGACTTCATCTGATCGGCGAGCGCCGACTCGGCCGACGGCCCTCCGAGGATGCCGAGCGCTTCGATGAGGCGGATGCGACGCTCGTCCTTCGCGCTCTTCAGCCGGCGCGCGACCTCCGGCGGCAGCATGCGGTCCTCGGTCGCCTTGAGGTACTGCGCGGTGCGCAACCGGATGACGGCGATCTCACCGGTGTGGAGCTGATCGATCATCGCCTTGCGGCCGGCGGACGAGGAGATCGGCGCGATCGCCTTGGTCGCCGCGAGGCGCACGCCCCAGTCCGGGTCCTTGAGCAGCGGCAGCAGCGACTTCACCGAGGCGCGCTTGCCCTCCTTGCCGAGACGTTCCGCCGCCTGTTCGCGCACCGCCGGATCGCTGGAGCGCAACATCTTGGCGACGGACTTCTCGTCCTCCGCGCGGACCTGCGTCAATGCAAACAGGAGCACGATCAGCACCCACCTCATATCCGAAGTATACGTGCGGTTGCATGCGCGATGATTGCGATCGCGTCAATCCGGAGCCGCGGCGGGCGCATCGATCTCGAGCGCCGTGATCCAGGGGTGCCGCAACATGCGGTGCCACGTGTTCTGGAACGCGGGCGTCTCCAGCCGGTCGAGCAGCGCGCGCAGGTCCGGCCGTCGCGGGCGGACGATCTCCAGGGCTTCCGGCAGGGTGACGCCCGAGAAGCGCGAGCCGACGTGCAGCGTCGCGGCGAGATAGAAACCGTACTCCCGATGCATGCGCGGCCGAAGGCCCGACCCGCCCCACACTTCGCGACCGTGCGCGATACAGAGCTCCGCGACCGTGGGCGGCGGGAGCGGATCGGCCGCTTTGTGCACGCGCTCGGCGCGCGCAACGGAAGATCCCAGCGCGATCGAAACCGAGCACTTCTCGCGCGCGGCGTAGGCTTCCATCCGACTTCGCATCGTCCGCTCCGAGAGACGCTCCGCGACGTAGACCGCCAGCCCTTCGTCGAGTGCGGGCGGACAGCCGGGCGCCGCGTGGTGCAGATACCAGTGCACCGCTTCGTGGGCTACGGTCGACATGTATCCCTTGCGATCCAGCACGAGCGCGGCGTTGAGCCAGGGGTAAAAGGTGCCGTGCACGCGCTCTCGAATGCGCCCCTTCTCGAAGGACCGAAGCACGCGGTTGGCATCGGCCGGCGTGCGGCAACGCACCAGCGTCGCCCGTTGGCCGGGAATCGCGAGCGCGGTGATCTCGTGCACGTAGGAAACCGCATTCGCGAATTCCTCGGCAATCCCCTCGCCCGCTTCGTCGTCCAACACCCAAACGGAGACCCACTGGTTGGACTCGACTTCCCGAAAGCCCCGGCGTGTCAGTGCGTCATGCACCTCGTCCTCGGTCGGCGGCTGGAGTGCAGGTATCGGCACGGGGGCGGTCTGCGGCGACGGCTTCGGCGGCGCGATGGGCCGCTCCGGCCCGGGACGCGCGAGCGAGTCGCGCAGGATCTCCGGCGGCGCGTGGAGCCACGCGTGGAGCGAGCTCAGGCCGAGCATCCCAAGCGCCACCGCCGCGAGCGCGCCTGCGGTCACGAGGCGAAACTGGGCCGGCGTCCACGCTCCTTTCACGACACGTCAGTATGACCGCCACGCCGTCGGGTGTTTCACGCGGCCACCGCGCGGCGAATTGCGTTACAAGGGTAGACGGAAGGGGATCGCATGCGCATCACGCTCTTGACCTTGTTGCTTCTCGGAGTCGGCACCCGCGCGGGCGACGAGGATCCGCCCCCGCAGCCCGCCGCCGCACCGAAGCTGCTCGAGGTGCGCGATCTCGCGAACGGCGACCCGGTCGCCGACGTCGAGTTCGAGATCGTCGTGGGCCGCGAAACACGCGTCGTCCGGACGGACGCGAACGGACGAATCCCCGGGAGTGCGGCAGCGGTCTCCAAGGTGACGTCGCGCATGCCCGGCTGGACCATCCTCGTCCCGCCGCGCGACGGACGCATCTGGATCGCGCGCAGGATCGTGATCGAAGCTCCTGTGAGCGGGCACTTCGACGCCTTCGAAGCGGACCGCGTGCAGTTCAAGGCATCCTGCACGGAGACCCGCGACTGGGACGGGCCCTCCGCGCGGCGCATGAGCCGGCTGCAGCGCATGACGGTCAAGCGGCCGGTGCACGACGCGACGTATCGCATCGAGCTGTACAGGCTGCGCGGGCTGATGCTCCATGCCATGGCGGCGGGCGGGGCGACGATCTCCGTCTCCCTCGATTGTCACTTCGGGCGAGCGCTTGTTCCGATCGACTTCACCTTTCGCGCGGCGCGGCACATCCAAGGCGTCGTGCTCGATGCCCGCACGCGCAAGCCGGTCGAGGGCGTGCATGTGCTCAGCCACACCGTCATCAAGCTCGGCAAGGACGCCACGGCCTCGGACGCCCGCCAACTCAGCCTTCGAGGAGGATTCGCCTACTCGAAGCGATCCGGGGAGAACCCCTACGCACGGTTCAACGGCCGCGCGAAGAGCGAGGAGGACGGGCGCTGGGCGATCGACCTGCCCGGCGAGGGCGGCCACACCTACGTGACGGTGCTCACGAAAGGCTACGCGGCGATCGAACTCGACCTCGGCCGCTTTCGGGGCGCGCGCATCAACGTCGATCTCGACCTGGGGCCCGCAAAGCCCTCGCCCCGTGTCGTCGTCCGCCGGAACGGGGAGCCGATCACGAAGACGAGCCTGATGTTCATCGACCTCGATCGAGGCGATGGCCGCGTCCAGCACATGGTGCCCGTGTTCGCGGACGCCAACGGGCGGATCGGGACGGCGTGGCTTCACCGGGGACGGCAGTACGCGGTAATCCCCGGGTGGAAAGGCGCGGCATCGTTCGCTCGCTGGAATGGGGAAGCCACGATGGTCCTCATCGAGAGGCCGACGGACAAGTAGCGGCACGCTCCAGCGCCACGGTGTGGCGACGTCGCACGATCCAACGAATCCGGCAACGCTCCACCCACCAACACACCAGGGCACAGACCGGAAGCCAGAGGAGATCGGACACGGCGACCATCCCGCTCTCCGCGCGCCACATCTCCGCAGCCAGGAACGCGAGCAGGTACAAGACGTAGTTGCCGGCGCCTTCGGCGAACGCAAGCTCATCCCGACCCCGCTCGCCGCTGGCGCCGTACTTCCACGCGCGGTTGCCACGCAGAACCCGCTTTTCGCCTTGCTTCACACTCGCATTCTACTCGCTATCGGTGGGCGCTTCGTCCGGGTGCGTCCAGAGCAATTCATCCCGCGACTCGCCGAGCACCACCAATACCTCGTCGAGTCCGCACTCCGGTCGACGGTAGCCGAGCTCCACGAGGACTTGCGTTCCCGGTCCCGGCGCCCCCCGATGCCGGACGAGACCGAAGATCCGGCCCGACGGCGCCTCGATGACGGCATAGCGCAGCATGTCGAGGTTGTCGTAGGAGTCGTCGAACACGATGCCGAGGTCGCGCGTGAGCTCGGGGGGCTCGCGGCGCAGCACGCACAGGGCGCGCATGTCCCCGGGCAACCACTCGACGAAGAGCTGGCGAAAGGCGGCCACCGTCACTCCGCCAGCCGGCGGCGGGCCGAGTCGCGCACGCGCTCCGCCTCTTCCCAGGTGGGATCGATCGCGAGCGCGCGCTCCGCGTTCTCGAGCGCCGCGGCCGGATCGAACACGAGCTGGCAGTTCGCGAGCCCGGTGAGCACCGATTCGTTGGGGGCGATGTCCGCCGACTGCTGAAAGCAGAACGCGGCCTTCTCGAAGTAGCCCTGATCCATGTACTGCATGCCGAGCTGATTCCAGGCGTGCACGAAGCGATCGTTGATCCGGAGCGCCGCGCGAACGACCTGCTCCGCCTCCGCGTAACGGCCCAACGCATGCAGCTCGCGACCGCGCCGCGTTTCGAGCGCGACGGAACGAGGCCGGAGGCGCAAGGCCTGCTCGATCAGGTCGAGCGCTTCGTCATGCCGCCCCTCGTCGTAAAGGTCGTCGGCGCGCACCGTGAGCCGGCCCGCGGGCGATTCGCGCCAGCTCATCGGTCCTTCGTGGGACTCGGCTTTCGGAGGACCAGCACGCAGATCGTGACGAGCGCAATCAGGAGCAGCCCGCCGAGCTGAACCACGAGCCCCAGCTGCGAATTCTCGAAGGTCCGCCCGAGCAGGCCCAGCAGGAAGGCCGCGGCGTAGACCGTCACGATGTAGGGCAGGTAGATGCGCAGGAACGCGCGCCCGTCACCGTAGTTGGCCGGCGTTTCTTTTCGCCCGTCCGTCCCGCTCATAGGACTTGAGTGTACCGCCCATGGACCGGGCGAAGGTCATCTACGCGTTCAGCCACGTCCCCACCACCATCCCCATGCCGTCCGGCTGCTGCTTGAACCCGCAGCCGGCGTAGAAGGACTGCTGATCGTCGGTGTGGAGATAGACGTGCTGGCCGGCGAGCGGCTCGAGCAGAATTTCCACCATGCGCTTGCCGATGCCGCGGCGGCGGTAGTCCGGGTGCGTCCAGAGGTCCATCAGGTAGGCGTTGCTCACGCCGTCGGACAGCACGCGGCCGGTACCGATGAGCCGCTCGCCGTCGAACGCGTTCACGACGACGGCGCTGTTCTCGTAGGCGGTCCGGTACTGGTCCGCGCTGCGGCCGTTGTGCCAGCCGCCCTCCATCATGACGTCGCGGAACCAGTTCCAGTCGAAGCCGTCGAGGTCGGTGCGATAGGTGATCACGGAGACCTGGAGCGTACCGCAACTCAGCGGAAGGAGACCGCCACGGTCTCACACGCAACGACCGTGCAGCGCAGCACGCGCTTCGAGGCCGCCGGCCGCCGGTACGAGACGGGAACGATCTCCCAGTCGCCGGCCGGGACGCCCTCGAGCCTCCACTCGCGGCGATCGTCGTGGCTCGTCTTGCGGGGGACCCAGGTGAAGGCGCCGTCGGGAGAACGAAGCCCCGGCACCCAGGACTGCTTCGCGTCGGCCTCGGAGATTGACACGACGATGCGACCGCCCCGGCGCAGCTCGATACGGGGACGGGACGAAACGGGCATGATGGCCGAGGCGAACCCCGGCTTGTCGACGCGCAGGAACAGGTGGGGTGAACTCGTCGACACTGCGAACGACCCGTCACCCCGCGTGCGCATGAGCGGATCGCGCGAGTCGTTGCGGCCGGTCTTCGGGTCGAACAGTCGCACGGTCGCCTGCCAGACCGGCTTGCCTGCCTGGTCGACAACGCGGCCCTGGATCCGGATCGGCTTGGGAAGCCGCAGATCGCCGACGTGGTTAGCCCCCGCGCGCAGCTCGAACTCGCGGCGAAGCGTGTCGGCCGCAAGCGTCACCGATCCGGGTGCCAGCCCGGTCAAGACGAACGCGCCCTGCTCGTCCGTTCGGACCGAGGCGCTCCCGTTTCCGTCGGCACGCACCCACGCGCGTACGGGAGCACCTTCGTGATCCAGCAGCCGGCCGGCGAGCGTGGAGGTCGCGCGCCGCATCGTCAGGGTGTGCGGCTCTCCTTCGACCCCCACCGGCGGGAACGACTTTGCGGCGAAGCCGTCCGCGCACACGTGCAACCGAACCGGCACGTCGGGGTGCGATCGGACGGTGATGCGGGACTCGACGACGCTCTCGACCCAGCAGTCGCCGTTGGCTTGGACACGTGTCAGCTTCGAGATCGGCGCGCCATCTTCGCCCTGCATCTCGAACACCACCGCAACCGGGCGCGGTAGGTCGACCCGGATCGGCTCGACCTGCGGGTCGGCGCTACTGGTGGCTTCCAGCCAGGTCGAAACCGGCCCCGGTTTGTTGCTGATGGAGCGGCCCTGGATGCGATAGCGGCCCTTCGTTCCGGCGGGCTTGGAGAGCGTGATGGTGCGGACGTCCCGCACCGGCGTCCCATCGTGGTCGTAGGCCTGGTAGCGCACGTAGGAACGGGTGCGCGGTCGGAGCACGAGACGCACGCCGGTGCGACGCTCCTTCTCCGCGAGTTCGACGGTCACGCCGGCGGCGCGGTGATCGTCAGTCCAGCCCCGGATGACGCGTTGGCCGGGCGTGACGTCGCGCAGCTGGAACCGCCCCTGTTCATCGGCCCGAGTCGTCGTGTTCGGGGTTGTGCGAACCGACGCCTTGGGCGCGGGCGTGCCGTCCTCGAACTCGATCACGCCGTCGACGCGCGCGGTGCGCTGCAGCACGAACTCCGCGGACGGCTCGGTCGGCCAGATGGTCGTGCCCATGCTGGTGTATCCGGGGGCGCGCACGGAGATCTGGTACTTGCCGTCGCGCAGCCCATCGAAGCGGAAGGCTCCGTCGGCGGCGGTGACCCGGCGCCACCAGGGCCAGGCGCCCTCAAGCAAGCGCGAACCGCGGTCGCGATCGTGGCGCGTGCGAATGGTGACGCCAGCGATCGGTTGCCCGCCCGAGTCGACGACGCGGCCCACGATCGAGCGACCCGGGTTCAACTGCACCGTGAAGTCGCCTTCGAAGTCGCGCACGAGAACCGACGCATGGCCCGCGGCCCCGATCAGCAGGCGGTTCCGGGGACTGGCCGACAAGGCGACGCGCCCCTGGTCGTCACTCTCCTGCCGCGCAGCCGGGGGCTCGAGGAAACTGCCGTGATAGAGCAGAACGAAGGCGCCGACGATCGGACGCCGCTCGCTGTCCTGCACGGTCACGACATGCGCCGCGGCGACATCTTCCGGCTCGTCTTCCCAGGCGGCCACGTCCGGGAACTCGGCTTCGATCTCGGGCGCGTCGGCCACGCGCATCAGGGTCCGATGGCCGGCGACGATCGAAAGCACGGCGCCCCGCGGCACGATGCAGGAAACGGAGCCGCCTTGATCGGCAACCCCCGTCGCGATGCGCGGCCGATCGATCTCCTCGTTGATGGAGTACGCCGCGGTCTCGCGTCCGTGCACGTTGATCGCGCGCCCCGGCATGGCCGACGCGCGCGTAACGAGGACCGTTGTGCCCGCCGGCACTCCGCGGACGGTCAGGCGGGACGTTTCCTCGCGCGCCGCGGACGGCTTGGCAGGGAGATCCGTCGTTGCGGGTGTCCGCGTCCGATCGGCACGGAGCAAGTCTCGCTCGGGAAGCAGGAACGAGACGAGGATCGCACCGAGAAGGAGGGCTCCGTAGGCGAGTCGTCGCACGACGTTCCATCGTACCGTTCGGCCCGGGCCGATGGGCCATGTTTAGACCATATTTAAGTCCATTATATGATATCATTCGCCCATGAACTCGGTCCCGATTCACCGGCTCAAACAACAGCTTTCCCAAGCCATCGCCGCCGCGGAGGCGGGTCAGACCACCTGGATCACGAAGCACGGGCGAATCGTCGCACGCCTCGCCCCGGTCGCTCCCGACCTGCACCTCGGCGATGAGTTCGGGCGGGGGTCGATTGCCCCGGCACTTCGGGGACCGACCCAAGGCCGCTACCTCGACGTCATCGCCGACGACCGGCGCGGCGGCATGGCGGACGAGTAGTCATGGCTGCGCACAAGCGCCTTTACGTCGACACCTCGGCCTATCTTTGCCTGCTCCTCGGCGAACGGGGGCACAAGCTGCTGGCGCGAGAGCTGGCCGACGCGCAGCTGTTCTCGAGTGTTCTGCTGGTTCTCGAGTCGAACCGCAATCTCATCCGCCTGTCCCGCGAAGGACATCTCAAGCCTGCGGACCTGCGCGTCTGCCTCGACCGGGTCGCAACCGACGTGCGGCAGTTCGCCCTGCGCGACCTGACGCTCGACCTGTGCGAAGGGACGGCGATGCCGGTCGTCACTACGCCCCGCTCCCTCGACCTCGCGCACCTGCGCACGGCGATGTGGCTGCACGACCAAGAGCCGCTCGTCCGATTCGTGTCACTCGATCACGCACAGATCGAGGCGGCTCGCGAGGCGGGGCTTCCCGTCTAGCACGCGCACGGTACGCCGCGCCACCCTCGCTATACTCACGGCATGAGGAACGGATGGATGGGAGTCGTGCTGCTGCTGGCGGGCACGGCCTACGCGGAACCCGAATCGAAGGCGGAGCGGATCTGGAAGGACAGCGGCCACATGGTCGTCTACGACCTCTACCCGCTGACGCAGCAGGTGCTGACCAGCGACTGGTGGGCGCGCAACATCGACAAGAGCCCGCTCGGCGCCGAACTGAACGGTAAGGTGCTCGCGCGCCAGCTCCCGACGGTCGCTCCGTTCATTCCCAAGAAGATCACGGTCCGGCTCGCCCGGAACGCGCTTGCCGAGTTGATTCGCTTTGGGCATCTGCTCGAGCTCTTCAACCTGATGACCGTCGACTTCGACTCCGAGAATGAGCTGCGCGAGTTCGAACGGGCGCGCGACGAGTTCCGCGGCGTGTTGAAAACGCTGGGCACGTGCCGCGTGCGAATCGCGTTGGAGATGCGCGACAAGCGAAGCGCCTCGAACGCAATGATGCTGGTCCGCATGCTGACGCGGCAGCTGGCGATGGAGTTCGAGGCGCCGATGCAGCCGGTGCGCGATGGGTTCGTCTTCGACTTCAACATCGGCTCGGACCTGTTCGAGAACTGGCTGGAGATCCTCGACGTCGAAGGGAAGCCGAGCGTGAAGGAGGACCTCAAGCGGTTCCGTTTCGCGTTTCGCGTCGTCCAGCGGGAGGACAAGCTGCTGCTGGACGTGGGTCCGCCCGACGACATCGTCGACCCGCCCGCCCTCACGCTCGAGCGCGGCAAGCAGATCGTGCAGTGGGACGCCGACCTCACGCCGGCGCGGGCGGCGCTGCGCACGATCCGCAAGTCGCTCGACGGCTGGTCCAAGACCGACATTGGGCGCAAGCTCGCCGCGGAGGACCCGCCCGTCGATCGCGCGGATGAGTTCACCGAGGCGGAGCTGGATGAGCTCGACATCCTGCTCACGCAGGGCTCGGGCTCCGTGGAGGCGGTGCCGTACGGCATCGTCACGCGCCTGACCTGGAAAGAGCGGGGTCGCCTGCCGTCCCTCGACGCGCTTCCGGTGGCGCGCTACCTCGCGCAGGGCGGGCTGTTTTCGTGGTCGATGTCCGAGCCGTTGCCGCGCCTGATCCGGACCAACTATGCGGCGGTCGAAAGCCGACTCTACCTGCGCACCATGATGCGCGACCGCGAAGCGATCCATCGCGAGTTCCTGGAGCGCTTCGGCGACGCCGGCGAAGCGATCGCCAAGCTCGAGGGGTTCGGGTCCGGCTCGTCGATCATCATGGATCTGCGCCGCACGAACGTGCGCATCGAGGGTGTCGAGCGCAAGCTCTACATCCCCGAGATCTGCCTGGTGGGAATTGTCTCGGACCGCAAGCAGGCCGAGCGCTCGATCGCGAAGATCGGCGGCATGCTGATCGGGTCGAAGGAGCCGATGGCGATGCAGCGGGACAAGAGTCTTGAACTCGGCGACGACGCATTCGGGTTCGAGGGAACCAGCGCGGTCCACGAGGCGGTGACGGGTTTCGTCCCGCACGTCGCGTTCTTCGGCGACGTCTGCGTCATCGGAACCTCGCCGGTGCGGACGCGCGCGCTGCACGCGGGCGCGCAAAGCGGCAAGGAAATGCGCATGCCGTGGAAGCCGGACCTGCGCCCGGTCGAGTACGCCCGCTTCGACGGCAAGAAGCTCGCGGGCTACGCGAACGCCGTCTCCGAGTGGATGAGCTTGATCTCCGGCACGCAAGCGAACACCACCACCACGCGCATGGCCCGGCACGTGCTCGCGCTGCTGGACTCGGCGGAGTACTGGTCGACCTCCGATGGCGAGACGCGCAAGGCCGGCTATCGGCTGCGGATGATCGAGTAGGGAGGTCCGGGCTCGACACCGCGGGTGCTCCGCCTACACGTCACGCCCAAGCCGCTCCCACCAGCGGCCCACCCCCGGACTCGGCTACCTCAATTCGGACCGGGACGGGGAGCCTTCGAGATCCAAGCTCGCAAATCTGCCTGCCGCCAAGTTCATTTCTGGGGGTCGTGATGGTCAGTGAACGGCGAAAAGCCATGGTGCCGTATCCGTCGCCTGTCGTACTCCCTCGGATCGACAGCCATCGTAATCGCGT
Organism: Planctomycetota bacterium; assembly: GCA_039182715.1. Lineage (GTDB taxonomy): Bacteria > Planctomycetota > PLA2 > PLA2 > PLA2 > JBCDBY01. The sequence continues at coordinate 10,031 of JBCDBY010000095.1, forward strand.
CGGACAAGCGACCCGTTGCAAAGTCGGGGAGCGGAATCTTGAACAAGTACAATCCGCGCGTCGCGATCTTCTTCCCCTGAGCCGAACTCTCGACCTCGCGCACGGCTTCCTCGAAGCTCATCGCCTGGGTCCAAGTGACAGTGGGAAGGTCTTCTGCCGGTTGCTCATCCGTGGCGTCGTCGCGCGGGTCACCGGGTGCAAGGATCCAGCTCGTCGGTGAACTCGCACGCCAGAGTCCGGACAACTCCGTCCACTCCGAAGCACCACTCGACCTCTCGCGCCAGGCATACCGCCAACGCCCCTCCGGGAAGAGCTCGACGACGACGTCGTACAGCCTCTGGTCGGACGGGGACGTAGCGTAGCCGAACTGCGCCGTGATCCTTAAGGTTCGTTCCTGGGGCGCCGGCTTCGATAGGGGCTCGGGATCGCGCGGTGGTTCGCCGCATCCGACCGATACGGCGAGGAGAGCAAGAGCGAGCACGGGCCGGAACAACGCGATGGCGTGTTCAGGCCCGTGCTCTTGATTCGAAGTTTGGAGAGAGTTCGTCACCAGATGCTCGCTCAGTCTCGATCGACGAGTAGTTCGACCTTCGTCATCCAGAACTAATACTAGCCGCTCCTTGACCTTCGACGTGGGGTCGTCTTTCCCCGAAGCAGGTTCCCCGTCGAACGCCTCAGGCGCATTGCGATGAGACTCCCACCGGTGGTCCGAGCTCGAACTCGGCCACGTCGACTCCGACCGGGACGGTGTCCGGATCGCGACGAGATGTTCCCGCGGGGAGAGAGCGACCACTGGATTCGGTAGCGGGCCCGGGAAACACTTCCGTGGACATCAGCGGCGCGTGGCTTCCGCCTTTGTGAGCACCGTGACGTCTTGCCCGAACAGGAACATCCCCAGCGCCAAGCCGACCCAGCTTGCGGCCTCGGAGAGGGCTTCCCAAGGCTGGGCCAACGGGTCCCTCCCAAACAATCCGGGGGCGACCAGCAGGACGACAACGATGTAGTTGAAGCACCACGGCGCCCGCGTCGCCCACCTCCGCCCGATGCCCAATCGGCCGCACGTGTATGTCGAGACGATCAGGAGCCACCAGAGAGTCTTCTGGACCCAGAACATCGCATCACCATTCGTAAGCTGAGACCGGAAGTAGATCTGGGAGCCGACGCCGACCGCGACAACCGAGGCGATGACGAAGTCTGCCGCTGCGAGTCCTCCGAAAAACCGTCCAGGCGCGCGCGGCCACTTGGGGCTCGTGTCGTTCACGACGACAACCTAGCCACGTCCCGAGCTTCCGTCCATGCAATCGAACTCCCGCACGTGGAGCCAACCGAGGTTTCCGTCATCCGCATTGCAGGGGCGGCTGACGGGAGCTTGCCGTACCCCTGAGTTCACAGCACGGAGGCGTTTCGACCGGGCTAATCGCGCAGGATCCGGAGCGTGAGCGCAGCGGTCGACCAGATGATCGAGATCCACAGGGCCAGACTCAGCCAACCATTCACCCTCAAGACCGGGTCGTCCCAGCAGTGTCTGAGATAGGACCACGGGCGACGGAGCCGACGCCAGCGCCCTTTGGTCCAGAGACGTTCCTCGTCGTGCGAGAAACCCCGGACGATCTCCTCCAGCCGCGAGCGAATCTCAGCACGCGGACCGATCGCTCGAAATCGGCCGCCTCCCTGACGGAGATCGACGACCAGCTCGTCCTGAAGTCGATCGATCTTGAGCCTGCTGTTGTCCGCTCTCCGAACTCGAACGCTGTCCCAGTCTCCGGCCAGCAACTGGCCCACGAAATCCCAGAGCTGCTCGGGCGAAACGACCCGTTTCACCGGCTCGAACTGAACGGGCGACATGCGGTGTCGTTCAACCGCGAGTTGGGGCTTGCGAGCATCACCCATCGATGCAGAAGGCCCGAGCGCCTCGATCGCTCATTGAAAGCCCGCGGGCCGACGCCAATTCGACCGCGGCGGGTTCCAGGGCACGGCATCGTCGCTTGGTTTGCGTGGTCATCGCGCGTCCTCGGGATCGCGCTGCGAGAACCTCTGGCGCACGCGAGCCGCCGCGTACATCCCCGCCAACCCCATGGCGATCAGAGACACGGCGATCCATAGGGGCCGATCGTCCCCTGGCGCGAGCCCCTTCGCTCGGTCCTTGAGACTCGACGACTCGGCGACAGAAGCCTCGCGTTCCGCGACCATGAGACGGCGCAGGCGAGCTTTGTACTCCTCTGTCGTCTCCCCCGGGCGCTGCTCGGGCACGTCCGGGAGCAACGGCCGCTCCACATAGGCTCGCACGTCGTCGGCGAAGCGGTCCAGCGCCGCATCCACGTCCATGAAGTACTGCGTGATGACGATGCCCCCGCTCAGCAGCAAGGCGAGGGATGCGAGGTTCAAGAGTGCGTGAGGCTTCATGGGCTCGGACAGGGCCCACGGTGCCATAGCGCTTTGCTTTCGTCTTCTTGATTCTTCGCAGAGACACGCGACGTCTGACCGGACCGTTCAACGTGTTCGAACTCGAGCAATCCGCTCTAGTGCAAGGACGTGAGCAGCCGGTCCTTGATACCAGTCTTGTCGGGGTGCTGGCTCAAGAGCTCATTCCATGCCCGGTAACTCACACGCGTCTGCACGTCGTGCAGTCGCTGCAGTCGCTGCTGGACGAGTTTCGTCAGCTCCTCGTGCGTCGCCGCCGCGCGCAACCGCGCGGTGTAGTCCGAGGCTTGCCAGGTTCGAAACGCCCTCCACTCTGCGAAGACGATGTCCTTGAACTCCGCCTGGACCTCGCGCAGCTCCGGGAACCGGGCGGCGACCCGGTGCGCGACGAACTCGTCCAGGAAGTCGTCGAACTGCGCTGCGTCGAGCGTGGCGATGGTCAACTCGAACTCGCTGCCGTTCAGCCATTGGCGATCGCGCGCCCACGCCCGGACGGACCGTGCGTCGCCCAACCTTCGATCGAAGCGCGCCAGGGCGAGCTCGCGCGTCCTTCGTCGCTCCAGTCGCTCCGCATCGTCGAACAGGATGTCGTCGACACGTCCACTCTCTTCGACCATCTTCAGCACGCCACGCAATCGGAAGAGCTCCTCGCGCAACTCATCTTCGGAGTCCTTCGCCGGCAGCTCCGCACCTTCCCGCTGCGAGGCGATTGGCGCGCCCTCCATGGAGCGGCCCGTGTGCGCGCGAGTCGTCTGATCCGACCGTGTCGGCGCGTCCGAGGACGCCAGTCCCCGACCGAGCCAGCCCACAGCAACACCTGTCGCCAGCGCCAAGAGGATCCGCATTGAACTCGATTGCATGCGTCGCTCAGTCTAGGCGCGATGTTCGAGACCGAACGGTCGGCGCCACGCGTCAACCCGATTCAATCAGCCGCTTCGGCCGGGGAACGATTCACGGAGCCGGGTGTCTCCTCGGGAGCCGCGATGAGCATGGCCCCGTGTCCCTCGCGATCGAGAGCAACGGGAGTCTCCCAATCTTGGGGCGACTCCACGGGAGCCCCAGTGGCCGCAAAGAGACTAGCGAGACTCCGACTGCTCACGAAGCCGGCGGAGCTTCGCTTCCAGCTCTTCGCGCTCGGCGGCAAGCCGATCCGCGGTTCGCGCCGCCTTATCCGCCGCCAGCTCGTTTTCATCCGCCTCCAACTCTGCGTTCAGCGCAGCGGTCCGGGCCGCGTCAGCGGCCGCGGCGGCCAAGTCCGCCTCTATTCTCGCGGCCGTCGCATCCAACTCCGCCTGATCCGCTGCGACACGAGCCGCCTCAGCCTCGACTTGCAGAGCGAGGAGTCGGGCATGAGCCCGGAGGGTCAGTACGACGAACGCGACGCAGCAAAGAACCGTCGCCACGGTGTCCAGGTTCGGGAAGCGGGCGCGTGTCCGTTGGGGCTTCATCGCTCCGCATATCGTGCCACAGCGATCCGCTCGGCGACGTCCGCAACGGGGCACCGGCATCAGCTCCGGCCGCATGCAAAGGCGTCGTTTCCGTTCTAGGCCGGGCCTTCGAGCACCACATCTGCGCAGTCCGCCACGACTTCGGCTCCGTACGAAGAGTCCAAAACGAAGACGCAGTGGTTCTTCAGCTTGGGCATCTGCCCCCACCCAAGCCGCCGCATGATCTCGCTTCCCGCGAACCGGTCTGCCTCCGCGGCGGGGACGACCATCATGCTGAGAATGGTGTTGGCCTCGCGGAAGCTTGAGACGTCAAGCGCATGAACCCCCGTGAGGCGGATGGCGCGCGCGACCCCATCGGCTGCGCGAACACGACGCTCGCCCGGCGTTTGCTCGTCGGCATCTACAAGGTGCTCTTGACGGGCGAAGTCTTCGACCTGGAGCGCTGCTTGCGCATCGCGTAGGCCCGCGCTGCTCCTGCTCACAACCAGAACATCCACCCGGATCGGAACTCAACGGCAAGGTACTTCGATACGCTGCTGGCCCTCTTGGAGCGGCCGACTCTCGAATGAAGGCCCTGCCGGCTACTTTCCTGAGCGGGTCCAACCCAGCTCGACAAGGCGACTGGACAAGTCCGAACCGCACGGATCGA
>JBCDBY010000096.1:0-14535 GCA_039182715.1 Planctomycetota bacterium
CGCTCCCGAACCGGTTCTCGCTCATGGGAGGCGTGCAGCTGCATCACTTCTCCAACGGCCGCGGACTCAACGTCGGCGACAACCCCGCCCAGAACGAAGCGCGTTTCTGGCTCGGGTTCGGGAGGACGTGGTAACCATGCAGGCCATGGCTCGATCCGTCATGCTGTGCTGCATGCTGGTGTCCTGTTCCAGCGGCGGCGACTCGCCGTCGCCGTTCGACGATCTCGCGCAGGAGACGCTTCGCAGCGGCGTCGTCACCTTCCGCGTCTGGATCGCGGATACCCCGGCCACGCGGCAGCGGGGGCTCATGGACGCGACGGAAGCGGACCTCGCGACGCGCTCCGACGGCGCGATCCGCGGCATGCTGTTCGTCTTTCCGACCAGCCAGCGCGTCTCGTTCTTCATGCGGGACACCGAGGTGCCGCTCGACCTTGCCTATCTCGATGAGACCGGGCGCATCGTGGAGACACACGCGCTCATCCCGCTGGACGAGACGCCGGTCCCCTCCTCGGTCCCGGTGCGCTACGCGCTCGAAGTGCGCGCCGGACGGCTGCCGATCGGCGTGGGCGACGTGATCGAGCTACCGTGAGCGCAAAAACGCCAGCAGCGCCTCGCGCTGCGCCGCGTCGAGCGCCTGGAATGCCTGCCGCACCGCGCGCGCCTCGCCGTCGTGTCGCACGATGGCGTCGAGAATCGTCTCGCTGCGTCCGTCGTGAAAGTACGGCGCCGTGTCGCGCAGCCCCCGGAGCGGCGGCGTGCGGTAGAGCCCGCTTGTCGCCTCGCCCTCGGTGACGCCCTGGAAGCCCGGCGGCTGGACGTCGTGCAGCAGCAGATTCGAATAGAGCTCGATGCCGTCCATCGTGGGGACGTGGCACTTCGCACAGCCGACGCTGGCGAAGAGTGCCTCGCCGGTGCGGGTCTGGTCGGTCTCCGCGCCCTTGGGCGGGAAGTCGAGGAGCTGCAGGAAGAAGACGATGTCGCCCAGATCGGTCTGGTTGATCTCGGGGTCGGCGATGCCGTCGGTGTCCGTGGAGAACCCGAACGGGTTGGCGCCGGCCGGCACCGTGATGCCGATCTCGTTGCTCATCGCGTCGCGGACGAACGAAGCGAGGTCGGGCACCGATGCCTTCCAGCCGAGTCGCCCGATCACGTTGCCGGGCAAGCGATGGGCCACGCCCCGAATGCCGTCCAGGTCGAGATCGTCGGGATCCTCGTTCGCGAGGATGGTCGCGTCCGAGATCATCTCGACGAGACCGAGGCCGAGCAGCGTCGGGGAGTTGCGCTCCTCCACGAACGCGACTCCCGCCGGGATCTCCTCGCGATCGACGTCGATGCGGTGGTGCGTATGCGCCAGGGCGCCGGTCTCGGGCGGCGGCATGAATCCACCGTTGCCGTCCGGAATGGCGGGGCGCTGCACCTGCACGTCGATGCCACCCGCGCCGCCGACGACCGGGTCCTGGTGGCAGGCGCGGCACGAGTCGCCGTTGAAGTGCGGGCCGACGCCGGCGTCGTGTCCGAAGTCGCGATCGAACAGCAGGCGGCCGCGCAGGAATCGCGCCTGCTCCGCCTCGCTGAGCGCGCGATGGGGCGCGCCGGCCACGCCGCTCGGCGGAATGGGGGCGTCGATCGGCACGAGTCCGGCCGCCACGAACCCGACGAGGACGAGGACGGAGAGCAGGATCGCCGCGCGCTTCATCGGGTCTCCAAAAACGCAAGGATCGCCGCGCGATCGGCCGGCGACAGCGCGACGTACGCATCGCGACTCGACTGCGCCTCCCCGCCGTGCAGCCGAATGGCGGCGTCCACCGTGTCGGCGCGGCCGTCGTGCAGGTAGGGTGCGTGGTGTCGCAGGCCCCACAGCGGCGCGGTGCGGAACTCGCGCCCCGTCGCCACGCCGTCCCGCACGCCATCGGCGCGTTCGTCGCCCATGTCGTGCAAGAGCAGGTCGGTGTAGGCGAAGACCGGGTCTCCGCTCCGCACGAGGTTCGGCACATGGCAGGCCGCGCAGCCGACCTGGTCGAAGAGCGCTTCGCCGCGGGTCGCTTCCGCGTCCATGGGCAGCGGCGCCGGGGGCGCGAGCTCGCGCACGAAGAAGACGAGGTCGAAGAGGTCCTCGTTGGAAAGTTCGGGGTCAGGGCTGCCGTCCTCGTCGGTGGTGGACGTCTCGGGTGCGTTCTGCTGGGCGATGAATCGGAATCCGGTGCCCGGCGGGATACGCAGCGGATCGGTCGTAATCCCCATGTGGTTGAAGATCGGGCCGCGCACGAAGGCGACGAGGCTGCCCGACTGCGCCTTGTAGCCGAAGCGGCCGATGCGCGTGTCGTCGATGTTCATGCGGCCGCTGATACCGTCGCGATCCGCATCGTTGGGGTCGTGACGGGCGATGATGTCGAAGTCGTCGATTCGCTCGAGCAATCCGAGGCCGAACATCGGCGGTGCATTGCGCTGCGCTTTGATCGTCGCGTCGGCCGGCATCGGCTCCCGGACCGAACGTTCGTACGAGAAGTTTCGGAGGACGAGCCGGCCATCCGGGAGGACGGGCTGGAAGCCGCCGCCGTCACCGTTTCCGAGGATCTGGAAGTTGCGGTACAGCGGCGCCGATCCACCGGTCGTCGGAATGGAGTGGCAAGAGCGGCAGGAGGAGGTGTTGAACTCGGGCCCGTGGCCTTCGGTGCGCGTGAAACGCCGCTCGAACACGGCAAGCCCGCGCTCGAAGGTCTCGCGCTGGTCGATGGACAAGCCGGGATTCGGGTCGCCCAGCTGCGGCACCGGTTCGGGTGCGGGCGCGGACCCGCCGCCTCCGCACGCGACGAGCAGACCGAGGACGACAACACACGTTCGAATCACCACCGAGGCACCAGTGTAAACAGTCGGCTGCCCAACCCGAACGCGTGATCGGTTTTCACGCGTCCGTACCTCCTAAGTGTTTTTCGCGTTTGTCAAAACGCGAGTGTTACGACTTCTTGACGCGCGAATGCGCCTCCACGTTCGTCTGTATAGGTGAACGGAAGCGACATGCGCGACACGTGCGTATCGCTCATGTCCCGAGGAAGAGGAGGAACGAATGCGATTTGGATTGCTGGTCGTTCTGGCCACTCTGTGGGGAGCCACGAACGCGTGGGCGGAACCGGCGCTCGTCGTCAAGTCGACGGGTGATCTCAAGAAGGCGCTGGGCGCGAAGGACTACGCCCAGGCGCGCACCTGCCTGGAGCGGGTGAAGGTCGACTACAAGATGGACGAAGCGACCGAAGCCAACCGCAAGGCCGCCGTCGCCGCGGTCGGCAAGGCGGCTGGCTCATCGGACAAGAAGTTGCGCTTTGCCGCGTTCGACGTGCTCGCGGAGTGGAAGGCGAAGGGCTCCGGCAAGTACCTGCGCAAGTGGCTGAAAGCGCCGAAGAAGGGCATCGTCTCGCAGAGCACGCTCAAGGCGATCGACACCTGCGGCACGATCGCCGATGCCGGGATGCTCTCGTCGATGCGCAAGCTGGCGGACCACAAGAACATCCAGGTGGCGGTCGCGGCCACGCGCGCGCTCGGTGGCTATCGCACGCTCAACGTTGCGAAGCGCAAGAAGCTCGCGTTCGAGCTGGTGAAGCGCATGGAGAAGCTGCAGGGCGGCAACGGCTCGCGCGGCTGGGGCCGAGGCGGCCCCTCGACGGACAAGACGGAGGATCAGGACGGCCACCACGGCGACACGCGGCCGGGCCAGACGGCCATGGAGCGGCGTCGTACGCTGCTCTCCGCCACCGGCGCGGCGCTGCGTCAGCTCACCGGCGAAACCATGAGCAGCACCGCCGAGTGGACCGGCTGGCGTCACCGCAACAAGAAGGAGCGTGATCCTTTCCAGAATGGGTAGCGCTTGGGCGGGACTCCTTGGGCTGCGGGTTGCTAGGCCGTTGGCTTGGGACTTCTGCTGCTTTCGATTTCGCGCTGAGGTCGCGGAGGTGCGCTGAGTTCGCGGAGGGGCTTTGGACTCCGGGCGTCGGACTGCGAAGTGTGGTCGCCGGCCTCCTGGCGTCGCGGTGAATGGGATTGGGAGCAACGAGACTCTCGCTGCTCCTGGCGCCTGGCTGAACAGCTCGGGCGCGGGTGGTGTCCCGTATCCTCTCCGCATGCAACGCGTGCGCGCCCGGGACTGCGAAGAGATCACGGCTCAGGACGGCTGCCGTCTGCGGGAGCTGCTCCATCCCGACAAGGATGACAGCGGTGTCCCGTATTCCCTGGCGCTCGCCCGCATCGATCCGGGCGGCGCCACCGACCCGCACAAGCTGCTCGGGCACCGGGAGGTCTATCTGATCCTCGAAGGCGAGGGCGAGATGCACATCGGCGACGAGGTGGAAGCGGTCGGTCCGGGGGACGCGATCGTGATTCCCGCGGACGCGGTGCAGTGGATCGCCAACACCGGCGAGACTTCGCTGCGCTTCGCCTGTCTCGTCGATCCGCCCTGGCAATCCGAGACGGACGTTTCTGCCTAACGCTTCCGGTTCACCTTCTTGAGCTCCCCGAACGGCTCGGGCAGCGACCAGCCTCCGTCGCACACGAGGATGCTCCCGGTCAGAAACGCGGCATCGTCGCTGGCGGCGTAGCAGACCATGCGCGCGATCTCCTCCGTCGTGCCCTTGCGGCCCAGCGGGAGCTGCTTCATCAGCTCCGCCTCCATCTCCTCTGAGGGCCAGAGTCGATCGGCGGCACCCTCGCTCTGAAACGGTCCCGGCGAGATGGCGTTGACCCGGATACGGTGCTCCGCCCACTCCGCGGCGAGCGTCTTGGTCATCGACTCCACGCCCGCCTTGGCGCACGCCGAATGCACGACGCCCGGCTTTCCGGTGAAGGCGTAGGGCGCCGAGATGTTCACGATGGCGCCGCCGTCGTCTCGCATGCGGCGCGCGCACTCCCGCGACATGTAGAAGACGCCGTTGAGAGCGACGTCGATGACGGTGCGGAACGCCTTGGGCGCCAGCATCAGGGAGGGGCGAATGAAGTTGCCGGCGGCGTTGTTGATCAGCACGTCGACGCGTGCGAGCGACCGGACGACCTCCTTGACCTGCGCGGGCTCGCGGACATCGAGCGCGACGGACGTGACGGCGAACCCGTCGCGCTCCCCGCGTGCGCGCAGCTCGGCGTGGTTCGCCACGTCGCGGCTGGCGCACACGACGTGGGCCCCGCGCTGTCCCAGTTGTGTCGAGATGGCGAGGCCGAGCCCCGTCCCGCCTCCGGTGACGATGGCCGTCCGGCCGGCGAAGTCCTGCTGCATGCGCGGCAGACTAACCGGATTCGCGGATGAAGCGCGCCAGCCTTTCGACGAGGGGCAGCGTCGTGCGAGGGGAGAGCACGTTCCCCGCCAACACGTGACGATTGGGGTCATCGGTCACGAAGGGCTCGACGACCACGTTCGTGCCGGCAAGCAGCGTACGCGTGAAGTCCGCGCGCACGACGCGGTCGGCGTCGTCGACCAGGCAGAGCACGGGCGCCCCGATGGCATCGAAGTCGGAGGCGACCGCCGCCTCGACGATCGACGCCATCTCGAACAGCACGGGGCTGGGATAGCGCGTTGTCCACCAGCGCGCCATCTCTTCGTTGGCCGGCTCGAAGCTGTGCTCGGGAATGAAGATCGGCGCGACGAGGGGCGCCCAGGGCCAGCGCAGAATGCGCGCCATGGGGTCCGACTCGCGGAAATTGGGAGAGAGCAGAATGCACGCCTGCAGCTCTGCCGTCTTCTCGTGCGCGAGGTAGAGCGACGCCAGGGTCGCGCCCGTCGACGTGCCGATGACCACGACGCGTTCACCGAGGCGTCGCCCGATGGCCACCGCCTCGGCGGTATCGCGATACCACTGCGTCGCCGACGCCGCGCCCAGCGCCTCCGAGCCGAGTCCGTGACCGTCCAGTCGCGTGAAGTAGAGATTGGCGTCGAGCATCTGCGCGAGCAGGGCACAGGCGGGATTGATCTCGATGCGCGTCGCGGAGAAGCCGTGGAGGTAGACGAGCGCGAGCTTCGTGCGCCGCTTCGACTGCGGGTCGCGCCAGACGATCGTCTTGGCGACCGCGGGCGGGACGTCGCGTTCGCGGTCGCGGAGGTAGGTGTCGAGGTCGTCGGGCAGCGTGATGTCGACCGGAGCAGCATCGAACCCGGCCCGCGGTCCGACGGCGATCAGGATCACCAGGATGACCAACGCAAGGAGGATACGGCGCGCTCTTCTCACGCGCCCACTCTAGCTGCTACGGTTTCGCCCCATGCGCGCGATCCTCATCCTGCTCCTGGTGACCGTCGCGGCGCGGGCGGAATCGCGTGCGGAAGCGGTGGAGGCGGCGGCCGCCCTGGCCAAGGAGCAGTCGCGCGAGATTCGCCGCAGCCGGTATGTCGGCACGCTCTCCCTTCATTTCGAGAACGACACGTTCGCGAACAACAGCGACGACAACTTCACCGCGGGGTTCGGTCTGACCTGGACCTCGGCGCCGATCCGCCGCTACGGCTTCCGCAACGTCTTCCGGCGACTGGTCGAGGACTACTGGTCGTTTCTGCCGCAGATCTCCAACCCGGAGTTCAAAAAGCAGGTGCAGATCCACATCGGCTACGAGCTGTACACGCCGACGGACATCTCGACGCCGGTTCCGCCTCCCGGCGAGCATCCCTACGCATCGGTGTTTCACATCGACTTCGGCGTCTACGCCGTGCGGGAGAAGTCGATGCACGCCTACTTCATCCGGACCGGCCTCGTCGGGCCGGCGACGCAGGGAGGGCGCATCCAGAAGTGGATGCACAAGTCGACCGGCCGGGAATCCCCAGAGGGCTGGGACTCGCAGCACCCCAACGAGCCGCTCTTCAACCTGCTCTACACCTACCAGCGACGCCTCGTGCGTTGGATCCGCGGGTACGGGTTCGGGTTCGATGCCGCGGTCAATGCGGGTGGCATCGTCGGCAACTACGCCGTCGCCGTACGCGGCGGTCTGCAGGCGCGCGCCGGCTACGGGCTTCCGAAGAACTTCGAGCGCAGCAGTCCCCTCAGCATCCCCGAGGAGGTGGCGGGCCGCTACGACCGGGACCGGAAACGCTCCTTCTACCTGCTCCTGCAGGCAACCGGCGCCTACGCGCCCTACTTCATGCCTTCGGACGGCAGCGCGTTCCAGGACTCGTTCAGCGTCTCCCGGGACGAGCTCTCGTTTCGGGTGATTGTCGGCGCCGCGCTCTCGATCGGCCGCTTCGAGGCGGCGATCCGGTTTGTCGTCTACGGCAGCGCGGACGAGCCCCCGCGCGCCAACGACGACTACGGCGTCGTCACGGTGTCGTGGACGTTTTGACGTGATCGCGCCACCAGTCGTCCGCGTTCTGTTCCGACCATCCGGGTCCGGCGTTGCAAGCGAGCAGGGCGCTGCGCAGCGTCGCCGCGTCGGCGAAGCGCGCCGAGGCGTCCTTCGCCAGGCAGCGCAGTACGATCTGCTCCAGATCCGCGGGCACGCCGGTGCGGCGCTCGGACGGCGGGATCGGGTCCTCGGTCAGATGCTTGGCGATGACCGCCATCGCCGTGTCCGCGTCGAACACGCGCGTGCCGGTCAGCAGGTAGTAGCCGACGCAGCCGAGAGCGTAGAGATCGGCGCGCGGCGTCGCATCGGCGCCATCGATGATCTCGGGGGCCATCGTTTCCGGCGTGCCGCAGATGTGACCGAACGACTGGTCGCTTTCGACCGCGCCGATGTCCCGTACCAGGCCGAAGTCGACGACCTTGACGATGTCGTGCTCCCCGCCGAGCCGGCAAAGCAGGATGTTGCTCGGCTTGATGTCGCGGTGCACGAGTCCGAGATCGTGCGCCTCCTGCAGGCTCCGGCACGCTTCCGCGAGCACGTGAATGACGCGAGCCGGCGGGAGTGCGCCGTGCTGTTCCACCAGCGCTTCGAGATCGGTGCCCTCGAGGTACTCCATGGCGTAGTAGTAATAGCCGTCGCCGGTGAACCCGTAGTCGAAGACGCGAATGGTGTTCGGGTGCGTGAGCCGCGCGGTCTGCTGAACCTCGCGATCGAAACGCGCGATCGTGTCGCGCCCGGCGATCTCCGGCGAGAGCAGCTTGACCGCCGCCGGTCGCTTCAAAAGCGCATGCGTAGCGCGGTAGACCTCGCCCATGGAGCCGCGGCCGATCTGCTCCTCGAGGTGGTACTGGCCCAGCGTCCGCAGCTTCTCCACCTGTCGCCGCAGGCCGAAGGTCGCCTGCGATGCGAACACGGCGATGCCGACCCCGAACCAGAGCAGCATCTGACGCCAGAGAATCTCGTCCATGAACTCGCCCTGGACACCCTCGTCGATGTAGATGACGCCGTAGGAAGACTGCACGGCAAGCACGAGGATCGGCAGCGGGGCGGAGATCACGAGCGTCGCGAGGGGGCTGGAGGGGACGAGCACGGCGCGCGCGATGACGAAGAGCAGCACGAGCGCCGGGAGCTGTGACAGGCCCATCTCGTACTCGGTCGCATAGATCGTCAGGCCCGCGCCGATGGAGAGCCAGAGCCCGGTCGCGTCGATTGCGCGCAGGGCCGGTCGGGGGAGTGGCCGGCCTCCGAGCCGCGCGAAGCCCGCCCCGACCACGACCAGTGCGAGCCCGTGCACGAGTCGACCCGTCTCGCCGAACTTACCGCCCTCCAGCAACCATTCGCCGATATCGACGAGCCAGATCGCGAGCGCCAGAACGAACGTGGCCCCGTAGAACCACCGAAGCCGCCGCTGCAGGTAAAGATTCGTCTCGTTCTCGAACTGCGAATCCGAGAGCGCGAGGCCGGGACCGACGTCGGACATGGCGATGTGGGGGAGTTCGGACCGGCGGCGTGGGCTGGATTCACTTCTGCTCGCGCAGCCAGGCGTCCCAGGCCTGCGCGGTGTCGAGCTCTTCGCCCTCGCTGTAGGCGTTCAGCGCCTTGTCGAGCGCCGGCTTGAGCGTTTCGTACGCCTTGCGCTCCTTCGTCTCCTTGCCTTTGCCCTGCGCCTTCGCGGTCGTCTTGGCGTACAGGTCGATCAGGCTGCGCATCACGCCCCGCTTCGCCTTGACGTCTTTCGGGATGAGCTGGACGGTCGCGAGCACCGCCGCCGCGGCGACGCCAGCGTCCTTGTCGTGCATCATCTTCACGAGCGATCCGCGGGCGATCTCGTCGCCGCAGGCGCCCATCGCCTCGGCGATCGCGATGCGTGTGGCGGGTGCCTTGGTCGCCTTGTAGCGCTTGTAGAGCGTGTTGAGGCCCGGCTTGCCGAGCCCGGCCAGGGTCTCCGCGAGCGCCTTGTGGAAGGCGGCGTCTTTCTTGTATTTCTTCGCGAAGCCCTTGTCGATCTGCCGGCGCACGCTCTTGGCCATCTTGGCGCTCACGTGCGGCGTGTGTTCGATCAGCCGGTCGCGAATGCTCTCGATGTTGCCGTTTCCCGGCACGGGGAGCAGGGCGTAGTACTCGCGCATCGCCTGGATGACCGTCGCGGACGAGGCGCGTGCATCCGCCTGCGCGACGACGGCGCATGCCAACAGGATTCCCATCCAACGCATGCGCGCATGATAACCGCGTGCTTACAATCGTTGCATGGCGAGGTGGATGATCCTGGTGCTGCTCGGAGCGGGCCTGCTGCAGGCGAAGGGCGTGGATGGGACCATCCGCGGGGGGAAGGCGAAGAAGCTGGTCGACAAGGCGGTGCCGCTGCTGAAGGAGGCGGGGGAGCTTCGCAAGCAGCTGCGCATCGCCGAAGACACGGAGAGCGACGCCTACGAGGCCGACCTGAAGCGATGCATCGCGCTGTTCGACAAGGGCACGCTGCTGCTCGTGGATGCGCTCGAGATCCAGTACGACGTGGCCGTCAACAACATGCTGCTGCGGGCGTCCCGCGAACTGGCCAAGTCACGCGCCGCCCTGTTCATGCTGGAGAACCGTCGCGCCTGGCGCGCGCGCGAGAAGGAGAAGGCGGAGCGCGGGGAGGAGCCACCGAAATCGGAGCCGGAGCCGGAACCGGAGTCCCAACCCCGATCCGAGCCGCCGCCGCCGAAGCCGCCCCGGTTCGAGGCGAGCCGGCCCCCGGCCGTGCCGCTCGACGTCGCGCCGCGCGTGGAAGGCGCCGTGTACGCGCTGGGCGAGAAGGAGTGGCTTCGCCAGAACAAGAAGGGCATCGACCGCCTCGTGAAGGAGTACTACGGGGCGCGCCGGAAAGGAAAGCTGCGCTTCCGCTGCAAGCTCTGCGCGGGCAAGGGGAAGTTTCGGGGCGGAGAGGCGTGCGGGGACTGCGCGGGCAGTGGCCGGCAGATCAACCTGTTCTACTTCCGCAAGGTCTACTGGAACGCCTTCACGCCGCTGTTCCGCGAGTTGGAGGGCGCGCTGCCCGGGCTGAACGAGTTCCTGGCGCACGCGCGCGCGCATCCGGACGCGCTCGCGGACGAGGTGAAGTCGTTCAAGCTGGTTTCGATCGAGCCGCACGCGCTCTGGGCGCGCGTGACGGTGCAGCTGAAGACCGCGGCCGGCAAGAAGACCGAATCGATGAGCGTGGTCAGTATCGGAAGCGCCTGGTACTTCTTCCAGCCCGCGACCGACGAGGAGCTCATCGCGCCGCCCTAAGCAGCGGGTTCTCGTGGAACATCGAGGCGGGGAAACGCTCTCCGCCCGGGCCGCGCAGGCTGCGCTTGAGCACGAAGTCGAAGGCGATGGGGTTGACGTCGTAGATCTCGCGAAGCGCGACGGCTTGGTGCTCCTGAAGCAGCCCCTCGTCAACCAGCATGCCGACGTGGATCAACACGTTGACCGCCGGCAGCGGGTAGTCGCTGCCGTTGACCAGGCGGTCGTGCAGGTCGGTTCGCGTGAGCAGCGTACGCAGGGGGCCCTTCATGCGGTTGCGCTGCGTGGTGGCGGAGATCTCCCCGAAGACGAGATCCTTGTAGCGCGGGTCGTCCATCAGGCGCAGGAAGAGATCGAAGTTCGGAACGAGCGCGGTCTGCTCCTTCGTGTCGAGGTCGGGATTCTCCGCCAGGCTCGCGCAGTGCGCGACGATGACGCGCACGCCGGCGTCGAGCGGTCGGCGCAGCAGCAGAGGGTTGCCCAGCTTCTGGTCCTCGGCGGAATCGACCGCCTTCTCTTCGCCGGCGTGGGTGAGCAGCGCCATGCCGTGTTTCTTCATGACGGCGTAGAACGGATCGCAGCGCGGATCGGCCGGGTTCATGCCCATGGCGTTGGGCAGCCACTTCACGATGCGTGCGCCCTGCTGCGCGCAGCGCTCCAGCTCTTCGAGGGCGTCGGGACGGTAGGGGTGGACCGAGCAGCCCACCGCGAACAGGTCGGCATGCTCGCCGGCGATCTGCTCCGCGTAGATGTTGGGTGTGTGCATCTCCGTATTGTCGAGACGGACGGAGCCGTCCTCGTCGTAGTGCCGATCGAAGGCGAGCAGGAGCGATCGACCCGGCATCGGCTTGTGGCGCAGCAGGTCGACCAGCCGGTTCACGTACTGCTGATCGGCTGTGGTCTCGTCGGTGATGCCGGCAGCGCTCTTGTAGACGACGAACTGGACGCGCCGCGTGACGTGCCACCAGCTGCGCATGCCGGGATGGACGAAGCATCCGGTCCCGCCGGCGCCGAGTCCGACGAGATGGACGTGGTAGTCGAACAGCCGGGCCGGGTCGATGCCGTGGTAGGCGGCATCGACGACCGCGCGCGTCTCGGCGCTCAGGCCGTCCGGCATCTCCTGCGGAGCGCGCGACCAAGCGCCGCCGATCGCGTCGACGATCCACGGCAGCGCCAGCAGGAACGCGACCGGCAGCGCGAGCAGGACCAGCAGTCTTCGGCGCCGCTTCAACACCGGTCGTCAGGGGTTCAGCAACCCGTCGACGTCCCCCTTGATGTCGTCCTTGGAGTAACGGTGGCCCGGTCGGACGAACGCGACCTTGCCGTCCTTCCCGAAATAGACCAGGCCGTGGTTCGACGGTGTGAAGTCGTAGGCCTTCGACACTTCCTGTCCCGGCTGTTGGCGAATCGACGTCACCTCGACCCGCACCTTCTCTCCGTACTCCGCGTCGAGTTCGCGCACGGCGTCCTCTACTTTGGCGCAGAAGGGTCACTGCCGACCAAGCGTGAAGTAGTGCAACAGGACCGGCTCCGGGGCGGCGGCCGGTTCGGGCTTCGACTCCGGCTCCGGGGCGACCTCGGAGCAGCCGACCGCGACGAGCGCGAGCAGGGCGAGAAGCGACTTCATGCCGCAGATGCTACCGCACGGTCAGACGATGGAGCACCGGACCCTTGTTCTTGCGGTGGATGAGCGTGTGGATCGGGGACTGGACCGTGCGAGCCGCGAACGAGACCACCGTGCCGTCGGCGAGGATGTACCCGCCGTGGTTGAGTCCGCGAGCGAGATCGATCTGCTTGCCCGGCCACAGCGAGCGCACCTCCGCGGGGGAAAGGCGCAGTCGTCCGATCGCGAAGGCGGCATCCAGAGTGCGAGGCATGCGGAGCGCCTCGGCGTAGCGCCGCCGTGCGTCTCGCGCTTCGGCCTGCATCTCCTTTTCCCGGCGGAGGAACCCGTCGTCCTGACCGTTGATCATCGCCGTCTGCCAGGACGTCATCGGACCCCGCACGATAGGCGTGCGCTGCATGGAGATCGGCCCTGACTCCGGCACGACCGCATCGATACGGACCAGCTGCAGCAGGCGATCCATCTCGTACGCCACGAACGTGACGTGCCAGCCGTCCGCCTTGCGCTCCACCCGCCGCGACCAGTCGGCGGGGCTCGCCTTTCGATCGACCTTCGGCTTCAGGTGCTGAAACTCCTTGCGAAGTTCCTCCCCGACCGTGATGAGCGCATCGCCCTTCTCGACGGCGATGCCCGCCACGAAGAGGCGCACCGCCGCGTAGGCCGCTTTCTCGTCCCGGACCGGCGGGATGAAGCGGTGCAGGTTTTCCGGGGTCAGCTCCTCACCGCGCGCCATACCGGGCCGCTTCGCCCGCAGGTAGGGGAATGCTTCCCGCAGGCCGCGCGTTCCTTCGGTGATGCCGACGTCCTCGCGGAACGCGACGCCGGGTACGTCGAGGGTGGAAAGGGAGAGGATCAGGACGGCGAGAGTCGTCATACTGGAAGGTTAGCGGCGGCGTTCGGCGCCGTGTCTCGGGGACGTCACGAGGAGGTCAACATGCGAATCGCGGGAGTTCTGCTGCTGCTGGCGGCGATCGGGTGGGCGGGCGAAAACCCGAGCGAGGCCTACGAGCGCATCCGGCGGATGAATCGACGGCTCACGCCGGCGGAGAAGGAAGCGCAGAAGAAGGAGGCGATCCGCTTCCTCGCGAGTTGGGAGAAGGAGGGCGAAGCGAAGAGCGCGGGCGAGCGGACCGATCTCGCCTCGCTCTACTCGCTCGTCGGACGTCACGCCGATGCCATGGCGCTGCTCGAAGCGATCGTCTTCGACGAGGCGACCGATGCCGAGACCCGCAAGAGGGCCGCCAACCGGTGGGGCCTGCTCCTCACGCTGCAGGCGCGGGACCTGCCTCCGCCCGTTCGCAAGGGTGCCATCGGCGCGACGGCGCGCTTCCTCGAGACCTACGGCCCCGCGAGTGACGAACGCACGCGCTCGACCCTGGCGCGTGCGCGCGGATTTCTACTGCACATCGACGGGGACACGGACGGCGCGGTGCAGGCATTCTTCGACCTCGCCAATGAGCGACCCATGTTCGGCTCCGTGGCGGCCGACTTCACGCGCATGGCAATGATCGCGGGCGTCTGGCGGATGGAAGACTATCCCGCTCTCGAGAAGAGGCTGCAGGAGCGCATCGACGCATTGAAGGAGGGCTTTGCCGCCACGCGGGGCGCGAGTCGCGCCGTGGCGGTCAACCCCGGCGTGTTCGACCGCATGTTCGATCGCGCAATGGCGCCGGTGCGACTGCTCGGCAAGCCGGTGCCGGCCTGGACCGAGATCGCACGGCTGCAGGGCGATCCGGCGACAGAGGGAAAGGTCACGCTGCTCTACTTCATGCTCAACGCGGACGCGTCGTCGGTGCGCTCGCTTCCCGCGCTCCGGGGTCTCCAGAAGAAGCACGAGGAGTTGTCCATCGTGCTGCTCGTGCTGCCCTCGACCCGCGTCTACCGCTCGCGTGTCGAGCTCGACGCGGACGTCGATGCGAGCGGGGAGGAACCGCCCCCGGTCACGCTGTCGCGGCTGACGCGGAACACGCCGTTGGAGGAACAGCTGCGAGAGGGCGAGAAGGAGGCGCACGTCGCGTTTCTCAAGGCGCACGAACTGGCGTGGCCCGCCGCGCTCATCGACCGTCGCGACATGGGGCGCAAGTTCGGCGCCAGTACGAGTCTCTTTCCGAATCTCGTGCTGCTCGACCGTCGCGGGCGGCTGCGTTCGATCCACGCGGGCCCTCTCGAGCGCGGGTCGCCGATCGTCGACGAGCGCCTGTCCGGCGCCATCGCGGGGCTGCTCGCCGAGAAGGAGTAGGGCCTGTCTGAGAGAACGCCTGGCTTCGACGGGCTGCGGCTGCGCGTCGCTTCGCCCCGCCTTCCTTGCGGTATCGACATGGATACAGCGGCGTCGGCGGGGCTCGCGA
>JBCDBY010000097.1:0-14336 GCA_039182715.1 Planctomycetota bacterium
CGACGCGTAGGGACGAAGCGCGCTACTTGCCGTCGGGCACGTAGATCTCGTAGCCCGGGATCTTTTCGCGCACGCGCTCCAGGCCGGCCTCGTCGTCGGCACGGGTGAAGGCGCGGAAGGCGTCGCGCCAGCGCTCGGCGCGGAAGGCCGCCTCGGCACAGGCGCGCCACTCGTCGGTCGGGATCGCGCTATGCGCGCGCTCGATCATGATCAGCCAGATCGGGCGGCCCTCGTCGCAGGCTCGCTTCCGGATCGACGCCACGGCGGCGTCGTCGCCCGCCAGAATCGACAGGTCGAGCGACTCCGCGACGCGCCCCGCCTGGAGCAGCGCCGCCGCGGTCTGCTGCTGCGCGGCGGGGGTCGTCTTCGCGCCGTACTTGATTTCGCGCATCTGCATCGCGTCGGGTACGCCTCTGGCCATGGCGTCGGAGGATACGAGAGGATCGCCCGATCCGGGAGATTTGATCTAAGTCCGGGCGGAGGCGGGAGTTGGGCCGATTTTCCGCCTGTCAGCGGGGTTTTGGGCGCGCGAAACGCCGTAAACCCTTGCCCCGGAACGAGTTCCGCCCGCAAAAAGCAGTTGACCGCTTCGGGCACGACTCTAGAGTCGATGTCGTAACAGCCGATCTACAAAGGATATATGTCCGATCGGCCCAGTGCCGGAGGGATCCACTCGATGACGACCGGCGATCAGCCCCCCAACTCGAACAGCCACGCCACCACCGAGGAGGCGCTGCGTACCGTGACCAAAAAAGAGCTCGTGAGCCGCATCGCCGACCGGACGGGCCAGACCAAGGTCATCACCAAGGACATCATCCAGATGTTCCTGGACGAGATCATCACGGAGCTGAGCCGCGGAAACCGGCTGGAATTCCGGGAGTTCGGCGTCTTCGAGATCAAGGAGCGCGCCGCCCGCAAGGCGCAGAACCCGCGCACGCTGGAGAAGGTCGAAGTGCCCTCCAAGCGCGTCGTGAAGTTCAAGGTGGGGCGCCTGATGAAAGAGAGAGTCGGAGCGAGCTAGCGAAACCCACGCTCCTCAGCCGTTTAGACTGGGGAGATGAGCCGCGCCCCTGACACCAAGACCGACGGCATTGAGCTGCACTTCTGCCGGGACTGCGGGATTTCCATCCCGATTCCCGACATCGAGAGCGGCCGCGCGAATCCCGCCGTGCCCGGCTGCGCCTACTCCCACGACAATTGCGTCAACCGGCAGAGCGCCCCGGAGCCTGCTCTGGTCCGCTCGGGCCGTGCCCGCGAGAGCGGCAACGAAGGCGCGCTGCGGCTGGTCGCGTCGATCGCCCTGTTCTACGTCGTGGGCGTGACGACCTTCCTCCTGGCACGCGAAGTGGGGCGGGAGGCGCCGAAAGTGGAGCTTCCCACCGACGTCGCGAAGGTGCGGGACATTCATGCGCTCGACCGGAAGGTCCACGCGTTCGAGTCCGCCACGCGCGAGGCGCTGGCGCAGCTGAAGGGCAACGACTCGCTGCAGGCCACCGCGCTCTCCACGCAGCGCGATCGCGTCCAGGACCTGAGCGACCAGATCACCCGGGTCAGCGACGCTTCCGACCAGCGCGACAAGACGCTCGGCCGCGGCGTGCTCGCGCTCACCGACGAGGTCATGGGCCTCAAGAAGCCGCTCGGCGACATCATGGAGCGGCTCGAGACGCTCTCGCGCCCGGTTCGGGCCGGCGAGAAGAAGGACGACAGCGGCGCCGACGAAGCCGGACCGACGGTCCGGGACGACGAGCCGAAGCGGGATGAGCCGGCCGAGGATCCGAAGGTCCGCGCCCAGGTCGACGAGTTCATCAAACAGCTCTCCGACCGCTCGCTCTCCGATCAGACCCGGTACAACGCCGCGGTGCAGCTCGGCGACTTCGGCCACCCGGCCGCCGTGGCGCCGCTGACCGAGGCGCTTCGCAAGGACTCCTACGATCTCGTGCGCCGTGCCGCGGCGTTTTCGCTCGGCAAGCTGGGCAAGCATGCGGTGCCCTCCGTGCCCACGCTCATCGAGGGCGTCGGGAAGCAGGAGGAGTACGTCGGCTACATGTGCGCCCGCGCCCTGGGCGAAATCGCCAAGGCGACGCTCGGCCAGTCGGTGGAATTCGGCTACGACCCCGAGCTGTCCAAGCGCCAGCGCCAGGAGGTCATGCGGAAGTGGGCCGACTGGTGGGAGAAGAACAAGTCGTTGATCCAGTCGGCGAAGGAGTGAGCGGAGCGACGGGCTGCGAGCTACGGGCCGGACGCTTCCAGAGCCTGAGCGATCTGCCCGGCTCGAAGCTCGCAGCTCGCAGCTCGCGGCCCCCTAGCTCTTCGCCTTCGGAGCCTTCTTCGGCTCCTTGACCTTTTTCTTCGGCTCCGCCAGTCTTCCCAACGCCTTCGCATACGCGTCGTTCGGCCGCAGCTTCTGCAGTTCCGCGAGCGCCTTGCTGCCCCCCGGCGTGCCGTCCTGCACCTCGAGGAAGGCGAGCACCGTCAGGTTGTCGACGCGAGCGGCGCCGCGCGCGTCCTTGAGACGTTGACGGAATCGGGCGGCGATCCGCTCGAGATCGCGCGCGCTGCGCAGCTGTTTGTTCAGGTCGAGGCGCAGGGAGCGCTTGGCGGGCAGCCGCTGGTAGGCGAGCCGCAGCAGATAGGCGCAGGTGCGGCTGTCGCGGCCCTCGCCCGCGCAGGCGATGCCGGCGAACGCGGTCGGGACCGCCTGCCCGGGCGCGCGCACCAGGCTTTCCGAAAACGCGGCACGCGCCTCGGCGTAGAAGCCGGTCTTGAGATAGCCCAGACCGATCTCGAAGTACTCGTCGGCCTCGTCCGCCGCCAGCGGTCCGGCGAGAAGCAGCATGACCAGCGCCTTTCGCATGCCCCGATCCTACCCCCCGTTCGCTATCATGCCGTCGCCATGCCGGGAAGAGCTGGCCTGCTAGCCGTTTTCCTCGCGGTGATCGCCTGCCGGGCGACCACCGATTACGTCTATCCGGACGATCTCGCGAGTCCCAACTACATTCGCCGCACCTACGCGGCGCGCGAGTTCAACCGGCGTCAGGACTCCGACGCCGCGCCGGCGGCGTTTGCGCTGCTCAACGACTCCCACGTGACCATCCGCACGCTCGTCTCCGAGACGCTGCGTTCGATGTCCGACGGCGAGGACTTCGGCTACGACGTCGATCTCCAGGAGGCGGACCGGGTGCGGGTGGCCGATCGCTGGCAGCGCTGGTGGGAGGCCGGTCGTGAGTAAGCTTCCGCCCGACTTCGTCCAGATGTTCCGCGTCTCGTTGCGGTCGGACCCGCAATACCTCGAGGCGCTGCGCACGTTGATCTCGGAGACGACCAACATCCTCGGACTCGAGGAGGAGGTCACGACCAAGATCGTGCTCGCCGTGACCGAGGCGTGCGCCAACGTGATTCGCCACTGCTATGGCGGCGCGCACGGCGAACGCATGGACGTCACGCTCCGGTTCGGACCCGATTTCTACGAAGTGCAGATCGATGATTGGGGAACGTTCGTCGATCCTGCGACGATGAAGGGGCGCGAGCTCGAGGACGTGAAGCCGGGTGGTTTGGGGCTCCACTTCATGCACAAGGTCATGACGTCCGTCGAGTTCAAGAAGAACCAGTGGGGGGGCACCACCCTCACGATGGTGAAAAAACTGAAGCCGGCGTCTTCCGCGGAGTCCTCCCAGGGCTCTTCCGCAGGCACGCCGGAGCGTGAGGAGTAGAGATGGCGATGAAGGTAAACCGCGAAGAGCACGGTCAGGATCTGGTCCTGGCCGTCGAAGGCAGCGTTGATATCGCCTCGTCGCCCGAATTGCGCGGCGAGCTGCGCGTGGCCGTCGAAGCGAAGCGCCCGCGCATCGTGATCGACATGAGCGGCGTCAGCTTCGTCGACTCGTCGGGCCTCGCCACGCTCATCGAGGCGCTGCAGGGAACGTCGGGCTACGGCGGCAAGCTCTGCCTCTGCTGCCTGTCGACGACGGTGCGCGGCGTCTTTGAGCTCGCCAACCTCGACAGCATCTTCTCCATCTCCGGGACCCGCGAGGAGGCGCTCCAGGCCTGATCGAAGGCCTGAGCGCGGCCGGATGACCCAACTCCTGGCGGATCTCGGCCGGGGCGGCCTCGCCATGTTCGGGTTCCTCGCCGAGTGCGGGAAGCTGCTCAAGGGCTTCCTGTACTGGTCGACGATCGCGGTCTTCAAGGGCTACCCGGTCCGCTTCCAGGAGGCGGCGCGCCAGAGCGTGCGCGTGGGCGTCAAGTCGATCCCGATCGTCTTCCTGGTGAACTTCTTCGTCGGCGCCACGCTGGCCTTCACCGTTGCGGAGATCCTGCAGCTCTTCGGCGCCGACACCTTCACCGGTGCGGTCATGGGCGTCGGCTTCTGGCGCGAGTTGGCCCCGCTGCTCACCGGCATCATCATGGCGGGCTACGTGGGCGCATCGCTGGCCGCCGAGATCGGCACGATGAAGGTCAACGAGGAGATCATGGCGCTGGAGGCGGCGGCGCTCAACCCGATCCGGTTCCTCGCGGTGCCCCGCCTGTTGGCGGTCATGCTGATGGTGCCCGCCGCGACCATGATGGGCGTGGTCTTCGGCATCTATGGCGGCTACATCGTCTGCGTCGGCGTGCTCGACCAGACGGCGCAGCTCTACTGGGATCAGATGATCCAGTTCGTCACGCGCACCGATCTGCGGCTGGGCGTGTTCAAGTCCTTCATCTTCGCGACGATCGTCGGCGTGACCGGCATGGCGCAGGGCTTCCGCGTGCGCGGCGGCGCCGAGGGCGTCGGGCTGGCCACCACCAACGCGGTCGTCTACTCCATCATCTTCATCATTCTGGCGGACTGCATCATTACCGCCCTCCACTTCTTCGGATGAACCCGGAAGAGAGCAGGGAGATCCCCCTTCCCGAGGCCAAGCGCAGCGGTGGTGCGCCCCAGGGCGAAGTCGTCATCGAGTGCAGCGGCGTCAAGAAGTCGTACGGCGATCGCGAGATCCTGCACGGCGTCGACCTGCAGGTGCACAAGGGCGAGACGCTCGTCATCATGGGCGGATCGGGCCACGGCAAGAGCACGCTGCTGCGCCTGATGATCGGCGCCGAGCGCGCGGATGCCGGCGAGGTGAAGCTGTTCGGCCAGGACATGGGCGTGCGCGACGAGCAGCTGCTCTACCCGATCAAGAAGCGCTTCGGCGTGCTCTTCCAGGGGTCCGCGCTCTACGGTTCCATGACGGTCGGCGAGAACATCGCGCTGCCGTTGCGCGAGCACACCGACCTCGATGACAAGATCATCGACATCATCGTCGGGCTCAAGCTGCAGCAGGTCGGACTCTCGCACGCGACCAACCTGATGCCGTCGGAGCTCTCGGGCGGCATGAAGAAACGCGTCGGGCTGGCGCGCGCGATCGCGCTCGACCCGGAGATCATCTTCTACGACGAGCCGGGCGCCGGACTCGATCCGGTCGTGCTGGCGCAGATCGACCAGCTCATCATCGGACTGGGCGAGAAGCTCGGCGTCGCGTCGATCGTCGTGACGCACGAGATGCACTCCGCGTTCCGCATCGCGGATCGCATGGTGCTGCTCTACGGCGGCGACATCATCGCCGACGGCACGCCGGAAGAGATGCGCAAGAACCCGGCCGTGGATGCCTTCATCCAGGGCCGTTCGGACGGAGGCGCGATCACGGCGCCGGGAGGCAGCGGGTTCGTCGAGGGCCTGCTGGGAGGTTCCTAGATGGCAAGCAAGAAGCGCGCCGCCGAGATCCAGGCGGGCATCGTCGTCCTCGTGGGGCTCGCGGTCATCGCGTTCAGCCTCTACTACGTGGATGGCGGCGCGGACCAGTTCCGGGACAAGACGCTTTACACCGTCTATCTGCCGGATGCGGGCGGCCTCAAGCCCGGCTACGACGTCAACCTCGATGGCCGCAAGGTCGGCTCGGTGGCGGAGGTGCGCGCGGCCTCCGACGACGAACGGCCGGCGGAGATCCTCGGGCGCACCTACGGCAACTTCTCGGTGGCGGTCGCGGAGATCTTCACCGACGAGCGGATCCCGGTGGACAGCGGCGTCGAGGTGACCAAGTCGATCACCGGGACGGTCGAGCTGCTGTTCGCGAGCGGCAAGTCGACCGAGTCGGCGACCGTCGACACCATCTTCCAGGGCCGCGCCCGCGCCACGTTCGAGAAGGCGACGGACGAGGCGGTCGCGCTCGTCGACGAGGCGAAGCGCACCGTTGCCGCGGCCACGAAGGTGGTCCAGAGCGTGGACACGGAAGTGTCGGAGCTGCGCGTGAAGGCGCTGCGTTCGGACATCGATACGTTCGTCGGCAAGCTCAACGAGTTCGTCGACACGCTCAACAAGTTCGTCGGGGAGGCGGAGGAGCCGGCGCTCGCCACGCTGCGCGGCGCGAGCGAGGCGGTGGAGGAGTACCGCGGCCTGGGCACCGAGATTCGCACGTCGTGGCGCGACGACATCGCGCCGCGCGTCAACGAGACGCTCGACGAGACGCGCGCCCTGATGAAGGACACGCGGCCGGCCGTGAAGTCGGCGCTGCAGAAGCTCGACGATGCGCTGACGCTCGCGAGCGGCACGCTGGTCGGCATCCAGGATCTGACGTCCGAGCTGAAGAGCACGGCCTCGGAGAGCCGCCCGCATCTCGTGGCGGCGCTGCGAGCGGCACGCCTCGCCATGAGCGACTTCCAGGATGCGGCGGCGGACCTCAAGACGTCGCCCTGGAAGCTGCTCAACAAGCCGAGCGACAAGGAGGTCGAGTCGGTCGTGATGCTCGACGCCGCCAAGCGATACATGGACGCCGCGCGCGAGGTCCAGGTGAGCGTGGACGACCTCAAGACGCTCGAGCGCCTCGGCGCGCTCGAGGACGAGGAGAGCAAGCAGGCCCTCGACCGCGCCACGACCCGCCTCAACGAGGCCGTCGACAAGATGAAGGCGCAGGAGTCGGCCGTCATGCAGCTGCTCAAGCAGGGGGGCTAGGAGCGAGGGGCCAGGGGCAGGAGGCTCTCGGCAAAGGCCACGCAAAGCCCCCGGCCCCCAGCTCCCGGCACCCGGCACTCCGATCCTTGCCGCACGCGTGAGAATCGCAAGCGAAGGAGATCCCACCGCATGCACAAAGTCACCGTCGTCGGCGCCGGCAACGTAGGCGCCACCTGCGCGTTCCAGCTGGCGGAGCGCAACGTCGCCACGCACATCACCATGATCGACATCGTCGACGGCATGCCGCAGGGCAAGGCGCTCGACATGGCGCAGTGCGGGTCGATCTTCGATTTCGACGCCCATCTGGAGGGCAGCAACGACCTCGCCGCCGTCGAGGGCAGCGACGTGGTCGTCGTGACCTCGGGGATCCCGCGCAAGCCGGGCATGGACCGCATGGACCTGCTCAAGACGAACGCGGGGATCATGAAGGATGTCGCGACCAACATCCGCGAGCATGCGCCCGACGCGATCGTGGTCGTCATCACGAACCCGCTCGACGTCATGGCCTACGCGATGCTGCAGGTGACCGGCTTCCCGCGCGATCGCGTGATCGGCATGGCGGGCGTTCTGGACGCCGCGCGCTTCCGTCGCTTTATCGCCTGGGAGATCGGCTGCTCCGTGCGCGACGTCAACGCGATGGTGCTCGGCGGCCACGGCGACCAGATGGTCCCGATGCCGCGCTTCAGCACGGTCAACGGCGTGGCGATCACCGAGTTGATTCCCGACGACCGCATCCAGGCGCTCTGCGACCGCACGCGCACCGGCGGCGGCGAGATCGTCAAGCTGCTCAAGACCGGCAGCGCGTTCTACGCGCCGGCCGGTTCCGGCACGGTCATGGTCGAGGCGATCCTGCGCGACACCGGCCACATCGTGCCCGCGTGTGCGTTCCTGCAGGGCGAGTACGGCTACGAGGACCTCTACATCGGCGTGCCCTGCATGCTGGGCAAGGAGGGTCTCAAGCAGATCGTCGAGCTGGAGCTCAACGAGGACGAGAAGCGCATGCTCGACGTCTCGGCCGAGGCCGTCAGCAAGGGCATCGAGGATGTGAAGCAGTTTCTCTAGGTGGCCAGGGGCCAGAAGCTAGGGGCCAGGGGCCTGTGCGTGCTGCGGCGCGCGCAGGCCCCTTCTCTTTCGTCTGACGAACGTCTGACGAACCACTCTTGGAGTTGGCGCGCATATCCGCTGTCGCCACAAGGGGTTGCGTCGCGGGGGTGCGGCACCGATGCCGCACTCGCGCGGGTTGCCGGGTTCAGCGAAGCTCGAAGTACTGCAGAAAGAGGTCCATGAGCATGCGGAACTCCGTCGAGAGCATCTGCTCGCGTGTCGCGGTGCCGTGCATGTGGATGACCCAGGTCTTTCCTTTGTGCCGGAAGGCGAGGACCCAGTCCTCGGTGAGCATCTTCGGGTCGGTCTTGTTCTCGATCCGGAGGCCCTCGACTTCGTGTCCGGCGAGCGAGGCGCCGAGCGATCCGGCCTTGATCGCGGGCCGGCCCTCCGTGGCCTTTCGGATGGTGGCGGCGATCTCGCGCGCTTTGGCCGTGTAGGCCGCTTCGGCCGTCTTCTCCTTGCTCGTCGTCAGCGTGGCGGACGCGGTCCGTCCGCGGACGATCCAGCGGGGTGCGTCGCCCGCGCCCTTCGCCTCGATGTGCTCGTACTCGAACCCGCGCGGGTAGCGGAAGCGGAACGGCGGCGTCTCCACCTGCAGGAACCCGCGCGGCGTCAGCTTCACCTTGCGCTTCTTGCCGTCGATCTCGAGCTCGTAGGCGCGGCCCTCGAGGATCTCGTGCTTCTCTCCATCGATCTCCAGGACGTACGCATGCGCGGGCGCGGGATCGGATCCGGCGGCGCAGACCGCGACGCCGAGGAGGGCTACGAAGAGACTACGCATGCCCGCGATTATGGGCACGCGCGTCCAGTCGATCAGCCCTTTTTGAGTTCGAAGTGCTCGGAGAACATGGTCGTCATCCGCCGAAACGCCTTCGTGGCCTTGCCTTCCGTGATGAAGTCGTCGTCCAGCTGCAGGATCCAGAATCGGCCCGCGTGCTTGAACGCGTAGATTTCGCAAGCGGTCGTGAAGTCGGTTTCCGTGCGGTCTTCCAGGCGGATCCCATCCAGGGTACGCTCCGCAAACTCCAGCTTCGCCTTCGTGCGCTCAAGGGCCGGTTTCTCTCCCGCCAGGTTCTTATGAAAACGACGGAACCGCTTCTCTCCCGCCGCTACCGCCTGGTCGAGCGACCGAGCGTTCGATTGCACCAGCCGGATCGACACGCTGTCTCCCTCCGGACCTCCGGAGACGCTCCACGTCGGGAAGTCCTGCATGTCGTCCTGGTCCTGGAACTCGAAACTGTACTCTCGCGGGAACCGGAATGAAAACCAGCGGCTCGTCGAGACCTTGTAAGGACGAGGCGTCAGGCGAACCTTGCGTTTCTGCCCGGCGATCTCGATCTCGTAGGCGCGACCGGGCGCGATCTCGTGTTCCTTCCCGTCGATCTCCAGCACGTAGTTCTGGACCGGGACACGCGGTGAGCCCACGGCCAGTACCGAAAGCGTCAGCAGAACGAAGAAGATGGATCGCATGCGCGCATTGTGGCACGCGCGGGTGCGTGGCGCCTTCAACGTTGCGCCAAGAGGTTGACGGCTGCGTCGAGCTGCGTATCGGTCCTGCGGATGAGGTCGGTCGGCACCGGCTCGACGCGTTTGTCCGGCTGGATGCCGACGCCGTCGTAGAGCTGGCCGGTCGGTCGGAAGGACATCATCGACGAGACGCGCAGGCGCAGGCCGGTGCGGCGCAGGTCGACGCCGCGGCTGCGTCCGCTGCCGCCGCCGCTCGGCATGCCCAGCAGCGTCACGCGCGGCAGGCCCCGGAACGCGCCGAGGAAGATGTCCGTCGCGCTGAAGCAGCCCTCGTCCATCAGGATGACGACGCGCTGCTTGTAGCGGCGCTTGACGTCCCGCGGCGAGACGACCATGTAATGCCAGTCGGTGAACTTCGCGCGCGGGGGATCGAACGCCGGCTTGAAGCTCTTCGCGAACTTCGCGATGGCCGCGCGCTCGGCGTCGGTCCAGAGCTTTGCCGTCGGGAGGTAGAGCGACCGGTTCTGCAGGTGGCCCTCGAGCGTCCCCTCGCGATCCGTACGGTCCATGCGCAGGACCGCGACGTTGCAGACGCGCGGCTCGTCGTCGAGGAAGAAGGGCAGCAGCATCTTCAGCGCGTCGCGCGTGCCGCCGCCGTTGCCGCGCACGTCGATGATCAGGCCCTTCGATCCCTGGAGCGCGGAAAAGGCGTGCATGAGCCGCAACAGCCAGTCGACATCGCCGTCCATTTTCGTGATGGGCAGATAGCCGATGTCCCCGGTCAGCAGTCCGGGGGTGCGCTCCCCGTACGGACCGAACGCGAGGCGCGCCGTCAGGTCGCGCCGGACCTTCGTGCTCTTCTGCCCGTCGCTCAGGGTGAGCTCGACGTCGCGCCGCGGCTTCACGCCCAGCTCCTCGCGGAGCGCCGCGAGGTAGGCGAGGTCGCGCACGCCCTGCGCGAAGCGGAACGTCTTCGAGCCGTGCGCGACCCACGCGCCGGTCGCCTCGATCCACTTCGCGATGGGCACGCCGTCGATCGCCGTGAGGTACGGATGCTTCTCGGACACGAAGCGTTTGCCGTCGGCCTCGATCGCCACCACGCGCTCCCCGCACGGGCGCGTGAGGATCGGGAGATAGCCCTTCGCCAGATAGGCGCGCCGCTGCCGCAGGCGCGTGTGCCCGTCGCCGAACTTCGCGAGCGCGCGCAGCACGTGGCGCCCGAACTGCTCCCGCGTCACCGTCTCCGGCATATCGTCCCAGCGAAGCGCGGCGAGACCCTCCGGTCGCACGAACCGGTAGGAGTGCCGTTTTTCGATCGTCTCGATCAGCTCGGCCAGATCCTTGCGCGCCCCGCGTGCGTCGAACGGACGGGGCCGGCGCTCCGCGCGGCGCCGCTTGTCGAGTACCTGCTGCCGGTTGGCGTGCGTCATGGGCGCCACGGCGATCGTCTCGAGCTTGCCGGTCTTCGGATCCTCCAGCACGAGTGCGACCGTGCGACCCGGCTTGCGCTGCATGCCGGCGAGGACCTCGACGAGGTCCTCCGCGAATCGCTTGTGCGCGCGGCGTCCGTACGTCTTGTCGCAGAACGCGAGGACGTCGGCGACCGGCAGCCCCGCGATCTCCTTCAGTCGGTAAGGCTTGCCCTGGAACTGCACCGTCACGTCGGCGCCGTCGATCACGACCTCGGTGAAGGGGGAGAGCTTCTCGAACGCAGCCGCCGTCGTCGCTAACAGCAGCAGCCCGATTCCAATCCTCATCAGGGCCCCTCTCTCATCAGGGAGAGGATAGCCGAACCACGGTCACCTGGCGGCGCCCGGCCAGCGCGGCATCGCTCGGCAGCCCGCCGATGATCCAGACGTCGCCGTTCGGTCCGAGCACGGTCGCGTGATGGCTGGTCGGCACCGGGAGGCGCACGTTCTGCACGCGGAAGACGCGGCCCGTGTCGTTCTCCGGCACCCAGACGTCGATCGTGTCGAGGATGAGCGACGGGAACGCCGAGAAATCGGTGCCGCCGACGATCATGAGCGTACCGTCGGGAAGCGCCGTCGCGGTGCCGAACGCGCGCTCGTTGATCATCTCGTTGTCGCTGCGCAGGAAGCCCTGCGTCTCGTCGAAGAGCGTGATGTCTTTCGTGCCCGAACCGCCCACGTAGATCGGACGTCCGTCGAGCAGCGTGTCGTAGGCGCCGAACGCATGCGTTGTGGGGGGGAAGAGCCCCTGCGTGCTGAAGATGCCGGTCGACGGGTCGAGCCGCTCGGCGCTGGGGCCGGTCGTCGTGCCGCCGAGGATCAGCGCCGTGCCGTCGCTCAGGGTCCAGAGGCCGAAGCCGGAGCGCCCGCGTGACGCCGGGCCCGGAATGAGCGTCCACGTGTTGGTGACCGGGTCGTAGATTTCGGCGTCGTCGCGAAAGATGAACTGGCCGCTGGTGTTCAGACCCTGGCCGCCGACGACGAGCACGCGTCCGTCCGGCAGCTTGACCGCCTCGGCGAACGAGCGCGGGAAGTTCATCGGCGCGGCGGCCGTCGAGGTCGTGTTCTGGAAGTTCCAGCGCTCCGCCGCGGCGATCGGCGTGAACGGGTTGTCGTTCGTCTCGCCGCCGGCCAGCATGACGCGACCGTCGTCGAGCAGGACCTGGACGTGCGCCGCGCGGTTCTGCAGGAGCGGCGTGGGCTGCGTGCCGACGCCGCCGGTGAAGGGGTCGACCACCTCCAGCAGGGGTTGCGGCGAACCGGTGCTGCCGTAGCCGCCGGCGACGAGGATGCGATTGTTCGGAAGCAGCGTCGCGCGATGGAACCAGCGGCCGCCGCTCAGCAGGTCGCGCAGATCTTCGACGTCGCCCTGCGTCGGCAGGTCGGGCGGCCCTTCCTCGGTGGTGAAACTCGACTGGAACGAGACGGACAGCGACTGGCCCGTCGTGTCCCGCACCGCCGTGGAGATGGAAATGGTGTGTCGGTCGCTCGGCTCGTAGTCGACCGTCGGCTCGAAGCGCATGAGGGTCGGCGTGAGCGGACTGACCGTCCGGCGGCCGATGATCTCGCGGCCGTCCGACGTGCGCACGATGACGTTGCTCGGGGTCGTGGTGGCGCCGTCAATCGCCCGCGTGAACCGCACGATGATGTCGGCGCGCAACCCGACTTCGCTCGTCCCCGGACCGGGTGTGACGAGGTTGACCTCGAAGATGGAGGGCGTTCCGGGTGCATCACCGCCGCCTCCGCCGCCGCAGGCGGGGATCAGCGCGGCGAGCAGAAGCGCCACGGAGAGAAAACGACGTTGCATCGAGTCCGGTTGTTGAGCCCACGAAGAGTTTACCCGAGTTGGGGCGGGCCGCCCGCCGCCCCGGACGGTAATCCTTGCGGCGAAGCGCCGTTTCGCCCTAGTCTTTCGCGCCGGGATGCAGCTTCTCGCCGTCGATGTCGCCTTCTGGAGCATGGTCGCCGCCGGCACCTACGTGCTGGCGCTGGCGACGGCGACGCACGCGATTCTGACGGCGCGTACGTCGCAGGCGAGTATCGCGTGGACGATCGGACTGATCGCATTCCCCTACCTGTCGCTGCCGATGTACTGGATCTTCGGCCGCAGCAAGTTCCTCGGCTACGTGCTCGCCCGGCGGGTGCAGTACGCCGACGTCCAGGAGGAACTCAATCGCCTCGACCACAAGTGGGACAAGCACCCGCCGACGCTGACCGAGACCGGCGTGCGCCTCAAGCCGCTGGAGAAGCTTGCCAGCAGTCCGTGGACCGGCGGGAACCGCGCCGAGCTGCTGATCAACGACAAGCAGATCTTCGACGGCATGTTCGAGATGATCGACTGGGCGAAGGACTACGTCCTGATCCAGTTCTACATCCTGCGTGATGACGACGTCGGCCGCGAGCTGACCGACCGGTTGGTCGCGGCCGCGCAGCGTGGCGTGCAGGTCTTTCTGCTGTGGGACGAGTTCGGTTGTCGTCCGGAACCGACCGAGATGTTCCGGCGGCTCCACGAGGCCGGCGCGAAGACGGCCGGCTTCAAGCCGAACCAGGGCGGCATCCGCAACCTCTTCCGCATCAACTTCCGCAACCATCGCAAGCTGGTTCTCGTCGACGGGAAGGTGGCGTGCATCGGCGGCGCCAACGTCGGTGACGAATACATGGGGCGGTCGAAGAAGTTCGGTTTCTGGCGCGACACCCAGCTGCGCCTGTGGGGGCCCTGCGTCGAGGCGATCCAGCTCGCGTGGGCGGAGGACTGGCACTGGGCCACGACGGGCGAGGTGCCGGAGGTCATTCGATGGGAGCCCCAGGCGGCGCCCAACTCCGACCAGACCGTGCTCGTCCTGCCGACCGGTCCGGCCGATCCGCTGGAAAGCTGTGACTTGCTCTTCGTGAAGGCGCTGCAGGAGGCGCGCAAGCGCATCTGGATCGCGAGCCCCTACTTCGTGCCCGACCCCCAGACCAAGGCCGCCATGCAGCTGGCCGCGCTGCGCGGCGTCGACGTTCGCTTCCTGATTCCCGATGCGGTGGATCACAAGCTCGTCTGGTACGCCGCCTGGAACTACTTCGAGCAGGCGCAGAAGGCGGGCGTGCGCATCTTCCGCTACCGGGGCGGGTTCATGCACCAGAAGGTGATCCTGATCGATGACGACGTCGCGTCGGTCGGGACGGCCAACTTCGACAATCGTTCGTTCCGCCTCAACTTCGAGCTGATGGCGCTGATCAACGATGAGAAGTTCGCCGGCGAGGTCGAGGCGATGCTGCTCGCCGACTTCGAGAAGTGCTTCGAGCTCGAGCCGTTCAAGCTCGAGGACCGCGCGTTCTTC
>JBCDBY010000098.1:0-14300 GCA_039182715.1 Planctomycetota bacterium
CGACCCGACCGGCCTGCGCGAGATCCGCCACCTGCCGCACCTTCGGCAGTTCTACTGCTGGTTCGTGGAGTTTCCCGGCGACAGTTTCACGGCGATCGGGGAGTGGGCATCGCTCGAGGAAGCGACCATCCACTACCCGGGCGGAGTCACGCCGGCGCACGTCGCCGCCCTCGGCCGGCTATCCCGGTTGAAAGACCTCACGTTGCTTGGCGTGCTCGTAGACGAAGGGACGACGCGCGCGCTCGCCGGCTGCACGAGCCTCGAGCATCTCGAGATCCGGGAGGCGCAACTCGAAGACGCGGCGCTGCGCCACGTCGGCGGCGTGCGATCCCTGAAGTTCCTTCATCTCGGAAGCAACCGGATTCAGGGCGCGGGCCTCGCGGGCCTGGCCGGCCTCGACCAGCTCGGCATTCTCTGGCTGGAAGGCAACCCTCTCGAAGATGAACAGCTGCGTGCGCTTCCCTCGTTGCCGCAACTGGGCATTGTCGACTTGAAGGACACGCCGATCTCGGATGCAGGGCTGGCCGGGCTTCCGGATCTACCGCGTCTCCACAATCTCGACCTCGGAGGAACGCGCGTCACCGACGACGGCTTGCGTCATCTCCGCCGGTTCCCCCAGCTGTCGCGGCTCACGCTGCCGGCGGGCGTGCGAGGTCCCGGCGTGCGCGTGCTGCACGAACTCCCGAACCTCGTCTCGGTCTCCTTCGAGGGCGCCGTCCCGGACGAAGCGCTCGACGCACTCCGGCGCGCGATCCCCGCAGGCGAGTTTCGCGGGCCCGACTAGCCCGCATGATTCATAACCGCGCGGGAGCTACGGAAGGGAATCGCCGCTGCATTGCCGTGCAAGGCGACGCCACGCGCTCTCGCCTTCTCGACTCGCTCTCGCCTTCTCGACTCGCTCTTCTGGGCGAGGACGGATTGTCGAGATCGAGGAATCCCGAGGAAGCCGTGGCAGGAGTCACGTGGCAGGAGTCACGGCGACGAGGGATGACCCAGAAGGCATTCCCGAACTCGGCGATCCGGACCGGCCAGAACCCGCGGGGTCATGAATGATGCAGGCTAGAGCCGTCGGACGGAGTCGCCGGACCGAATCGCTCCCGGCTGCACCACGCGTGCGTTCACGCCGCGAAGGTGCAGCGCCTTGCCGACCGGATTGCTGATCCACTCCATGGCCGGCATGCCGAAGCGCTCGACGAACTTCTTGCAGCCGGTGTGCGGCTGGTCGGTCACTTCGATGATTGCGTCCCCGATGGCGAGCTGCGTGCCGGGCGGCACGTTGTCCTCGCTCAGGTTGAAGTCGATGTAGAGCTGGTCGCCCGCGAGCCCCCAGCGCTCCTTCGAGCCGGCGATCAGTTCGGCGGCGCGCGCGTTCATCACGTTGAGCTGCATGTCGGGGTGCGACGACCCGTCCTCGGTGCGCCGGCTCCCGCGCGTGGCCCAGTTGTCGCCGACGAGTCCGGTGTCGAGGTCGAGCCGGCCTTCTTCGAGCGTTTCGCGCGCGTCCTCGGCGGGCCGGCGCACGATCAGCTCGAGCGTGCCGGATTCGGACGGGGATGCGCGGACGTGATCAAGGCCTGCATCGAGATCGGACCGGGACGGATGCGTCATGGTTGTTGGATGCCCCAGCCCGGGATCGGTTTCGCCCGGCTCGCTTTGGGGCATGGGCGGGGCGGAAACCGCTGCTAGCATCCAGTCATGCGACTGTTCATGATTCCCCTCCTGCTGATCGCCTCGTGCGGGCTCGCCGAGGAAGACCCCTACGTGGTCCTCGACGACATGCCGGCGCGCGTCGCGAAGGTGCCGACGGTCTCGGTGCACATCTTCGACGCGAACGGCAAGCTCGTTGGCCCGGTCGAGTCGCCGCGCGTGAAAAAGACCGAGGCGGAGTGGAAGAAGCAGCTTTCGCCGGAGGCGTACTACGTCACGCGCGAAGACGGGACCGAGCGCGCGTTCACCGGCGAGTTGCTGAAGAACAAGGAGGACGGCGTCTACTCCTGCGCGTGCTGCGGGCTGCCGCTGTTCGATTCGAAGGCGAAGTTCAAGTCGGGCACCGGCTGGCCCAGCTTCCACTCGCCGATCGCCGCCACGAACATCGCCGAGAAGGTCGACACGAGCTACGGTATGCGGCGGATCGAGGTCTCCTGTCCGCGCTGCGGCGCGCACCTCGGCCACGTGTTCAAGGACGGCCCGAAGCCGACGGGCCTGCGCTATTGCATCAACTCGGTCGCGCTCAAGTTCACGCCGCGCGCGCGCGTGAAGGAGCTGGCCGAAACGGAGAAGAAGTCGATGTCGCAACGATCCGAGGCCGTTTTCGCCGGCGGCTGCTTCTGGTGCGTCGAGGCCGTGTTCGAGGAGCTCGACGGCGTCGTGGAGGCGGTGTCGGGCTACGCCGGCGGCAAGAAGGAGACGGCCAACTACAAGGCGGTCTCCAGCGGCCAGACCAAGCACGCCGAGGCGGTGAAGATCATCTACGACCCGTCGAAGATCTCCTTCGGCGAGCTGCTGCGCGTGCACTTCGCGACGCACGACCCGACCACGCTCAATCGGCAGGGCGCCGATATCGGCCCGCACTACCGCTCGACCATCTTCTACGCGAACGACGAGGAGAAGAAGATCGCGAAGGAGTACATCGAGCGGCTCAACAAGGAGAAGATCTACCGCAGCCCGGTCGTCACGACGCTCGAGCCTCTGGTCGCGTTCTTCGTCGCCGAGCAGTACCACCAGAACTACGTCTGCGAGAACCCCAACCAGGGCTACGTGCGCGCCGTCGCGCTGCCCAAGGTCGAGAAGGTCCGCAAGGAGTTCAAGGACAAGCTCAAGAAGAAGGACAGCGACAAATAGCGACAGTTACCGAGCCGGGTTCGATTCTCCCGCTAATCGAGATAGCGGGAGAATTGAACCCGGCTCCGTAATCCCGGTATCAGCTGCGCTTGCCGCCGCGGAAGAGCAGGAAACCGCCGGCGACGACGGCGAGCGCACCGCCGCCGAGGAACCACATCGATCGATCGGTCGGCGTGCCCTGGAAGGTCTCGGAGACGCTCGACGTGAACGACTCCTTCTCCTCCCATCCGATGTAGAGCAGGATGCCGCCTCCGACGAGCAGCAGGATCGCGATCAGCTTCGGGCTCATCGCGGCAAGCTTACCGTGCCTCAGTCCTGCTGGGACGGCTCGTCGGACTCGGTCCCCGGTGCGTACGGCACGCCGGCGCGTCGAGCGGCGCGCGCCAGCACGTGCGCGGCGACCGGCGAGGTGAGCGCCACGAAGAAGCCCACCGCGATCGCCTGGAGCGTGTAGCTGTGGTCGCGCACGACCATGGCCGCACCGGCCAGCACGAAGCCGATGCCGAGCGGCGCCGCCTTCGACGTGGCCGAGAGCCGGCAGTAGACGTCGGGCAGACGCACGAGGCCGAACGACGCGAGCAGGGTGAAGAGCGCGCCGGCCACCATGAAGACGAGGGCGATCCACTCGAATCCGGTCATCGATCCGACCCCAGCGATCGTGCGTAGGCGAGCGCGCCCAGGAAAACGACCAGCGCCAGCACCAGACTGACGTCGAGCAGTGCCGGCTGGTCGGCGACCACGCCGGCGCCCGCCGCCAGCCCGATCCCGATCGTCGTGAGCAGCTCGAGTCCCACGACGCGATCGGCCAGCGTCGGCCCGCGCAGCACGCGCCAGCCCGCGAGCAGTGCCGCCAGCCCCAGCAACGGCATGACGACCACCCGAACGATCTCCACGAACTGCGGGCTCATCGGTACACCTTTCGGACCCGCCGCGCGAAGCCCTCCTCGATCTCGCGCCGCACGGCGTCGAGATCGTCCACGCCCATGACGTGCACATAGAGCTGCTTGCCATCGGGCGACGTGTCGATGCTCAGCGTGCCGGGCGTGAGGGTGACCAGGTTGGAGAGCGTCGCAAGCTCCGCCTCGGACTCGGGGTCGACCTGCACCGTCACCACCGCGGTCTTCACCTCCAGCTTCGGGCGCGCCACGAGCACGGCGATGCGTACGCTCGAGACGAAGAGCTCGTAGAAGAAGAACAGCAGCAGCTCGATCGCCGCCGGGATGCGCGTCCACGCGTTGCGCGCGGGCGGGGCCTCCGATTGCGCGCGCTTGCGCACGACGCCGTGGAGCAGAGCCCCGATGGCGACGCCGAGCGCCGCGTTCGGGATCGTGTATTCGCGCGTCAGCACGCACCACGCCAGGGTGAGCAGCAGCGTCCCGAGAATCATCCGCGGCCTCCCCCGAGCGCGGCGCGGTAGCCCGACGGATCGAGCAGCTCCGCCGCCGCGCGCTCCGCGAACTCGATCGCCGGTCCGGCGAAAAGTCCGAGCGCGACCGCCACCGCGACGAGCATGGCGAGCGGCGCAAGCTCCAAAACGCTGCGACGCGGCGCCGGCGCGTCGGCGGGCACCGAACCCCAGAACGCGTTGGTCCAGATCTTCGCCATCGACAGCAGCGTCAGGGCGCCGACGCTGGCCGCGACGGCAAGCACGATCCACGCGTGGTCGTCGAGTGCGGAACGCAGCACCAGCAGCTTCGCCCAGAAGCCGGAGAGCGGCGGAATGCCCGCGAGCGCGAACGCCGCGACGAGAAAGAGCCCTGCCAGCCACGGATCGGTGCCGGCGAGGCCCCCGAGTCGTTTCAGCGCCCCGGTGCCGCGGCGCGACTCGACGACGCCGGTCGCCAGCAGGAGTCCTGTCTTCGCCACGCTGTTGTGGAAGAGGTAGTAGACGGTCGCCGCGAGCGCCGCCTTCGTGCCGAGGCCCAGTCCGATCACGAGATAGCCGACCTGGCTGACGACGTGGAACGAAAGCAGTCCGCGCATCTCCCACTGCGCGAGCGCGCCCAGCACGCCGATGACCATCGTCAAACAGGCGATGCCGAGCACGATCGGCCCGAGCCAGCTCATCTCGTTCGGCAGCACGAGCGTGAAGACGCGCACCAGCGCGTAGACGCCCACCTTGGTGAGCAGTCCGGCGAAGAGCGCGACGATCTCGCTCGGTGCGGCGGGATACGACGTGGGCAGCCACGCGTAGACCGGGAAGACGGCCGCCTTGAGCGCGAACGCGAGCGCGAGCAGGCCGGCGACGGCGCGCACCGCCGGGTCGTTGCCCCGCTCGGCGAGGATCGCGCCGGCGTCGGGCATGAACAGCGTGCCGGTCATGCCGTAGAGCAGGCCGACGCCGCCCAGCAGCAGCATGGATGAAAGCACGCCGGGCATGAGCGAGCGGATCGCCGCCGTGCGCCGCGCCGCGCCCTTGCCCGCCACGAGCAGCGTGAACGACGCGAGCAGCAGCACCTCGAAGGCGACGTAGAGGTGGAAGAGGTCCGCCGCCAGGAAGGCCGCGTCGACGCCCGCGAGCAGGAAGAGCGTCATGGCGGGCACGCCGCTGCGCAGATCGTCCTCCGGCGTGGCGCGCGCAATCTGCATCGACGTCGCGAAGCCCAGCAGCCCGCACAGCAGGACCATGACCGCCGCGAACGAGTCCGCGACCAGCGCGATGCCGAGCGGCGCCACCCAGCCGCCGACGTGCAGCGCGAGAACGCCGTGTTGCGCCACCTGCGAGAAGAGCGCGGCCGCGAAGCCGAAGTGCAGCAGCGCGCCGACGACCAGCACGCCGCGCTGCAGCCGGGCCCCGCCGATCAGCGCGACCGTGCCGGCCGCGAGCGCGGCGAGCACCGGGGCGATCACGATCGTGTTCACGCCTCCGCCTCCTCGTCCGGATCGGAGCGCACGAGCAGCACGAGCGCGAACGCCTGCAGCGCGAAGCCGATGACGATCGCGGTGAGCACGAGTGCCTGCGGCAACGGATCGCTGAACGGCTCGCGCGGCGCCGACGCGCCGACCTCGACGAGCGGCGCGCGATCGGTCGCGACGCCGGTCATGGTGAAGACCAGCAGGTTGAGCGCGAGGCCGATCAGGACGACGCCCAGCGCGCGGCCCGCCGCGGAGTTGCGCAGCAGGAGCCGGGTCGCGGCCGCGGCGAGGATGCCGACGAGCAGGCCGAACCAGCCGCTCATGCCGTCTCCTCCCGCACCAGCAGTTCCAGCAGCACGCCGGTCGTCACGCCGAAGACCACGAGAAAGACGCCGGTGTCGAAGAGCAGCGGCGTGCCGAGCTTGCCGACCGCCGGGATCTTCGCGTCGATCCAGACGCCGGTCAGGAACGTGCCGCCGAACAGCAGCCCGATCGCGCCGGCGCCGAGCGCGAGGGCGAGACCCGCTGCGATGAGACGTGCGGGCGAAACGCGTTTGCGCGCCCGCTTGATGCCGAACGCGAAGGCGTAGAGCATCGCCGCGCTCGCCGCCACGAGCCCGCCGACGAAGCCGCCGCCCGGCTCGTGGTGGCCGCGCGCGAAGAGCACGAGCGACAACAGGCCGAGCAGGGGCACGACCGCGCCGGCGGTGGCGCGCAGGATGGGGGGCGCGGCGGGCAGGGACGCCGCGGCGGGGCGCGGAACGCGACGCAGCAGCGCGGTGACACCGAGCGCCGCGATCGCCAGCACGAAGATCTCGCCCATGGTGTCGAGCGCACGGAAGTCGACCAGGATGACGTTGACGACGTTGCGGCCAAAGCCCTCCGGCTCGCTCGCTTTCGCGATCGCCTCGGCGGGCGCGCGCAGCGTGCCGTCCGGCGCGGCGGCCCAGGCAAGGCCGGTGAACACCGCGCCCACCGCGAGCGCGATGACGTTGTCGAGCACGCGCTTGCCGTCCTGCGGTGCCGACTCGGTGAGCGGCCGCCGCTGCAGCACGGTGAGCAGCAGGAGCACGGCCATCGTTTCGACCGCGATCTGCGTGAGGGCGAGGTCGGGGCCGCCGCGCAGCAGGAAGAGCATGCCGATGCCGAAGCCGGCGACGCCGAGCGCTGCGACCGCGGTCACGGCACGACGGGCGCGCACGGTGGCGATGGCGCCGGCGGCGACGAGCAGCATGAGCAGCGCCTCGGGCAGTCCGATCGCAAAGCCCGGGGTGCCCACGGCGCGCAGCAGCGGGGGGCCGGTGAGCAGGAGCAGCAGCACCAGCGATACGAGCATCGACGTGCGCACCACGCGATACGACGTCGCCTTCGAGACGGCGCCGCCCACCGCGTAGATGCCGCCCAGCAGGCGATCGTGTAGCGCCGTCGGGCCGAACGCCGGGAGCTTTCGCAGTGCGCCCGCGCTCGCGACCAGTCGACCGCGCAGGAAGAAGGCGGCGACGCCGGCGGCGAGCGTCAGATTGCCGACGAGACCGACGAGCGCCGGGGCCTCGTCGCGCGCGAACTCCTCGGTGACCGGCTCGCCGACCACCGCGCCGGAGGCGGCGTCCAGCAGGGGCGCGCCGAGCGTGTCGTGCAGCAGGCCGAGCAATAGCCCGACGCCTGCGAGCACGACCGGGCCCAGCAGCAGTCGCACGCCGGCGACCGGCCGCAGCTCGGGCGGCGTGCCCCGGCGCAGGAAGGGCGCGATGCCGGCGAGCAGCGCGCAGGCGATGATGAGCGCGTTGGCGACCGAGCCGACCACCGGCAGCGCAGTGGGGGCCTCGGGCATGCCGAGCTTCGCTTCGTAGACGAGCTCCTTCGCGATCGCGCCGAGCAGCGGCGGCAGGCCCGACATGGAGAGCGCCGCGAGCAGGCCCGCCGCGAACGCGAAGGGCGCCGCGCGCGCGAGCCCGCGCAGCTGCCCGACGTCGCGCGTGCCGGTGCGCTGGTCGAGGTAGCCGACGACCATGAACAGGCTCGCCTTGTAGAGCGCGTGGACGG
This sequence comes from Planctomycetota bacterium, assembly GCA_039182715.1. Classification (GTDB taxonomy): domain Bacteria; phylum Planctomycetota; class PLA2; order PLA2; family PLA2; genus JBCDBY01. The sequence goes on from JBCDBY010000098.1 coordinate 7,741, forward strand.
CGGTGAAGAGCATCGCGGCGCGCACGGCCGGCTCCGTGCCGATGCCGAGCAGCATCATGATGGTGCCGAGCCCGGCGACCGTCGTGTAGGCGAGCATCTTCTTCAAGTCGTCCTGGCCGAACGCGAGCACGGCGCCGACGAGCATGGTGAGCGCGCCGATGGGGCCGAGCAACGCATGCCACTCCGCGCGGAAGCCGAGCACGGGGTGCAACAGCGCGAGCAGGAAGACGCCCGCCTTGACCAGCGTGGCGGAGTGCAGGAAGGCGCTCACCGGCGACGGCGCGGCCATCGCGCCGGGCAGCCAGTAGTGGAACGGCACCTGCGCCGACTTGGTGAAGCCGCCGATGAGCACGAACACCAGCGCCGGCACGTAGAGGCTCGAGGCGCGCACCTGGTCGCCGCGCTCCAGCAGGACGCTCAATGAGGTCGTGTCCGCCGCCGTCGCCAGCATGAGCAGGCCGACGAGCAGCGCGATCCCCCCCGCGCCGGTGACGAACAGCGCGCGCATGGCGCCCTCGCGCGCCGGCTCCTCCTCGTACTTGAGGCCGATGAGCAGGAAGGAGCAGACGCTGGTCAGCTCCCAGAAGACGAAGAGCAGCAGCAGGTCGTCGGCCAGCACCAGCCCGACCATCGCGAAGGCGAACAGGTAGGCGAGCGCGGTGAAGCGGGCGAGGATGCGTGGCTTGGAGGCGAGATAGCCGGCCGCGTGCACGATGACGAGCGCGCCGATACCGGTGACGAGCAGGGCGAAGAGCAGGCCGAGCGGCTGCAGGCGCAGCGCCATCTCGGCGCCCAGCGGATCGACGCCGCCGAGCACGATGCGCGGCCGCGCGCCGTCGACGACGGCGGGGACGCGGCGCAACAGCTCCACGAATCCGGCCGCCATCGGCAGCGGTAGCACGAACGCCGCCGTGCCCGCGAGCCGACGCCCGAGGGGCAGCGCGACGACGGCGCCGAGAAGGAGCAGTACAAGAACCAGAACCACGGCCGAACCCACCCCGCGATGCGCGGTGTTGTGTTGTACCGGATGCGGCGGGAAACCCTACAACTGCATGGCGCCCGCGGGCACGCGTCCGGCGCGGAACGCGGCGCGGTGCTCGGCGTCGTCCAACCGCATCTGGAACGGGACCCAGGTCTCGCGATCGAGGACCGCCATGGTCCAAGGTCCGTCGACGTCGTCGGCGAACTGCCAGAGGATGTGGTAACCCTCTTCGTTCGTAAAGCCCTCGCCGTCCGACTGGATGATGCCGGGCGCGAAGTGCCAGAGCGTGGAGACGACTTCCTGCAGCGCGTCCCACTCCTCCTCCTGCTCCGGGCCGCACAGCACCTGCACGGCGAAGATGGTGCGCACGCGCGGCAGGTAGTCGGTCAGCCAGGCGCGCGCGCTGGCGGGTTCGGCCTCGTCGATCTCCTCGAGGAACGTCCCGATTTCCTCCTCGCCGAGCGAACCGGGCAGCACCGGATTGCGCTCGACCACCGCGATCTCACGGCCGGCGGCGGTTTGCACGCGTAGGGCCGGCCAGTCCTCCTCGCCGCTGGCCGACTGCGCGTCGTGGCCGTCGGGCGCGAGTTCGTGCGGCGCCGGCGCGCCGGTGGCGGTGCTGAGAACGCGGATGTAGTAGGACATGACGCGCCGAGGATACGAGACGTGCAGGCTGGGTTCCGGTTGCGTTGAGTATCGAGGAGGGAGTCGATCTTGAAGACGGTAGCGCGCGTGCTCGTGCCGGCCCTGATGCTGGCGATCGGATTCTGGTGGGGCCGCGCCAGCGTGGACCGCGACCTGCCGCGGGCGGAGCGGCGTGCCGACACGGCGGAGCGACCGGCGCGTGAGCTGACGAAGCCCGAGCCGGCAAAGCCCGCGCCGCGGGCGCGCCCCGAGCCGGCCTCCTCGACCGAAAGGTCCTCGCCCCGCGGCCGCGAAGAGCCCGAGGCCGAGCCCGAGATGGAAGCCGAATCCGCGACCCCCTTCCCCGACGGCGCGATCTACGGCACCGATGCGTGGTCGGAGGAGCGCTTCCCCCGTTGGTACCGGGAGAACGCCGCGCGCTACGGGCTGCGCGCGTACCCGGTCGAGATGCTGCGCAGCTTCAGCGCGTCGGTGATCCGCCAGCTCGGCCGCGTGCCGCGCCGCGAGGTGCTCGACCGGCTGCTGGCGGCGCACGCCGAGTTCCACGCGGTCCTGCGCGCTACCGAGGCGGCGCAAGGCAAGGGTGAGATGAACCAGTTCGAGGTCGACGATCGCCGCGCCACCGCGCGCCGCGACTACTCCGATCGTCTCTACCGCGACCTGGAGTACGCCGACTATCGCTTTCTCACGCGCGAGTGGAACGACGACAAGAATCCGTTTCACGCGTTCCGCCACGACCGCCCGTCCGGCGTCGCGCGCAGCGGCGCGTTCGACCCGTATGCCATCCGCGCGCAGTCGGACGAGGTGACCTTCGTCGGCTGGTACCAGTCGTACGGATCCGACTACCAGTTCCCGCAGCACGACAGCGAGTACCTCGGCGACTTCTTCCGCGCCTTCGTCGAGCCGCTGGATCGCTTGCCGGAGCCGACGCTCATGCGAGCGCTGCTGAAGATCGAACGCCGGGAGCGCGACGCCGCGGATCTGGCCGACGATCTGCGCCGCGTGCTCGACCCGCGCGACCTCGACCGGCTTCGGACCTCGGATCGCTGGCGAGGAGAGCTCGACTAGCGCATCACCACTGATTGTGGGCGCTTGCGAGCGTGACGCGCAGCTTGCGCTGTTTCCCGGTGGTGGCGCACACGTAGCTCCCGCCCGTCACGTAGATGCCGGCGAACTTCTCCCCGTCGGGCAGCGCGAAGTCCTCGATGCGCCAGGTGAGGATCCGGCCGTTCGGGTCAATGACTGCGGAGACCGCCACCGGACGGCGGTGGATCCGGAACGGAACGACGGTGTGGTCGTAGGTCCCGATCTCGATCGTCGGCTCCTCGAATCTCCGAACGCCATAGGGCCGGTCGAACTCGAGGACCGCCGAGACGCGGTGGGTCAGCCGGTTCCAAGAGACGTCCCGAAGCATCCACGTGTGGCGCCCGGTCTTCCAGTACCGGTCGGACAAACGCACGACGACCAACGGCACCGCGGCCGCTGCAAGCGCGCAGACCAGCGCCATCGCCCCCAAGGCGAATCCGAGCCGCCGATTCCTCGGTCTCTTCATCTCTCGAAGGAATCGGCGGGGCCTGCGGGAAACGTGAACGTCGCCTCGTAGACCCACACGATCTCCTCGTGCCGCCCGGCCGTCGCCTCTGCGAGCCAGCGCAGTTTCGAGATCTCCCGACGCTCGATGCCCAGAGCGCCCGGCGCGGTCTCCCAACGCAGAAGCGAAGGGCGCACAGCGAGTCCTCGTCTTCCGCGATCGTCATCTCCAGCAGCACCGGCGCCGCGGTCTGGTCCGAGATCAGATTGCAGGCGCCGCCGAGTCGAACGGAGCGCGCCCCGGCTCGCACGGCGCTCGCGACACGCAGGCCGTCGAAGCTCTCTCCGCGCCACGCCGGGTAGCACTCCGCGAGCGTGGCGGGTACGAAGCCTTCCAGCGCCAGGCAGAGGGGTGATGTCGTTGCGAGAACGAGCGCTGCCCCGACCCGCGCGGTGGGGAGCAGGGTGCGGAGCTGCTGGACGACGGTGTCTTCGAGGGCGATGTTCCTCCGGTCGCGCGCGGCTATCATCAGCAGACCTTGGATCGGGTGACTTTCGAGAAGCAACTCGAGCACTTCAGCGTTGCGACCGTCGAGTTTGCTCGCCGCTACGTCCGGGACCATCTCGGATCGTCACTCGTCTATCGCGTCGTTCCGAATCAGTCGTGCGACGACGACCACGATCCGCGCGAAGTCGTCTACCCCGAGGACGAGCTGCCGCGAGGAGACGCGCATGGACCCTGGACGGCCGCGCAGGTCGTGGAGTTCCTCTGGCGTGACGGTCGCGTGCCAGCGTGGGTCGATCTGTCGGTCTGCGTTGCCGAGGGTGATCAGGTTGTACTCGACTTGAGATGTTGTGGCCGCTACACCGACGATCCGGAGCTGATCTACTACAAGTTCCGAGACGGGCCTACGCCGTTCAGCGTTCATAGCCCGAGGTTTCCTCCGGGCTGGAAGGAAGGCGACCCGCGGTTCCACCTCTAGGGCGGTGGGGGGGATTCCTCCCAGATGCCGACCCACTCTTGCTCGAACCGCTTGTCGAAGAAGAGGATCCAGCTGTTGCGCGCGATGTTGCGCTCGCGAAGCACGTGAATGGCGGTCTCGATCGCCTCGTCCGCTTTCGCCAGGGCGAGGTCGATGTAGGCGTAGCGCAGTCCGGTTCCGCCGCCGATGACGGCGCCGAGCTCACGTTCGGTCAGCGCCGCGATAAGTGCATCCTCGATGGCGGCCTTTTCCTCGAAGTGATCGCCCGACAGAACCCCCAGCCCCTCCATCTTCACGTACGCGAAGATCTCCTCGAAGCGAGAGTAGCGACGCGAGTCGACGACCCAACCGGAGTTCGTCGCCGTCCACAGCGGGTTGTGGCACGACCGGCACGTCAACAGGTCGGTTCGCCGAGGGTACGTGTCGCGTTCGTTCGGTTTCAGCTGCCACACGGTGCCCGTCCCAGGCCCCAACGTCTTCCAGAGCGGCTCCGCGGGGAGCTGGGCTCTTACCCTCTCGATGGCGGCGTCGACCGCCTCCTGCATGGCATCCAGCGGCACGGCACCTTCACTCCGGCCGTCCCCGTGGCGCACGTGGATCTCGCCGATCCAGACGTCGAGTGTCTCTTCGCCGACGATGCACCCCGTCGCGACCCAGGCCGAGCCCTTCGCGTCGTTGTCTTCGGGGCCGGCGAAGCTCTCGGAGAAAAAGGTCAGGTCGACGAAGCACTCCTCGGTCGGCGTGGCGAGCACCCGCGCCCCCTCGAGAGCCATCAGGTTGCGCGCCTCGATCATGGCGCGGGCGTGACCGGCACTCTCGCGGGGGCGGGCGGCGTAGAACTCCCAGTCGTCATATCCCGGACAGCGCTGCAGCATCACCTCGACCAGCGGGTGCAGATGTCGAGCCGACTCGGGCGTGATGACGAGGCGGTGCTCCTTGTGGATGCCCGGCCCGAACTCCCACATGAGCTCGTCGTCCACCGCGCCGAGGTGGTCGAGCATCCAGTCGCCGAGATCCCACTCCGCCTCCCCGCGGAACGAACGCAGAATCGTCTCCCGCGTTGCGCCGAACGCCTTCCACCAGGCGTCGATCCGATCGAGAGCCGCGTTGCGCTCCGCCGCGTCCCACGCTTCGCCGGTCTGGAGGAATCGGAATCTCATCGGGATTCGAGGAGACGCTCGACTTCGAGCGTCAGCCGTCCGCCGTGACCGTGCTTCTTCGCCGTGGCCAGCGCGGCTCGCGCCTCGGACTTGCGCCCCTCCGCATGCAGCGCCTTCGCGCGTACGAGATGCCAGCGGCGCCGTGCGCCTTCGCGCGTCAGCATGTCGGGTGCCGCGACTCCGCCGGTTTGAATGAACTCGTCCTTCAGCGAACGCTCCGAATGCTCCCGTCCCATGTCGAGCACCACAAGCGCCTGCGCCGGCTCGCGGATCTCGAGAAGCACTTCCGCCGCCCGGGTGATGCGGCGGAGCCGATCGTGTCCGGCGGTCGCCAGCGACTGCGTGATCGACTGGACCGCTCCCGCCGGGTTGTCGCGCACGCGGAGCTCCAGCCGCAGGTCGCCGAACGGCTCCGCGTTTTCCAGCCGTTGGAGGTCGTTCTTCGCCCGATCGAGCTGGCCCAGCCGCGCGTAGCACCGCGCGCGCCATCCGCGCGTCCGGTCCGATTCCTCGCGCCGCACCGCTTCGTGGGCCGCCTGCAGCGCCTCGTCATGCTCATTGAACGCCGCATGGATCGACGACTGCAGCAGCCAGGGTTCCGCGTCGTCGGGGCTTCGCGTGCGCAGCTCCTCGAGCAACGTGTCGATCCGTTCGCGCTCGTCGAGCGACGCGTGCAGCATGCACAGCACGTAGTTGTTGCGCGCCGCCGCATTCGACGGGTCGAGGCGCAAGGCCACCTCGCACTCCTCGCGCGCGCTCTCGTAGTTGCCGAAGCGCAGTGACAGGGCCGCGGCGTTGGAGAGCACGACGCTGAGCACCTCGCGCGGCGTCCGATTGCGGAGCTGATGTGGCGACGCGCGGTAGTACGCGTTGCCCACCTCCGTTCCCCTGAACATCGGTTCGATGTTGCGCCGGAACGTCCCGTCTTCCCAACGCACGAAGGCGTGGCCGGGGATGAGCACGCCGTGTAGCGGCAGTCCGAGCCGCTGGCCGAGCGCAAGGTAGAGAGTCGTGTAGCCGACGCAGTTGCCGGCGTCCTGCGAGAACACGTAGGGCAGAAACGAGAGCTGGACGTCCGGGGCCGAAAGGTTCGTGAATACGACGTGGTCCTTCAGGATCCAGGTGTTGAGAATCTTGATCTTCTCGGCCGGCGTACGCGCGGCCTCGAGCTTGGGCCGGAGAAATCGCGCGAGCTGGTCGACCCTCACGAGATTCCACGTATCCCAGCCGGCGAGACGTACGCTCGCTTCCGCAAGGTCG
>JBCDBY010000099.1:0-14190 GCA_039182715.1 Planctomycetota bacterium
GCAGTAGGTCGGCGGTTCGAGTCCGTCATCGCCCACCAAAACGCCCTTTGAGAGTTCTGCGTTCTGGCAGCCGCTCTCGCGTGGGGTAGGAATCGCGGAGCGCAGCGGAGCGATTCCGTAGGGGGCGCGCAGCCCCCTGACAAAGCTGGGCACCCTGCGAAGCAGTTCGTAGGCGAAGCCGGAGACATGCTTCGCTGCCTTACAGGCAGTAGGTCGGCGGTTCGAGTCCGTCATCGCCCACCAAAACGCCCTTTGAGAGTTCTGTGCTCTGGCAGCCGCTCTCGCGTGGGGTAGGAATCGGGAAGCGCAGCGGAGCGATTCCGTAGGGGGCGCGCAGCCCCCTGTGAAAACTGGGCACCCTGCGAAGCAGGTCGTAGGCGAAGCCGAAGACATGCTTCGCTGCCTTACAAGCAGTAGGTCGGCGGTTCGAGGCGTGGCGACACCACAGTGAGGAAGCTGAGAGCGCGGAGGTTTCGCGCTGAGGGAATGGAGGGGCGCTGCAATCGCTAAGGACAGACAGGGTGGCCATCGGACTCCGGCAGCTTCCCCTGTTCCCCCTCAGCGATCTCAGCGGAACTCAGCCGCCTCAGCGCGAATCCTCCGCGCCCTCAGTCGCCTCCATCTCCCGCCCCCTCCAGCCCCGCCCCCTCCCGTTTCCCCTACGCACCACCCGTTTCTCCGGTGTGCACGAACGGTGACATCCGACCGCTCGAACTGCGCGAAATCGTCACGTGTGGGATGCAGCTGGGGGGGAATCGAACTGGAACGACGATTGCTCCCGGTGTGCGCTCCGAGATACGTCATGACGCACGCCAGAATCGCCCTCGCCGCTCTCGCCTTTGCCCTTCTGACCCCGTCGGCCTTCGCGAAGCCCAAGGACTACGGACCGCCGTCGGTCGACATCCGCCTGGAGCGCATCACCACGGTGGTGCCCTGGCCGCGCGGCGTCCGGTTCGTGGACGGCAAGCTCTACGCCATCGGCCGCGGCATTCACCGCAGCGCCGGCGGCCCGCAGAACGACATCGACGACATGGCGGGCCACGTGTTCGTCATCGACCCCAAGATCTCCGAGCCGGTCGTCAAGGGCGTCCCGGTCAGCAAGGCGGTGCGCAACAACGGTCGCATTCTCGCCCGTCCCACCTCGCCGCCGTTCCAGCTCTGGAGTCGCGAGATGCCGTCGACGCGCGACACGCGCGCCGGCCGCCCCTACTGCCAGCTGGTCTACGATCCGGTCTCGCGCAACTTCATCACCTGCGGCTTTAGCGGCATCGACCTGCCGCGCCCGCTCATCTTCCGCAAGAACGCCACCGACTCCGTGTTGCGCTACGACATGCGCGTCGGCAAGTGGTTCGTCATCGATCAGCACGACCCCGACGTCGTGCCGGAAAAGGAACTCGGCCTCACGGTTCCGTCGCGCTACTACCCGCACCACGACATGACGAAGAACCCGGCCCCGCACGGCATGGTCAACGGCCCCTGCGGCGCGGCCGTCGCGGGGCGCTATCTCTACGTGGGCGCGAAGGACAACACCGCGCTGGTCCAGTACGACCTCGATCCGATCCGCAAGAACCCGAACGCGAAGGCTCCTCCCGCGCGCTACATCTTCCACCGCGCGTCGCAGGACAAGAACGTCTTCGTGAACGTCAAGGGGCACGGCAACACCTACATCGAGGGCACGGCCGCGGTCGAGGCGCACGAGGGCTTTCTCTACGTCGCGTTCCGCACCACATCGCAGATCATCCGCTTCCCGCTCCAGGAGGACGGGGACCTCGTCCGGCCGCTTCAGGGCGAGCTGATCGCGCAGTTCACCCGCTACGACCCCAAGACCAAGAGCGGCAGCGCGAACATCTACGACATGGCCTTCGACAAGGACGGCCTGATCTACGTCTCCCCCGGCTACAACGGCGCCGTCTACCGCTTCAAGCCCGACCCGAAGAACATCCTCGACGCCTACAAGGGCTATCCGAAGCCCTACATCGACCTGACCGCCCTGATTGGCGTTCGCCGCTCCGGCAATATCTGCTTCGACGACGAGTGGAACCTCTACATCTGCTCCGGCAAGAAGGAGGTCGAGGAGGGCAAGCTGCGCGGCGTGATCTATCGCGTGCGCCCGCGGTAATCGGCGCGCCCGAAGCGCGCGGGCTGGGGTATCGTGACGCGTCGTGTCCGACCTCGGGAAACTGCGTATCGACCGCTCCAAGACGAAGAGCAGCGTGCGCCGCAAGCAGCGGCGTCCGTGGGTCAAGCCGCTGGTCTGGGCCGTCGTGCTCGGGGGCGCGTTCTGGCTGCTCCGCGCGCCCATCCTGCGGACCTATGACAACCTCACGCTGCCGCGCGTGGAGACCGCGTCCGCGATCCGGACCAACCCGCTTGCGGCAACCGCCGTGTCGGGCACGGCCGCCAACGGCTACATCGTCGCGGCGCGCCAGGCGGCGCTCTCGGCCGACACGCCCGGCCGCGTGGTCGAGATGAACGTCGAGGAGGGCTCGGTCGTCAAGAAGGGCGACGTGGTCGCGCGCCTCTATGCGAAGGAGTATGACGCCGCCGTGCGCGCCGCGGAGGCGCAGCTCGACTCGGCGAAGGCCGGCGTCACGCGCAGCGAGAAGGAGCTCGAAGCCGCGCGCACGTCCGTCGCGCGCCGGCAGGCGGAACTCTCGGCCGCGCGCACGCAGCTGATCAGCCAGCAGTCCAACGTCGCCGCCGCGGAATCGCGGGTGGAAGACGTCGAGTCGCTGGTCGAGCTGGCGCTCCTCGAGTTCGATCGCCAGCAGCAGCTGCTGCGTAAGGAGGCCGGCACGCAGCAGGCGCTTGACGAAGCGCGCACGCGGCTCCAGCGCGCCAAGGCGCAGCGCACGACCGAGAAGGCTCTGGTCACGTTCGCCCAGTCGCGCGTCTCCGAGGCGGAGGCGCAGGTCCAGGTCGCGACGACCGCCGTGCGCGAGGCGGAGGCACAGGAGGGCATCGCCGTCGTCGCGTCCAGGGAGGCGATCGCGCGGGTCTCCGTCCAGAAGGCGCAGCTCGACCAGGTGAAGGCGACGCTCGAGAAGACCGAGGTGAAAGCCCCCTTCGACGGCGTTGTCGTCCTCAAGGACGCCGAGGTCGGCGAGGTCGTCAGCCCCAACTCGCAGGGCGGCAACTCGCGCGGCTCGGTCGTCACGATGGTCGACTACGCCTCGCTCGAGGTCCAGGTCGACCTGCCGGAGAAGAGCCTTTCCGCCGTCGAGCTCGGTACGCGCGCAAACATCTATCTCGACGCATATCCCAAGGTGCGCTTCACCGGCGAGGTCAAGCGCATCTGGCCGACCGCGAACCGGCAGAAGGGTTCCGTCGAGCTGCGCATCGTTTTCGACGAACTCGATCCGCGGCTGCGCCCCGAGATGGGCGTGCGCGTCGTCTTCCGCCCCAAGGGCGAGCAGGACGAGACGCCGGCCGAGGCGGGCGACGCGGTGGTGCTGGTGCCGGAGTCGTGCGTCGTGACGATCGACGGGCAGCGGGGCGTGTTCGAAGTCGACCGCGATCGGGTGCGTTGGCGACCCGTGCGCACCGGCGCACGCCGCGACGCGCGCGTCGTGGTCGAGTCGGGGCTTGCCGGCGGCGAGACGCTCGTCGCGCGGCCTCCCACGGAACTGAAGGACGGCGCGCGCGTGCGCGTCGAATAGGAGAGATCGATGATCCGGGTTCAGGGCGTCACCAAGACCTACACGCGCGGCGGCGAAACGCTGACCGTGCTCGACGAGCTCGATCTCGACATGGAGGAGGGGCGCTTCTACGCGCTGATGGGTCCCTCCGGATCGGGGAAGACGACGCTGCTCAATCTCGTGGGCGGTCTCGACCGGCCCGACTCCGGCACGCTCGAGGTCGCCGGCGAGAACGTCAACGAGCTCGAGGGCGCCGAGCTCTCGCAGTGGCGCGCCGACCACATCGGGTTCGTCTTCCAGGGGTTCAACCTGCTGACGGTGCTGACCGCGCAGGAGAACGTCGAGCTGCCGCTTTCGCTCACGCCGCTCTCGCGCAGCGAGCGCAGCGCGCAGGCGCAGACGGCACTCGAACTGGTCGGCATGGGCGACCGCCGATCGCATCGCCCGGGCCAGCTGAGCGGTGGTCAGGAGCAGCGCGTCGCGATCGCGCGCGCCATCGCGACCGACCCCGACGTGATCCTCGCCGACGAGCCGACCGGCGACCTGGACCGCGCCTCGGCCGACCAGGTGCTCGCGCTGCTCAAGCAGCTCAACGAGGAGTTCCAGAAGACCATCCTGATGGTGACGCACGACCCGCGCGCCGCGGAGTTCGCGCAGAGCATCGTGAATCTCGACAAGGGCCGCCTCGCCGGTATCGACAACTGATGCTGCAGCTCGTCGTCCGCAACCTCACCAAGCACCCCGTGCGCACGCTGCTCACGATGGGTTCGCTCACCGTCGCGCTCTTCCTGATCTGTTTCCTGCGCAGTCTCGTGACCACGCTCGAGGCGGGCGTGGAGGCGGCCGATTCGCGGCGGCTCTGGGTGCAGTCGGCGGTCAGTCTGTTCGTCGATCTGCCCGCGTCCTACGAGACGAAGATCCGCGACGTCGAGGGCGTGCGCGACGTCTGTCGCTGGCAGTGGTTCGGTGGCTACTACAAGGAGCGCGCGAACTTCTTCGCGCAGTTCGCGGTCAACCCGGACATGCTGTTCGACATGTGGCCGGAGATGGAGATCATCGACGGCTCGAAGCAGCAGTTCCTCGCCACGAAGACCGGCTGCCTGATCGGGGAAGGGCTTGCGGAACGCTACGGCTGGAAGGTCGGCGACACCGTTCCGATCATCGGCGCGCTCTTCCCGCTTCCGGGCGGTGCGCCGTGGGAGTTCGTCGTCGGCGGCATCTACCGGCCCAAGAAGCCGTCGCTCGACCGGCAGACGCTCTTCTTCCAGTGGGACTACTTCTCCGAGACGCAGGAAGCGCTTACCGGCGAACCGCCCGCGGTCGGCGTCTACGTCCTCGAGGCGGATGCCGGCGCGGACGTGACACAGGTCATGGCCGGCGTCGACCGGCTCTTCGAGAACGGACCGCAGCGCGTCCAGACGACGACGGAGGCGGAGTTCAACCGGCAGTTCGTCAGCATGGTCGGCAACGTCCCGCGCCTGGTGATGTTCATCGGTACCGGCGTCTTCCTGGCGATCCTGCTCGCCTGCATCAACACGATGATGCTCGCGGCGCGGGAGCAGACCCACGACATCGGCATCCTCAAGGCGCTCGGGTTCACCGATCGCACGATGTTCTCGCTGCTGCTCACGCAGTCGCTCGTGCTGTGCGGCATCGGCGGCGGCGCGGGCATCCTGCTGGCGCTCGGCCTCGAGGGCTGGTTCAACAACGCGCTCGCCGCGAGCACCGGTGGCTTCATCATCAAGGGCGAGACGATCGCGTGGGCGGTGGTCGCCATGCTGGCGGTCGGCCTGTTATCCGGCATCGTGCCGGCGCGGCGTGCGCAAGGGCTCAACACCGTCGACGCGCTCCGGAGAAGCTGATGCTGGTTCCGCTCACCTACAACCTCCGGAGCCTGTTCGTCCGGCGCTCGTCCACGCTGCTGACGGTGTTCGGCATCGGTGCGACGGTCGCGGTGCTGGCCGGCGTGCTGAGCCTGCGGCAGGGCTTCCAGTCCCTCTTCCAGGAGCAGGGGCGCGACGACATCGTCATCTTCATGCGCCCCGGCGCCAACAGCGAGGGCGAGAGCCTCTTCAACCGCCGGACGGCGCAGCGGCTGATGAAGACGGAGCCAGCCATCGCGCAGGACGAGAACGAGCAGCCGCTCGCGTCGCAGGAGTGCTACGTCGCCGTGCGGCGCCGCAAGCTCGGCGGCGGCGAGACCAACGTGCCGGTGCGGGGCGTCGAACCCATGAGCTTCAAGATCCGCGGCGAGGGCATCCGCATCATCGACGGCCGCCCGTTCCAGCCCGGCGCCGACGAGGTCATCGTCGGCGCGAAGCTCGTCGGCCGCATCCAGAACTGCAAGCTGGGCAGCGTCATCCAGATCAACACGTCGCCGCTCAAGGTGGTCGGCATCTTCGAGAGCGACGGCCCGTTCGATTCGGAGATCTGGGGTGATCTGGACCGCATGCTGAACGCGCTGCAGCGACCCTTCCCGAACCGGGTCGTTTCCACGCTCAAGGCGGGCGTCGACCTCGAAGCGCTTGCCGCGCGGCTCGAGAAGGACAAGGAGACCCCGGCGAAGGTGATCACCGAGCGCGACTACCTGGCGAGCCAGTCGGGCGCGCTGGCGGGCGTACTCGGTCTGCTCGGCGGCTTTCTCGCCGTCGTCATGGGCACCGCCGCCGTCTTCACCGCCACGAACACGATGCTCGCCGCCATCTCCTCGCGCACGCACGAGATCGGCGTCCTGCTGGCGAGCGGCTTCCGGCCCATTCCGGTCTTCTTGTCGTTCATGTTCGAGGCGCTGCTGCTGGGGCTCATCGGCGGTCTGATCGGTGCGTTGCTGGTGTTGCCGCTCAACGGCATCGAGACCGGCGCGACGAATTTCGACACCTTCACCGAGGTCGCGTTCGCGTTCCGCGTGACGCCCGGCGTGCTCATGACCGCGATCATCTTCGCGCTCGCGCTCGGCCTCGCGGGTGGAGCGATCCCCGCGTGGCGCGCGGCGCGCATGAAGCCCATCGACGCCCTCCGCCGCAGTTAGCGGGAGAACGGAGCCGGGTTCAATTCTCCCGCTATCCAGATAGCGGGAGAATCGAACCCGGCTCGGTAACTGTCGCTATCTTGCGGCCGGGGCTGGTTCGAGCGCTCCGAGGTCGAGCTCCCAGAGTTTGTCGAGGAATCGCAGGCCTTCCGCGATGCGCCCGCCGACCGGGGCGCCGTGGGGCGTCGTCTCCGGGTTGAGGCGCAGGAAGACGATGCTGCCCGACGGGTGCGGGCCGAGCACTGCGCTGGCGTCACCCTGCTCCTTCGCGCTCTCGCTCCACGCACCGTCGCGGTAGTCGAGCTCCAGCTTGCGTTCGTCCATGCTGCGCGACGCCAGGGCCATCCCTCCGCCATCGCGATGCTCGCGCGAGAGGCGCAGGACGTCCGACTCGAGCGCGGCTGCGTCGAGGCCCGGCACGGTGCCCTCCACCGTGGCGAGATGCAGCGGGTAGGCGTGCAGCTCCGGGATGCCGCGCGTCAGCTTGCCGAACGCGGCGCCGAAGCGCGGGTTGAGTTCATTCGGCCGGAAACCCTCGTCCGTGGCGATGCCGTCGATGGTGAACGAGCCGCGGAACCCGTAGGTGTCCCGCAGGTGGCGGCCGACGGCCCGGGCGGCGTCGCGCATCTCCCGCTCGAGCGCCTCCGGCGCGTCCCAGAACGACGCCGCCTGCGCATAGTGGAAGCGGCTCGTGCCGCCGACGCACAGCACGACCATCTCGACCGGCCGGAAGGCGATCACTTCGTCGTCGATTACCCAGCCGTGGATGCTGCAGGGCAGTCCCTCGAGGAATGGCATGACGCGCACGCGCTCAGCGTGGCCGCGATACTCGTCGACGAGCGCCTCGATCTCCGCGCGCGTTCGCAGCCAGCGCGTCCCGACGGCTCCGCCGTGCCAGCCTTCCGTGTTGTCCTGCGCCACCACGACGCCGTGACCCCCGTCTACGTCGCTCCACGCGGCGTCGATGGCGTCCCGTTCGAGTGCGACGACGGCGGCGGGGGCGCGAGCGATGCCGGCGGCATCCCAGATCGACTCGGCGCGGGTCTTGTCTTCCAACGCGACCCACGACGGCCGACGCGCGCCGAACACCCGGCGGCCGCCGACCTCCTGCAGGCCACCCCAGATCGACGTCGTCACGCGCGCCGTCCCTTCGGGGTCGAAGCGATCGAGTTCTTCGCGCGCCCATGCGGGCAGATTGGCCAGCGCCGCCTCCGCCGCGCGCATGCCGCTCATGAGATCGGGCGACGGACCGATGTCGAGATCGATCGTGGTGATCCAGTCGGGGATGTCGCCCGTCCCGCGCGTCGCGCCGAGCGCGAGAACCTCGGCGCCAAGGTCGCGCAGAGTGGTGCCGACGTTGACACCTTCGAGCACGACGGCACCCGCGCAGATCCACTTGCGGCCCCCGTATGTCTCGCGCAGGATTCGTCCGTAATCACTCATCGTCGTCGAGTCTGTCATCGTCGAATGACACCTGTGTTACCTCTCGCGAATTCCAACCGATTTTCGCGTCCGCGGTTCACGGGGCGGCGTATAGGCGGTTGGAATCATGCGAAACGGTTTGCTGCTCTTCGCCGCCCTCACGATCGGCGGCTGTGGTGAGATCACGACGGATGGAACCGGGACGTTCGACCTCCCGGCTCTCAAGGAGAAGCTCAACCAGAAGATCGAGACGGCCAGCGAAACGGCTCGCGATGCGGGCTCCGCGAAGCAGGCCGCCTTCCAGCTCTGGATGGACGAGAAGCTCGGTCCGATGGAGGAGCAGTTCCGCGACCTGAGCGCACGCACGTCGGAGGCGGTCCAGACCGACCTCGCGACCTACCGGGATGCGCTCATGGAGCAGATCCAGCGCCTGCGCGAAGCGACTCCCGAGACCTGGGAAGGCATCGTCGCGGGTGTGCGCCAGGCGTTCGAGGACATGCAGGCCGCGCTGCAGCGCGCGACGCAGTCCTTGGCGGCCTGACCCCGATCCCAAACGCGCGGTATCCTCATCGCTAGGATGAGGATTCTGATTGCGATCGCGCTCGTGCTGATCGGCACGGCTGTCGGGTGGTTCCTGCGTGGGGCGGTGGACGCACCTCCCACGCGGGCCCACCGGACGGATCGCGGCGCCTCGGAGCCGGTGGTGGTCGTGCGCTCCTCCCCGATGACCGAGTCGGCGCCCGCGCCGTCGGAGCCCGCGAGGGAGGATCCGGATCCGGAACCTGAGCGCGAGACCAGGCCCGCTTCCGATCCGGAGTCGAAACCCGACCCGGAGCAGGCGAAGATGGCGAAGATCTTCCGCGGCATGCTCCCGATCATGAGGATGCAGTTCGCGCGGGAGGCGAAGGAGGAGGCGGCCCAGTTGCGCGAGCGGCTTGGCCTGACCGACGAACAGGAGAAGAAGTTCGCGGAAATCCTCCGCGCGTTCCGGCTTCGTGCGATCGAGGAGGGTGTCCTTCCGCTCATGGAGGGCGTCGAACCCACCCCGGAGACCTACGCGCTGCTGCAGACGCAAGACGGCATCGCACCGGCGCTCGAGACGGAGCTCGGTACCGCTCTGAGCGCACATCAGATCGAGCGCTACAAGGAGCACAACCGGGAGGTCGCGGCAAAGCAGCGTGCGGAGGAAGTGGAAGAGTCGTTCAAGGCGCTCGCCATCCCCGATCTCGACGAGGAGCAGGCGCGGCAGGTTCGCGCTGTCCTGGATGTCGAGTTGCGCGAGCGCGGAGGGCAAGCGGGCATGAGCGGCGGCGGCTTTTCGTTCCGCATGAAGAGCGACGAGAGCGTCCAAAGCAGCCCGGCCGAACGCCTCCAGAAGCGGCGCGAGCGCCTGGCCCCGTTCCTGCGACCGGACCAGCTCGAGCACCTCGATCGGATGCACGCCGAGGAGCTCGAGTCGATTGCGGCGAGCGAAAAGCTGACGGAAGCCTGGGCGAAGGAGCTGCCGGAGGGCAAAGAGAAGTAGAGGGCGAAGTTGACAGGCTCCGTCCCGGCGCTAACCTTCTTGCAGTTGAGACTCAGTCTCAATTGGGTCTGTGCTGGGTACGGTTTTCGGAAGAATCCGCTTATGAAGCCTGTTTTCGCTCGCATGCGCGTCCGCCTGGTGGGGGAAACCTCCCGGTGAAGGACCAGTCGGAACTCGTCGAACGCGCGATCGCCACCTTCGTCGACCGGCTCGCCGCCGAGGATGAGCACCTTGGCCGCGCCTTCGTTTGCTGGCTGCGCCGCTCCTACGCGGGCCAGCGCATGCCCAAGCGACTGGCCGACTACTTCGAGCGCAACATGCCGCCGAGCGATATCCCGAGCTGCGTGCTCTGCTCCTACGGCGCCGTCGCGCAGCGCTACCTCGAGTGCCCGCACGCGCCCAAGGGGCTGCGCGTCCAGGGCGACCGCCTGGAGCGCGTGCGGGACGAGCTGCAGCGCCGTCTATCGCGACTCGGAGGATAGATACCGGTAGAGCGGCGAGTCGGGCGAGACCACCAGCGTGTGGTTGGCGCCGACGATCTTCTTGTACGCCTCGAGCGTGCGATAGAAGGAATAGAACTCCGGATCGGCGCCGTACGAGTCGGCGAAGATCTGCGCCGCCTCGGCGTCCGCCTTCGCCACGATCTCCTGCGCCTTGCGGTACGCCTCCGACGTGATGCGCTTCTCGTCGCGCTCGCGGCGGCCCTCGATCTCCGCCTTCTTGCCCTCGCCGATCGAACGGTAGCGCTCGGCGATGCGCTGGCGCTCCGAGATCATGCGCTTGTAGACGGCGCGCCGCACCTGCTCGACGTAGTTGATGCGCTTGATGCGCACGTCGATGAGCTCGATGCCGTACTGCGGGGCGAGCACCGACGCCTGGTCCTTGATCTGCCCGACCAGCTTCTCGCGGCCGTTCGCGATCTTGTCGCGCGCGCGGTCGTCGAGCTGGCCGACATCGTCCGCGTCCGGCTCGATGGACAGCACGCGGTTGGACAGGCGGACGACCTCGATGAGATCGTGCGCGCTGATGACGTCCCGCGTGGCAGAGTCGAGAATGCCGTCCAGGCGGCCTTGCGCGCCGATCTCGGTGCGCACGGTCTGCAGGAACTTGAGCGGATCGGCGATGCGCCAGCGCGCGGTCGTGTCGACCCAGATGAACCGCTTGTCGGCGGTCGTGATCTCGTTCTTCTTGCCGTCCCAGATGAGCACGCGCCGGTCGAAGCGGTTCACGTCCTGGACGAAGGGAAGGCGGAAGTAGAGGCCCGCCTCGCGCTTCGGTTCGCCCTTGGGCTCGCCGAACTGCGTGATGACCACCTGCTCCCACTCGTTGACCACGTAGGTGGAGCTGAAGAGCGTGATCGCGAGCAGGGCGGCGATCACGCCGAGGGCGCGTTTGTCGAACTTCACCGGGCACCTCCCGCGAGCGGCAGGTGCTGCAGCACCCCGTCGCTGTCCACGACCATGACGCGCT
Organism: Planctomycetota bacterium; assembly: GCA_039182715.1. Lineage (GTDB taxonomy): Bacteria > Planctomycetota > PLA2 > PLA2 > PLA2 > JBCDBY01. The sequence goes on from JBCDBY010000099.1 coordinate 11,084, forward strand.
GCACCTTGGGCAGCACCTCCTCGAGCGTCTCGAGGTAGAGACGCCGGCGCGTCACCTCGGACGAGCGCTTGTAGATGTCGAGCAGCTCGTTGAAGCGGGCGACGTCGCCCTTCGCCTCGTTCGTGCGCTCGACCGCGTAGCCCTCGGCCTGCGAGATCTGTCGCTTGGCCTGGCCCTCGGCGAGTTCGATGACCTTGTTGTACTCGCGCTCCGCCTCGTTCACGAGCTGGTTGCGCTCCTGCTGCGCGGCGTTGACGTCGTTGAAGCTGTCGCGCACCGACACCGGCGGGTTGGCGTTCTGCAGCTTGAGCGTGACGATGCGCACGCCCATGCGGTACTCGTCGAGTCGCCGCTGCAGATCGTCGCGCGCCTTGACCGCGATCTCGTCGCGCTTGCGCGTCAGCACCTCGGTGACCGTGTAGTCGCCCACGATCGTGCGCATGACCGACTCCGAGAGATCGCGGATCGTCTGCTCCTGATCGAGGACGTGGAAGACGAAGTCCTTCGCGTCCTTGATCTGGTACTGCACGACCCACTCGACCTCGGCGATGTTCAGGTCGCCCGTGAGCATGATCGCCTCGCTGTCGCTGCGGGAGAACGAGCTGCGCACACCGGCTTCGACGGTGCGGAACCCGAACTCCTCCTTGCGCACCTCGGTGACCGGCACCTTGATCGCCCGGTCGACGCCGAAGGGCAACTTGAAGTGCAGGCCCGGCGAAGTGGTCTTGCTGTAGCGCCCGAAGCGCAGCACGACCGCCTCCTCCTCGGGCGCGACGGTGTAGTAGCTCGTAAAGAGGCCGACAAGGCCGACCAGCACGAGGGCGCCCGCGATCGCCGCGCGCCGGATCATGGCCGGCGTCCAGCGGTTCACGGGCGGCCGACGATATCTCTCGTAGTCCATGAACCGACGGTACCACCGGTCACAAGGCCGCATTCGCGGCAAAGCGGTCGCGGCACCCGGCGGCGCCGGAGCGGCTACACTCGGCGCCTCGCATGTGGGATCGTCTGGTCGGAAATTGGGTCTACGGCGGGTTCCTTGCGTCGTTCGTGCTGCTCGGCATGCTGCCGCTCGTCGCTCCGCACTGGCCGCTCCATCTCGTGCTGGTCTATCTCATGACGCCCGCGTACATGTGGCACCAGTACGAGGAGCACGATGGCGATCGCTTCCGGCGCTACTTCAACGGCATGCTGGCCGACGGCCGCGAGGTCCTGACCCGGCGCGCGGTCTTCGTGATCAACGTGCCGCTCGTGTGGGGCGTCAACCTCGGCGCGCTTCTTCTGGCCGGCCTGGTTCACCCGGGCTTCGGGCTCGTCGCCGTCTATCTCGTCGTCGTCAATGCGATCGTGCACGTGGTACCCGCCGTACGCCTTCGAACGTATAACCCGGGCCTCGTGACGGCCGTCGCGCTCTTCCTGCCGCTGGGAGGGCTGGCGCTGTTCGTCTTCGCCGATGTCGAAGCCGGCTACCACATGCTCGCGTTCGCGATTGTGGTGGCGCTGCATGCCGGCATCGTGGTGCACGCCTTGCGCCGTCGACGCTAGCCTGCATGATTCATGACCGCGCGGGAGCTCCGGAGGGGAATCGCCGCTGCATTGCCGTGCGAGGCGACGCCACGCGCTCTCGCCTTCTCGACGCGCTCTTCTGGTCGAGGACGGATCGTCGAGATCGAGGAATCCCGAGGAAGCCGTGGCAGGAGTCACGGCGACGGGGGATGACCCAGAAGGCAATCCCGAGATCGGCGATCCGGACCGGCCAGAACCCGCGGGGTCATGACTGATGCAGGCTAGGGCTCGAGGTCGAGGACGACCGGCGATCGCACCTCGCCGGCCCGGTGATCCCATGCGGAGAGGTTCAGGAAACGCGTGCCGTGCTCCTCGTGCTCGCCGAAGGATTCGTGGATGTGCCCGAACAGATGGAAGCGCGGGCGCACCGCGGCCACGCGCCGGCGGAGGTCGGGGCAGCCCACGGCTTCTCCGCGCGGGGTGTCGTCGAGGATGCCCTGCGGGGGCCCATGCGTGATCAGGACATCCGTGTCATCCGGAATCCGGGACCAGACCGCGGCGAGCCGCTCGCCGATGGGCAGGTTGAATGCCCAGCCCATGAACTCCGGCTGCCAGGGCGAGCCCCAGAATCGCACGCCATCGATTTCGACCGCGCTGTCCTCGAGGTAGTCGACGTCGCCCAGCGCCGCGCGCGCCCGCGCGGGATCCTCCTCGAAGGCGAACTCGTGGTTGCCTGCGATGACGACCTTGCGCGCGTGCGGCAACCGTCCGAGCCATGCGCCGAACTGCTCGACTTCCCCGAACGATCCATGACCCGTGAAGTCGCCCGCATGCACGAACACATCGCCGTCGGGCACGACCAGGTCGTCGTGCTGGTTGTGGGTGTCGCTGGTCACGACGAGCCGCATGGCGCTTCATCATGCCCGCGTGCCCAAAAGAAAAGGCGCCGACCTCGAGGAGGCCGGCGCCCTTTCGGGAACGAGTTGGATCGCTAGTTGTCTTCGACGACCGCGTCCGGGGCGATGAAGCCGGCGATCCACGGCGTCTGCGCCGTGTCGATCGCGAGCAGCCCGAACGACTGCGCCGACATGGTGTCGCGGAGGAACGAGCCCGCCGCGATGGCGTAGAGGCGCTGACCGGCGAGCGGCGTCAGCGTGAACCGTGCCACGATCGGCTCGGTCGTGCCGGCACCGACGACGCCGAAGGTGATCTCGTTGGTGCCGATGTCGGCACCCGTGGCCGGCTCGGCGGCGCTCGGGTAGCTCAGGTTGGGAAGGCCCAGCGAGTTGAAGGCATCGGCCACGACGGAGCCGACGTTGACCGCCGGGGCGTCGGGCGACGCGTGAATGATGCTGGCGAGCGCGGTCGAGTCGTTGACGTCGAACTGCTCGACGAAGAAGCCGATGCCGAGGTCTTCACCCTGGCCGGGGTTGGTCACGAAGCCGCGCGCGAGCGCGAGGTAGCGCTGACCGGCGGCGAGCACCGGCGTGTTGACGGCCGGCAGCGCGACGGTGAGACCGTCGTCGAGACGCAGCTCGATCGGGTACGAGCCGGGCGGGACCTGGATCGGGGCGGTGATCTGACCGAAGACGATGGTCCCCGAC
>JBCDBY010000100.1:0-14113 GCA_039182715.1 Planctomycetota bacterium
CGCGCGTAGTTCGTCTTCTGTAGCGGATCGGAGAGCCGCGAATGCCCTACTTGAACCAGGGTTGGACACGGACACGACCGACGACAGGGCTACCGCGACGAACTCAGGTGCCGGAACTCGGTACGGGGCCCGGGGATCCTCGGCGCGAAGGTCGCGCGCGATTGCACGGTAGAGGTCTGGCGCTGAGTCCGAAATCAGCTCTACAGCTTCCCGAAGTTCCCAGCCCCATGCAGCCTGAAGGTTGGCGGCGACCGAAGAAGCTAGTTTGATCCTCACCTGCGAGTTGTTGGTGTTGGTACGGATGGAGATCGCTCGCAGAATCTGAGCGACCAGAAGCGGCTCTGTCTGGAGGCTGAACAGGCAAGGGCGGCGCGGAGGCGAGCCCCGCCCAAGCGCGCCGAGAGCGGTTTCCATCGGGTTGTCGCTGCGCTCAACTTCAAGAACGACGCCTTCGGTTCTGCGAACAGCGTTCAACAGCCCGACGCAGTATTGAAACAGCAAGAGCTCGTCGCCATACATCCGACCGGTAGTCTCAAGGCACCCGGCCCGAAGGAGGGACGCGGCTTGGCCAAGCTCTCCGGCCGCGAGCTGCTGTACTGCCACGGAAAACCTACTGACTGCAGCGCCAGCACCGACTTCCTTCCCGAAGTCCCGGACCGCCTCCAAGTCCAACCTGAGCAGGTCTCGTTGAGGTGAAGCTGTCCTCATGCGGGCCACCAGATGTCGAAGCTCGAGATGAGGTATCGCTACGCCGGGTGTTGCGTCGATTCGCGCTCGAGAGAGATCTCGCGCAAGCGGCGGTGCACCGCGACGCATGAGTACGTCCACAAGAACAGACTCTTCCCACGTTGGACTTCCGCGATGGCCAGATCGACGTGCTGCCTCCAAGAGCTGGTTTGCTCCGGCAACGCCGAGACTCAGGATGTAGCTTGAGAGGAGCGCCCGGCGAACGCCCAGCCTGTATCGAGGACGGGGGTCATACGAGGACAGCAAGGCAATTTCATCTAGAACTGGCCTCGCAAGCAAGTGCAGCCCCTTCACTCGAAGCCAGCCGGAGAGCTCAAAGTAGGTTGGCAGGCTATTGCGCGCATCACCAGTAGAGACGGCGCCGTCCCTCACAAAGACTTTGTCGATGTCGCATCCAAGCAGATGCGCGCTACCACCTGCAGCCGCCATTCGCGTGCTCTCGAATGATGCAGACACGTATGCCACGAGCCGCGCCAGCTTGACCCCATCAGAGTTTCGTATGCCATCTCTCAAAATCTCGATGGAGGAGACGCTTGCGCCAGAGTTCCGCCAAGCACGGAGCGCAAGACGAGCCCACAGCGTGTTTTCGGCCAGCTCGGGGAGCCGCCCCTTGGCGACTGGTGTTGCACTGTCGTCAGAGGCAACCCGGCTGACCAATGATCGAACAACTTCGAGCCGATCAAGTGCGGCACTTGGCGAGAGCGTGGCTAGCTCTGAGAATCCGTCTGCCAGAACCGCTGTGGCATCGACCTCTGGCGCGCTTATCACACTCTCCGATAGCTTCGAGAAGAGCCCTACTAGCCCTGTAGCGGCCAGCTTCGCGTGCCCAAGAGAAAGTAGCCGATTGACCGCGCTTGACCAACTGGCACGCGAACAACACCCGGCCGTCCACTCGTCAAGGCATCCGTGGAACCGCTCCATGTCGCGGCAGACTGCCGCCCCAAGCATCCGCCCGACCAATGCTCGACTACGTCTCTGTCGCTTCGGAGTGGATGCATGCACGGATCGCCACGCAACGATCGGTACGAGAGCCGCCGCAGCTGCCTCGATCGAGCAAAGCGCCCTCAGCTGAGTCCGGCTCAACTCGGTGGATCTAGGCCATCGCAATCCGAGTACGGCTCGGTGCCGAAGCGGCAGAGCCTCTCGCGTATTTGTGAGAATGGCATCGGCAGCCGTGGACTTCAATTCCGGAGATTCGGACAGCGAGTCGGGTAGCCAAGTCTGTGTGAGCTTCTCGGCACGCTGCTCCAAGAACCCTCGGTCAGCCATGTGGCTCAGCGTTGCTACCGAGCTTGAGCCCATTAGGCCGTGAACAAGTGGCTGGCCAATTCCTGCCCCAATGAAGTTGAGCACGGCTTGCACATGATCCTGCTCAATCGTGAGACTTCGACCTCCAGCAGCAAAGCGGCGCTCCACCGCCCCAGCCGCCTCCCGGATCTCGAAGGGTTCGATGCGGGGGGAGAAGCGGCGCAGGGTGTCGGCGAACCAGTCTTCGTCGCGGGCGGGGTGGGCGAAGGCGATGTAGACCTGGGCGGGGGCGCTGAGGAGGTGGGACTTCCATGCGCATTGTGCGTCGAGGAGGTAGCTCAGGATCGAGAGCGCGTTCGGGGTGAGGCACTGCGCGTTGTCGATGTAGAGGATGAGTTTGCGGGTTGCGATTTCGCTGCGGAGGCGGCGCCTTACTCGATCGGCGGCGATGAGCCAGCGCTCCTCGGGTTGCAGCGGCAGTCGCATCGCCGGCGAGCGGGGGCGCTTGCCGACGGCGGGTTGTCCCTGTTGTCCCGCGCCACAGAAAATGAGCGAGTCGGGGTGCGTGATCTCGATGCCGAGGTGGTAAATCACCGAGTCGGGCACCACCGTGCTCGGGATGGCGTTGACGCGCAGGAAGTCCCAGCCCTGATCCTGGCCCCACGCCTCGAGGTGTCTCGCCGCCTCCTTCCGGAAGGCGGGGCGGCCGCTCACCTGGACGCATCCGCGTCGCTTCAGCGTGTCGAGGCCGGGCGTGCGCCCCAGGCCCAGTGCGCGCGTGTATCTCGAATAGTCCCACTCCACGACGTCGTCGCCGAACGGCGGCTCGTCCGGGCGCGTCTCCGCTCGAAAGTGGTGCTCCAGCTCTTCCCAATACATGGCGGACCTCCCTTGTCTCGGACTCCGCCCTCACGGTCCGATCTATTGGCTTAGCAACTCCGAGGCCTCTTCACGAGGAGAATCGCGCCACGAGCCAAGTCATTGCCTAGCAGAGGGTTAGCGCCTGCTGGCGCGATGGGTGCGGAGGTCGGGCGTGCAGGTTGTCCACAATCGCGCCACGCTGCAGGGATGGGTGGCGCGATTGGAGACCGGGGGGATGGGCGCGCCCGCTACACTCTCTCCCACGGCGCCCGGCTCGCGGTTCGCCGCCCGCGGCCATCGTGCGCCTCTCCGCCCCATGAATGCCTCCGACATCGGCTCGCTCGCGGTTCCCGCACCCGGCTATCGGAGCACCATGGAAACCGGCGAAGGCGCGGCCGTGCTCATGGCCATCCGGCGCGGAAGCGTGCACATCTTCTATCCCGGCACGGATCGGGAGTTCTGGGTACCGACCCGCCACGTGCGGACCATCCCCGCCGACGCCGTCCCCACCGACTCGCTCGAATCCTTCCTTTCGCGCATCCTGAAGTTCCTGCGCGCGGAGGAGTGCACGCTGGTGGCGTTCGACGGCACCAGCGCCACGCTCGACATCACCTACCCGGGCATGAATCGCGACCAGCTGCTGGAGTTTCTCGAGCTGCTCGGCCCCTGCCTGGGCGACTACGCCATCAAGCCGGGCAGCATGCAAGTCGCCCTCATCCAGGTCGAACTTGTAAACCTTCCCGCACCCGCGCCGCTACCCAACTCCTGACGCGGCCTCGATTCCGCCTATACTCGGGCCGGGCACTCACGGAACAGACAGCTTGCGATACATATTTCTTCTGTGCGCCCTCGCCCTCGTGGCGTGCGGCGGCGGTGGCGGCGCGCCGACCGGGGGCACGCCCCAGGTTCCGGACACGACGCGCATCGTGCGCGGACGCATCGGCTACGAGAGCCGTGGTCCCGACCTCTCCAACCGCGACGCGGACGGGCGCCTTCTGCCCTCCGTCGGCATTCCGGCCCCGACCTTCTCGGCGCCGGTCGCGTTCGCGCTCGTCGAGGTCCTCGGCGACGACGGACGCATTCTCGGCCAGGCCCCCTGCGATCGGAATGGTCGTTACGAGGTCACCGCGAACTACGGACAGAACCCCGCCACCGCGGTCCGCCTGCGCGTGACGGCGCTGGCGTCGCTGCCGTTCGGAACCCACATCCGCATCTTCCCGAACACGAGCGCGACGTCGGAGTACCAGCACGTGTCCGGCCTGAGCGATGCGCCGAGCAGCAACCGCTTCGAACCGCTCGAGGCCGATACCGACATCTCCCGCGCGGAGGGCGCCGGCGCATTCCACATGCTGCGCGTGCTCTGGGACTCGTTCGTGCTCGGCCGCAGCGGCACCGGCGCCGGCTCGATCCTGCCCGACCTGCGGGTCTACTGGGAAGAGGGCAACGGCGAGGAGACGACCTTCGTCCCCGAAATCGACGCCGGCCAACTGCTCGTCGCGGGCGGCCTGCCGGGCGACGACACCTCGAACACCGACAACTTCGACGATCCGCTGCTCGCCCGCATGGTCGGGCAATACTTCTTCGAGTACTTCTTCTACGAGGTCGCGCCCGACGGCGTGGCCGGCGACGGCCCCCTCGTGCCGAGCGCCGCGTGGTCCGAGGGCTTCCTCGACTACTTCTCCTGCGCTGCACGCGGTTCAAGCATCTACTGGGAGACCGAGGGCAGCGACGCGAACGGCCGCGTCACGCGCTTCTTCGACATCGAGTCGTTCTTCGACGCCTCGCTCGGTAGCCTCGGCGCGAACGACCCGAATGTCTACCAGGACGCGAGCAACGTCGGCATCGCCTCCCGCTTCTCCGTCGCGGAACTGCTGTGGGACCTGAGCGACGAGAACGGCCCGGGCACCGACGGTGATCAGCTCCAGATCTCGACGCGCCTCGTGCTCGAGGTGGTCGATTCCTTCCCGGCCGGGCGCAGCTACCCCTACCTGTTCTCGCTGCTCGACGGCCTCCTCGTGAGCCAGGCCGTCTCGACCGGCACGGTCAACGCCCTCCTGAGCTTCCCCGAGAACCAGGGCGTGCTCTACCCCGCGAGCATCGCCGCGGGCACCCTCTGGCCCGTCCCCTTCGAGGATCGCCGCGGCGTCGCCATCGTCGCGCCCTTCTCGCAGACGCGCACGGACAGCATCGACACGCAGACGCCCACGACGTCGAGCGACACGCTCAATGACCGCGCGGCGCGCTACTTCACCTTCGAGACCGTCCTCAACACCAACACCACGCTGACCCTGACGACAACGGGCGACCTCGCGATCGACATCCTGACGCGCACCAACCAGGTCCTGACGACCGGCACTTCCCCGCTGGTCATCAACGGTTTGCTGCCCAACCAGTACATCGTCCGCGTGCGGGCGGCCGACGGCGCAGCGCCCCAGATCGCACCGTTCGACCTCACCATCAACGTCCAGGCGCCGTAACCCGCGCTCGCTTCCGTATGCGAGAATGCATACGGAAGCGAGACGCATGGGTAAGCAGCTGGAAGAACGGGTCGCGGTCGGTCATCTCCTGCGGAGAGCGGGGTTCGGCCTCGGGCGCGCCGACGCGGACGCGTGGCTCTCGTTGGGCTTCAAGAAGGCGGTGCGCCGCCTGCTCGACGAAGTCACCGAACCCGCACCGGCCGATCCCGCGGGCTTCGATGCCTACCAGCCCGGACTCATTCAGCAGGTCTGGCTCGACCGCATGATCGCGGGCGCCAATCCGCTGGCCGAGAAGCTCGCCTTCTTCTGGCACGGCCACTTCGCGACGAGCGACGCGAAGATCCAGGAGCCGAAGCTGATGTGGGCGCAGTATCAGCTCTTCCGCACGCGCGGCGCCGGTCGCTTCCGCGCGCTGGTCGACGGCGTCAATCGCGACGTCGCGATGATCCGCTGGCTCGACGGCAACGCGAACCGCAAGGGCGCACCCAACGAAAACTACGGACGCGAGCTGCAGGAGCTCTTCACGCTTGGCATCGGCAACTACACCGAGAAGGACATCCGCGAGATCGCGCGCGCCTTCACCGGCTGGGGCAGCCGCCGCCACGACTTCGTGTTCACCAAGGCGTTTCACGACGACGGCCCGAAGACGGTCCATGGCAAGACCGGCAACTTCGGGGGCGACGAGGTCACGGCGATTCTCTGCGACCTGCCCGCCTGCCACCGCTTCATCGCGACCAAGCTTGCGCACTTCTTCCTCGCGGGCGATCCGACCACGCAGGAGATCGACGATCTCGCGACGGTCCTCGCGAAGACGAAGGGCGACATTCGCTCCGCGCTCTTCGTGCTCTTCCTCTCGCCCGGCTTCCGCGACACGTCGCGATACCGCGCGCTGGTGAAAAGCCCGGTCGAGTTCACCGTCGGAGCGCTGCGCGCGACCGGCGTGTCGACCACCCCGCTGTGGGGGCACGGCGGCCTCGAGCGCATGGGTCAGATCCTCTTCCGCCCGCCGTCCGTCAAGGGCTGGACGCGCGGCAGCGGCTGGCTCAACAGTGCCGGCGTCGTCGAGCGACTGAAGGCGGCGCGGCGGCTGGGGCAGGAGCGGCCCGACACCGCCGACCGCATCGAGGCGGTCGCGTACGAGGACAGCATCCCCGATTCGCTGCGCACCCGCCTGCGCGCGGTGCAGGGCGCCGAGCGCGTCACGCTGGCGCTGGCCGCGCCGGAATACCAACTGGCCTAGGAGACCCATCATGCTGGAACGACGGGAATTCATGCAGCGCGGCCTCGCGCTCGGCGGGCTCTTCGCCATGCCGCGCCTTTCGTGGGCGGAAACCGGCAAGAAGGAGCCCGGTGCGCGCACGCTGGTCATGCTGCATCTCAACGGCGGGAACGACGGGCTCAACACCGTCATCCCGTACCAGGACCCGAACTACCGCATCCTGCGCCCCGGCATCGGCATCGACACCGGCCAGGTCCGCAAAATCGACGACACCTACGGCCTGCACCCCTCGCTCGCCGCGTTCGAGCAGCTCTGGCGCCGCGACCGCCTCGCGATCGTGAACGGCATCGGCTACCCGCAGCCGAACTACAGCCACTTCCGCTCCACGGAGATCTACTACACGGCGCAGCCCGACTCCACGCCGACCGACGGCTGGCTCGGCCGCGCCATCGAGGGCACCACGTCGACCAAGCCGCTGCGCGCCGTCGCGCTGGTGAAGGAGAAGCCGCTGCTTTTGCAGGGCGCGTCGAACGGCGTTGTCACGATGACCGACTTCCGCCAGTTCGAGCTGCCCGAGGGGGCGCGCGAAACGGCGGAGATGTACCGCGAAGCGGCCAAGCTCGGCGGCGCCCGCGGCGAGGTGGCGGCGCGCGCCATCGAGGCGCTCAAGGTCGCCAACCGCATCGCGCGCCTCAAACCGCGGAACGCCGGCTTCTACGGCGCGGTCGGCCGCGACCTCGGCAAGGCGTTCGCGCTGCTGCGCACCGACCTCGACCTCGAGGTCATCCACCTGTCGATGGGCGGCTACGACACGCACGCCAACCAGGGCAACCGCCACAACCAGCTGCTCGGCCAGCTCGGCAACAACCTGCGCAGCTTCCAGGACCAGCTCGAGCGCGCCGGACTCGGCGACCGCGTCGTGACCTGCGTCTTCAGCGAGTTCGGGCGCCGCGCGCAGGAGAACCTCTCCGGCGGCACCGACCACGGCTCCGCCTACCCCGCCTTCGTCATCGGCAAGGGCATTCGCACCGGCCTGCACGGCAAGTACCCTTCGCTCGAGGATCTCGACCGCGGCAACTTCAAGTACACGACCGACTTCCGCAGCCTCTTCGGCGGCCTGTTGCGCGACTTCCTGCACGTCGATCCGAAGCCGGTGCTCGGCGCGTTCCAGCCGATGGAGATGATGGCATGAGGCTCGGCGCGATCCTGCTGCTCCTCGCGTGCCCCGCGCTCGCGCAGGACAGGAAGCCGATTCCCATCCACTTCGACCACGGCGCGATCAACATCATGCCCGGCCTCACCGGCGGACAGCGCTACCAGCTGCGCCGCTGGATGAGCGGACCGTGGAAGAAGCTGTTGTCGATCGATGCGCAGATCCGCAAGGTGAGCGAGGAGTTCCGGCGCGAGAAGGACATGACCAAGCGCGCCAAGATGGTCGACCATCGCAAGCGGCTGCAGGACCAGCGCAACAAGGTGCGCCAACAGGGCCGCGCGCAGCTCGACAAGATCGGCCTCAAGCCCGCGCAGATCCAGCGGCTGAACTCCATCCCGCGCGGCGCGCTGCAGCAGGAGCGCTACAACCACCAGGTGATGCTCGAGGCGCCGAACCTGTCGCCGGCGCAGCGCGAGACGGTCCAGGCGTGCATCGCCGCGGCCGACGGCACCATGATGGCGCTCGTCCGGCAGCGCAACGCGGTGGGTCAGACCTACAAGGACCAGGACCCCAAGATGCGGCAGCGCCTCGCGAGCGACCTGAACAACCGCATTCGCGCGATCGAGAAGCGCTTCTGGGTCGCGATGTACTACGTGCTCACGCCGGAGCAGATGCGCGCGACCAAGCCGCTGCGCTCGCCCAACTACCAGCGCGTCGGCGATCACCGCAACCATCTCTACATGCTGCCGGCGCTCACGCCCATCCAGGCGTCGCGCATCAACGCGCTGCTCACCGAGACGCAGTCGGAGTCGGCCGCGGACGACGCGATGATCCGCACGCTGCGCCGCCGGCAGCAGCAGAAGGGGCTCGACAGCGCGGAGCGCACCGAGATCCAGAAGCAGCTGCGTGACGCGTACCAGCGCCGCGGCCGCATCTACAGCGAGAACACCCAGGCGATCCGCGACCTCATGACGGACGAGCAGCGCGACGCGTGGAACGCGATTCCGCCGCAGCTCAACGGCGGCGAGGTCGGCCGCAACATTCTCGGCAACCTGCGCGGCATCACGCTGCGGCCGGGCCAGCCCTCGGAGCTCCAGGCGCACCAGCGCGCCGCCGACCGCAAGGCGCGCGAGCTGCAGCGCGCGCTGCGCGAGAAGACCAAGGACCTGCGCGAGAGCGGCATGGGCTCCGACTCGCCGCAGATGATGGAAATGAACACCATGCAGCGCGGCGTCCAGGGCGACCGGGCGCGGCTCTACCGCAAGGCGGGCCACACGGTCTGCCTCGAGGTGCTCGCGCCCGACCAGCTCGGGACCTGGGTCTCGATCGGCTAGGGGAAGACGAACATGGGGAAGGGGAAACTGGCCGGGGCAATTCTCTGCCTCGCGAGCGTGGCCGTCGCGACCGAACTCGACGTCGCGACGGCGCGTGCGATGGACGCGCAAGCGCACGGCGAGTGGCTCGCGGCGGCCGCGGCCTACCAGCAGGCGATCGGCGAAGGCAAGGGCACGCCGTTCCAGCGCATCCAGATGCGCGCCGTGCAGCGCGACGCGAAGAAGCAGGTCTCCGCCGTGCTGAGCCTGCTCAAGAAGATGAAGCGGCCGCAGTGGGAGGCGGACGCGGCGGCCGGCATCCTCACGCTCATCCCGAACCAGAAGAGGGCGCAGGCGACGCTCGCGCGGCTCTCGAAGGACGGCATCGAGGCGCGCACGATGCCGCAGCCGTTCCCCTCGCGCTCGCCCATGATGCGCGCGGTGACCGGGACGACGCTGGGCAAGTCGTTCGCGGCGGGTGAGCTCGCGGCCGACCGCGCGATCCTCTACCTCCTCTCGCAGCAGGAGAAGGAGGGCTTCTGGGATTCGGACAAGCACGGCGGCCAGCCGCTCTACGACGAAGGCCTCACCGCCATGGCCATGCTGGCCATGACCGCGCGCGGTCCGTCCGGCATCTCGCCCGACATGCACGAGTCGCTCGGCCGCGCGGCGCGCTGGCTGTTGGAAAAGCAGGAGCCCGACGGCGGCTTCGGCACGCGCGTGCAGCACGGCATCTACAACACCACGCTGGTCTGCGAGGCGCTGTGCGAACACGCGATCGTGACCGGGCAGCAGGACCGCTTCCTCAAGCCGCTTGGTCGTGTCGTCGACCGCATCTCGAAGCATCAGGGCGAACAGGGCGGCTGGCGCTACGTCCGCGGCGAGCCGGGCGACACGAGCGTGACCTCACGCGCGGTTCTCGCGCTGGTGCGCGCGCGCCAGGCGGGACTCTCCGTGTCGTCCGCCCGGCTGCGCAATGCCGGCGGCTTCATCGACAGCATGATGGATGAGGACGACGGCACGATCGGCTACAACGCGCGCGGCGGCGCCTCGGCGCGGCCGGAGGGGTTGCACGAGCAGTTCCCAGCCGACCGGACCGAGGCGATGAGCGCCGCGGGCGGCTTCACGCTGGCGCACGTGGCGCCGGCGCACAAGAGCCTCCAGTCGCCACTCGGTCTCGTGCGGCGCTGTCTCCCCGACAAGCGTGTGCCGGACTTCTACTACTGGATGAACGGGGCGTACTGCCAGGCGACCATCGCGGGCACGGTCTCGCCGGAGTGGTACGCCGCGCTGGTCAAGGGGGTGGCCGCCACGCAGCTGAAGAACGGCTCCGTGCGACCCGACGGCCCGTGGGGCGTCGACGGCGGCGTCATCTACGCGACGGCCGCCTGCGTGCTGGCGCTGACCGGTCCCTATCGCGAAGGCCGGCTGGTCCAGCCGATGGTCCAGTTCCAGCGATCGGGCAAGATCGACGCGTTCGTGAGCGGCGCGGGCGCGGTGGCCAGCCGCGTCTTCGTGCGCCGCGGCGATCAGCTCAGCTTCTACGACGCGGGAACCGCGTGGCACAAGGTCCTGCGGCGCAGCTTCAACGCGAACGGCGTCGAGGACATCGACCGCAGCTTCAAGCGCATCGTCAAGCGCGCGCCGTGGGGCTGCCTGCTCGCGCGCATCGGCGAGAAGGGCAAGCCGTTCGCGCCCGGCATCGCCGAGGCGTACACGATGCCCGCCGACGGCCCGCTCTACCTGATGATGAACTGCACCGGCACGCCGATCCCCGAGCGCGGCTGGTGGATCACGATCAAGCGGGAGAATCGTTAGGGCCTGTCTGAGAAAACGCCTGGCTTCGACGGGCTGCGGCTGCGCGTCGCTTCGCCCCGCCTTCCTTGCGGTATCGACAGGGATACAGCGACGTCGGCGGCGCTCGCGACGCTTGCAGAGTTCACTCTGGGCACCGTCTCGGGCCGACGGCGTTTTCTCAGACAGGCCCTAGTCGTCTCGGTGCACCGTGTCCGGTGAGAACGCGGGCAGGCAGATCGCCACGTACTGCGCGCCCTCCGGCGTGGCGTAGCGAATCCACTCGCCCGGCTCCGTCACGATCGCCTGGCCGGCGTTGACGCGCATCGTGCCGCCCTCGTGCTCGACCTCCATCCAGCCGTCGATCACGAGCGTGACCTCGAGAAACTCCGGCCGCTGCCCCGGCTCGATCCAGCCCGGCGGCGAGACCATCCGGGCGACGCTCACGGCGGCGTCTCCGGAGTTCACGCGTCCCACGTACTCCTCGATGCGCTTGGGCGGCTCGCCGGCGCCCGGGACCACGGTCGGTTCTTCGATAAGTCTCGGCATGTCACAGAGAATGACACGAAATCATGGCGCGATACGCAATCACCGCTCTCGGCAGCGCCGGCGACGTCTATCCGTTCCTCGCCATCGGCCGCGCATTGCAGGCGCGCGGGCACGAGGTGGTGATGTATGCGAGCGCCTACTTCGAGGAACGCATCGAGAACGCGGGCCTCACCTTCGGCGGCGGCACCAGCAAGGAGGAGTTCGAGCGGCTGCTGCACGATCCGCGCCTTTGGCACCCGACCCAGGCGTTCGGGTTCGTGATGGAGCACGGGATGGTGCCGCACCTCGAATGGCTCTTCGAGTCCATGCGGGCCGAGGCGCGCCGGGGCGACACCGTGCTGGTCGCCTCCACGCTCGACTTCGCCAGCCGCATCGTGCGCGATCTCGAACCGGTCAAGCTCGCCACGCTGCATCTCGCGCCGGTCGCCCTGCGCAGCCACAAGGTGCTTCCGCGCCTCGGCACACGCAAGGCGCCGCCGCTGCCCGGCTTTCTGAAGAGCGGGCTCTGGTGGCTGGTCGACCGCGCCTTCGACCCGCACTTCGTACCGGCCATCAACCGCGTGCGCGCCCAGCACGGTCTCGAGCCTATCGCCCGGCCCATGCATGGCTGGTGGCACTCGCCGGACCTCGTCCTCGGCCTGTTTCCCGACTGGTTCGCGGGCGTGCCGTCGGACTGGCCGCCGCAGCTCGAGCTGACCGGCTTCGTGCGCTACGACTCGCGCACCGCGCTGGACGACCCCGAACTCGAGGCTTGGCTCGAGGCGGGCGACCCGCCCATCCTCTTCACCGCCGGCTCCGCCAACGTACAGGGCCACGACCTGTTCGCGGGCGCGGTGGAGGCGTGCCGCCGCCTCGATGCGCGCGGCCTGCTCGTCACGCTGGACCCCGCGTCGGTGCCGGCGAACCTGCCCGACACGATCCTCCACCGCTCCTATGTGCCGTTCGGCGCGGTCCTGCCGCACACCGCCGCGCTGGTCGCGCACGGCGGCATCGGCACCTGCGCGCAGGGCCTGGCCGCGGGCGTGCCGCACCTGGTGGTCTCGATGGCGCACGACCAGTTCGACAACGCCGGCCACCTCGAGGCGCTCGGCGTCGGCAAGCAGCTCACGCGCAAGCGCTTCACCGGCGCCCGCGCCGCGGCCGCCCTCGAGACGCTGCTCTCCTCGCCCGACGTCGCGCGTGCCTGCCTGCAGAACAAGGAACGCATGGTGGAGGGAACCGAAGCCGCTGTCGACGCACTGGAGCGGCTCGCGCGAAAGTAGTCAGTCGTCAGTGATCAGTTATCAGTACTTGGGCGCACCGCCCTACTGACGACTGACAACTGACCACTGACAACTTTTCTCCATGAAAAAGAACTACTGGCTCTTCAAGAGCGAGCCCGACGTCTACCCGATCGAACAGCTGGCGAAGGACGGCTCGACCTTCTGGGACGGCATTCGCAACTACCAGGCGCGCAACACGCTGCGTGACGATGTGCAGGTGGGCGACGAGGTGCTCTACTACCACTCGCGCATCGCCCCCATGGCCGCCGTCGGCACCGCCCGCGTCGTGCGCGCCGGCTCGCCGGATCCGACCCAGTTCGACAAGAAGTCGAAGTACTACGACGAGAAGGCGAGCGAGGAGGAGCCGCGCTGGTACGGCGTCGACATCGAGCTGGGAGAGATTTTCGCCCGCCCGGTCACGCTCGCCGAAATGCGCGAGATGAAGGCGCTGGCCGACATGGTCCTGCTCCAGAAGGGCAGCCGCCTCTCCATCCAGCCGGTGCGCAAGAAGGAGTGGACCGCGATCCTCAAGGCCGGGCGGAAGTAGACTGGGCGCATGTCATCGATCTTCACGCAGATCATCAAGGGCGAGATCCCCTGCCACAAAATCTGGGAGGACGATGACCATCTCGCCTTCCTCGACATCCGGCCGATGGCGCCGGGGCACACGCTGGTGATTCCGAAGAAGGAAACCGACTACCTCTTCGACATGACGGAGGAGGAGACGGCGGCGCTCTGGGTCGCGGCGCGCAAGGTCGCGCGGCAGCTGCGCGAGAAGACCGACTGCGCGCGTGTCTGCGTGGGCGTCTGGGGCTACGAGGTCCCCCACGCGCACATCCACCTCGTGCCGACGAACTTCATGGCCGACTGGCCGCCGCCGCCGGGCGCCAAGGAAGCGGACCACGACGATCTAGTCGCCCTCTGCGAGAAGCTTGCCGTCTAGACGGCGTTGCTCGTGGCCCCGCGCGTTCTGGCCGGACCGGATCGCCGATCTCTGCGTCCGTCCTCGTCGCAGGTCAGGACAACCACCTCGAGTTTGTGGGCTTACTCCTGTTGCGTGAAGTTCCTTTCGCATATCACGAAACATACCCTTGTTCCTTACTTCACTGTGCTGCGGGTAAGGACATTGCTGCCCATCAATCTCACACAATACAAGCGCACGGGAAGCAAACACATCAGAAACAGAGGCCACCTCAAGCTTACCTAAGTGCCCAACACCTCCAGCTACAAAGTACAGCGCCGGGACTTTAATCTCTGCGTGCAAGCAGCTTGCACCAGTACGGAAGTGGCAAACCCGCTGAGATTCCTGTGTTCGCCAAAACGGTATCATAACGTGACCATATTTTCCGTGGAACTTGTCGCTTGCTAACTGATAAGCTTCTATAGAAGAACACAGGAAGTCACCGGAGCCAGATGACCGGCTAACGCGTGTCCAGGATAAACCATTGCGGGTCCACCATAGATCATTGAAAGAACTTAGCCGACGGACA
>JBCDBY010000101.1:0-14073 GCA_039182715.1 Planctomycetota bacterium
GAGGAGGGCATGGGCCGCCTGCTCCGCGAGACGGTCCACACCGCGGAGGCGTTCTGGGACCGCGCGCGCCGGCAGGCGGCCCATGCCCTCCTCGTCGAGCGGCAGCACCTTGTGCGTGACGTAGACCGCGGCGGCGGCCGCGCCCGGCTTGCTGCCCTCGAGCACGTACTGGCCGAGGTTGCGCAGCTTCTCGTCCATCGTCTTCTCGAGCTGCGCATCGCCCAGATCGAAGACGTAGGCCGCCTTCTGCGTGATGAAGTCGACGATGTTGCGGTTGCGCGCGATGAACGCGCCGGCGGCGTAGGGCACGTAGCCGAGCTTGTGCGGGTCGACGGTGATCGAGTCCGCCTCGCAGACCGCGGCGAAGGCGCGGTAGACGCGGTCGCTCGGGAAGTACTGGAAGTGCATCTGCAGCGCCTTGCGGTCGACCAGCGATCCGTCGCGCGCGCGGAAGATGCTCATCAGGTAGCCGCCCCAAGCCGCGTCGATGTGCAGGCCGAAGTCGCAGCCGCGGGCGCGGCACTCGGTACGCACGTCGACGATCTCGTGGATCGGATCGATGTTGCCGAACTCGGTCGTGCCGAGCACCCCGATCACCGCGAGCACCGGCACCTCGTCGTCGAAACAGGCGTCGAGCTTGTGGCGCAGGTCGGCGACGTCGAGGCGCATGTGGCTGTCAATCGCCACGCGCACGAGCTGGTTCTTGCCGAAGCCGAGCACCTTCATGCCCTTCTCCCAGCTGTAGTGCGCGGAGGCGGGCACGAGCACGACGGGCGGCTTGAGCTCGCGGTGCTTGAGGAAGAAGCCGGCGGTGCCGAGGCACTCGATGCGCTCGGCGCGCACCGCCTTGACGAAGCGGAAGACGTCGGCCGTCTCGCCGTGCGTGCGCAGGTGGGCGACCACCTCCGAGCGCAGCGCGATCGTCTCGTCGATGGAGAGGTTGAGCAGCTCCCACTTGGAGTAGTCGGCGAGCGGCTTGGCGCGCGGGCCGACGGGGCCGAACTCGAAGCCCTGCTCCGCCGCGGCGGCCTGCAGGGCGACGCCGTAGAACTTCACCGAGCGCAGGTTCCAGAGCGCCTCGTAGTTGGCGACCGTGCCGCCCGAGGTCAGGTGGCCCCAGGCGCACGGTTCGGCGTCCGAGTCGATCGCGTACCCGAACATGCGCGCGAGCTGGCGGCCGACCTCGAGCTCCTTCTCGATGGTGATGCCCGCGCCCTCCTCCGCGACGTTGTTGGGGTTGTAGAGCGTCGTCAGGATGCGCGCGACGACGCCCGGCAGCAGCAGGTCCGCGGTCATGTGGCCGATGTAGCGCGGATGAAAAAAGGGCACGGCGCGCTTGAGCTCGGCGCTGAGCGTGTAGAGCTCGCTCTTCATGCGCGCCATGAAACGCTGGTACTCGCCGCTCGCCTGCTCCGCCGCGGTGATCGGCTGGCCGTCTTCGGGGTGGAAGTTGCGGCGCCAGAAGGTGTGGTCGCGCAGAAACTCGACGACCAGCGACTCGAGGACGTCGTGGTTCTCGGCGGCCGGGCCGAGAAAGAGCGGGGCGAGGAACGTGCGGTCGCCGGACATGGCGACAGGGTACGCGCTAGGTCGCGGACCAGGCGAGCGCTTCGTCGCGGCGCGCCGTCGGGAAGCCGCGCACGCGGCCGGGGCGGACGAGCCGGAAGAGAAGCGTCGAGCCGCGCGCCCACCACCGATCGGAAACCACGGCGAGCCGGCGCAGGCGGCCGAAGTGGCGCGCGCCGAAGCGCATGTCCTGCCAGATGGCGCCCGGCGTGAGCAGGCGCGCCTCGCGCGGAATCTCGTAGACCAGCCGCAGGTCTCCGGCCTGGGCCTCGACGGCGGGCAGCAGCACCTCGGTGTAGTCGCGGCCGGTCACCCAGCCGCGCGCCGCCACGGCGACGACGCCGTCCGGCGCATCCTCGCGAAGTTCCAGCATGCCTGCCTTTCGGTACGGGTATTCTGGCCGCCCGGATGCGGGAACTGCTCATCGTCGGTCTGGCCGGCGCCCTCGGCGCGATCGTCCGCTACGGCGTGACCGGCTGGATGTACGAGCTCATGGGCCCGCGGTTCCCGTGGGGCACGCTCATGGTGAACGTCGCGGGTTGCTTCCTGCTGGGCGTCCTGATGCAGGTCAGCCTCACGAGCGAGCTCGTCTCCCCCGACTGGCGGCTGGCGCTCGGAACCGGATTCCTCGGCGCGATGACCACGTTCTCGACGTTCAGTTTCGAGACGCTGCGCGAAGTGGAGCGCGGCGCCTGGGGCCTCGCCGGCGCCAACGTCGCCGCCAACCTCGCGCTCGGACTCCCCGCCACGTGGCTCGGCCTCCTCCTCGCCCGCCGCCTCCTCGGCGACGCCTAACCTCCCTGCCGAACTCCCCCTGCTGAACCACTCTGACGAACCACTCTCGGTCGCCAGCGTCCCAACCCACGCCAGCATCGGCACTTACGGACGACCCGTGCAGCACGAGTGCCGCACGGGAAGGGGCTCCAAGAGCTTCGCGGAGCGCAGATCTCGACCAAAACCGTGGATGCGAGCAGTCTTTCACTCTTGCGACTGCATCGATGAAGGCGGAGAACTGCGGCACCGGTGCCGCAGTTGGCGCACGGAGGTCTCGCCGTTGCGGGGGGGTGTGACGGCCCCGGCCAAGAGTGGTTCGTCAGGAGGTGGGTCAGGAGGTGAGCAGGTGGTGGGCGAGGGTGTGGCCGCTGGTCCAGGCGGCTTCGATGCGGCCGCCGAGGCACCAGTCGCCGCAGGCGCCGATGCGGGTCATGCCGTTCCAGAGATACGGCTCGCCCAGCGGCGTGCGCGTCCGTGCGTAGCGCCAGAGGTGCGCGCGCTCGTACTTCGCTTCGGGCAGCTCCCGCCCCACCACCGCCGCCAACGCCTCGCGCAGATGCGGAAGCGCGTCGGGTTTCGAGAGCCCGAGATGCTCCTCGGTCCAGGCGACGTCCGCATGGAGCACCCAGCTCTCCCCCCGCGGCTGGTCGTGGCGCGCCACCCACGCCATGCCGTGCTCGTCGAGGAATCGACCGTCCCAGTCGAGGCCCAACCGCTCCTCGAAGAGAAACAGCCCGGCCCAGCACGGATCCATCTCGACCCTGCCGACCGCGTCCGCCAGCGCGGGCGCCGGCTGGAGCAACGGAGCGGCCTGGGGTGCCGGAACGGCAACGATCACCGTGTCGAACGGCCCCAGCCAGTCGCCGGCGCCATCGCGCAACTCCCATCCCTGCGGTCCGCACAGCAGCTGGTCGATGCGCGTCTCCGAACGCACCGCCAGCCCGTGCGCCAGCGACTCGCAGAGCGACGACATGTGGGGCGCGCCGCGAAAGCGCGCCTCCTCCACCTGCAGCGACGAAGGCCAGCGCTCGACGAAGCCCTCCTCCTCCCACTGCAGCACCGCTTCGGCAAAGGCGGGATCGCGCGCCGTGAAATACTGCGCGCCGTGATCGAGGAAGGCGCCGTGCGCCCGGCGCGAGCTCATGCGCCCGGCAAGGCCGCGCCCCTTGTCGAACACGACGACGTGGCGGCCGGCGTCGTGCAAGAGGCCGGCGCACGTCACGCCGGCGAGGCCGGCGCCGATGACGGCGATGCGTTCCTTCGTCATACCGCAGCACGGAGCGAAGCCCAATCGGGCTTGTCTCCGGCATGACGGTAATCGTGCTGCCAAAGGATGCGCGAGCCCTGCAGCAGAAAGGCGCCCGGCATGCGCATGACGTCCCCGACCGGCTTGCCGATGCCATGGCCGCGGCTCGCCGCCCGGGCGCCGGCGACCCACACCGACGGGCCGAAGACCTGGCCCAACCGTGCGCGCGGCACGTCGAACGCGTCGAAGAGCGCGCCGGACGGATCGGCGATCCCGCGCGCTTCATCGCCGTATCGGCCCAGGAAGTTCCGGCCCTGCTCCTCGGTCGCGATGAAGACGAACACGGGGCGGGGCAGGTCGGGAGTGCGGAGAACCTCCGCGACCGTTTCGCGACAGAATGCTCACCCGAAGTGCCGCAGGAAGAGCAGTAGCATCGGGTCGTCGCCCAGCTCCTCGCGCAGGGTGGCGCCGCGCAGATGGACGCCCCGGATGGGACGGTCGAGGACCTCGCCGGAGATGTCGTGCATGTCGTCTGAATCCCGGATTCGGGACTCCACCGTATACGTTGCCGGAACTCAACCGGATGCCGTCCGCCTTCTCGACCCGACTCGCCGAACGCAACCCGACAGCGCCCCCCGAGCGGTGGGTTTACGCCCCCTACGACCAGCTCACGGACCGCATCGGTCCGCTGGCGAGCGCAACCCGGGGGAGCGTCGGTCTGATCCTTCTCGAGAGCGAGGGGAAGGGCGGGCGACGTCCGTATCACAAGCAGAAGCTGGCGCTCATTCTCGCCAACCAGCGCCACTTCGCGCTCGAGCAGGCGGCCAAGGGCGTCCCCATCCGCTACGAGCACGCGAGCGACGGGTACGCCGCGCACCTCCAGAAGCTGATCGAGGAGCTCGGTCCGATCGCCACGATGCGACCGGCCGAGTACGAACTGCGCCACGAGATCGCCCGCATCGACGGGCTGGAGATGCTGCCCCACGAGGGCTGGCTCAGCACGCCGGAGGACTTCTTCGCCGCGTGCGGCGACCCGCCGTGGCGCATGGATGCCTTCTACCGGATCATGCGCCGCAAGACCGGCTACCTCATGCGCGACGGCAAGCCGGAGGGCGGCAAGTTCAGCTACGACGTCGAGAACCGCAAGCCGTGGCGCGGCGAGCCGGCGGCGCCGCAGCCGCCGCGGTTCCGACCCGACGACGTCACGCGCGAAGTCGGCGCGCTGATCGAGAAGAAATTCACAGGTCATCCCGGGCGTCTGGACCTCACCACGCTGCCCGTCACGCAGCGCCACGCGCGCACGCTTTTCAAGTGGGCCATCGAGGAATGCCTGCCGCAGTTCGGCCCGTACGAAGACGCGATGGCGCGGCAGGAGCGGACACTTTTCCACACGCGGCTCGCCCCGCTGCTGCACCTGCACCGCGTGCTCCCGCGCGACCTCGTCGAAGGCATCATCGACTCCGACGCACCGCTCGCCTCGCGCGAAGGCGCGCTCCGGCAGGTCCTCGGCTGGCGCGAGTTCGTACGGCACGTGCACGAGCACACCGACGGCCTGCGCAACGTCAAGACCAACACGCTGGGCGCGAACGAACCGCTGCCGCCCGCCTACTGGGACAAGCCGTCGGGCCTGCATTGCCTCGACCGCGTCGTCGAGTCGGTCTGGGACGAGGGCTATAGCCACCACATCACGCGCCTCATGGTGCTTTCAAACGTCGCGTCGCTGCTCGACATCAGCCCGCGCGATCTGACGGACTGGTTCTGGGTTGCCTACACGGACGCGTTCGACTGGGTCGTCGAACCCAACGTGCTCGGCATGGGCACGTACGGCTGCGGCGACCTGATGATCACGAAGCCGTACGTGTCCGGCGCCAACTACATCAACAAGATGTCCGACTACTGCTCGGACTGCGCCTTCGATCCGAAGAAGAACTGCCCGCTCACGAACCTCTACTGGGATTTCCTCTCGCGACACGAGAAGAAGCTGACGGGCAACCCGCGCATGCGCCTCCCGCTCAACTCCCTGCGCAAGCGCAGCGACGAGCAGCGCGAGATCGACCACGACGTCTTCCTGCAGGTGCGCCGCACGCTGCGCAAGGGCGGCCGGGTGACGCCGTGACGACGCAGCTCGTCTGGTTCAAGCGCGATCTGCGCGTCACCGATCACATGCCGCTGCGCCGCGCGTCCCAGCTCGGGCCGGTGCTCTGCCTCTATGTCTACGAGGACGATCTTCTGGCGGGCGAAGATGCCCACGCCTGCCACGTCACGTTCGTGAACGAGTCGCTGGCGGTCCTGCGCGAAGAGCTGAAGCAGCACGGCGGCCGGCTGGTGATTCGCCGCGGCCGCATGCCGGACGTGCTCGACGAGCTGCACGAGGAGACGCGGTTCGGCACGATCTGGGCGCACGAAGAGACCGGCAACGGGCTCAGCTACGCGCGCGACCGGCGTGTCCGCGCGTGGGCGAAGCGCAAGGGCGTGATCTTCCACGAGTTCTTCCAGAACGGCGTGGTGCGCCCGCTCAAGCGGCGGGACGGATGGTCGCGCCACTGGAACGAACGCATGACCGCGCCGCTCGCCAAACCGCCCCGGCCGATCGAGGCCGTGGATGCGCCGGGCTGCGGCATCCTCGCGCCGGCCGAGCTCGGCGTGGCCGGCGAGCCCCGCATCGGCGCGCAACCCGGCGGCTCCCACGAGGCGCAGTCGCTGCTGCGGAGTTTCCTGTACGAACGCGGACGACACTACCGCAAGGAGATGTCGAGCCCGGTCACCGCGTGGGACAGCTGCAGCCGACTTTCGCCGCATCTCGCGTACGGCACGATCTCGATGCGCGCGATCGCGACCGCGCTGCGCGAACGGCAGGCGGAGCTGCGCGACATGGCGAAGCCGCCCACCGGCTGGCTTGCGTCGCTCAAGTCCTACGAGGGCCGGCTGCACTGGCACTGCCACTTCATGCAGAAGCTGGAGGACGAGCCGCGGCTGGAGTTCGAGAACATGGCGCGCAGCTACGACGGCATGCGCGAAGAGGAGTTCGACCCGGCCCGCTTCGACGCGTGGTGCGCGGGACAAACCGGCTTTCCCATGGTCGACGCCTGCATGCGCGCGCTCGAGGAGACCGGCTGGATCAACTTCCGCATGCGCGCAATGCTGATGTCGTTCGCCTCGTACCACCTCTGGCTGCACTGGCGCCCCACGGCGCTCCACCTCGCCCGCCTCTTCGTCGACTACGAGCCGGGGGTGCACTACAGCCAGGCGCAGATGCAGTCGGGCGTGACCGGCATCAACGCCACGCGCATGTACTCCCCTGCCAAGCAGGTGCTCGACCAGGACCCGGAGGGCCGGTTCCTGCGGACCTGGCTGCCGGAGCTGGCGGGCGTGCCGACGGAGCATCTCGCCGAGCCGCACAGGATGACGCGAAGCGAGCAGGAGGCGGCGGACTGCCGGATCGGCGTGGACTATCCCGCCCCGATCGTCGATCACAAGGCGGCGGTCGGGCAGGCGCGGCGCCGGATCAGCGCCATCCGGTCGACAGAGAGCGCGCGCGCGGAGGCAGAGCAGATCTTTCTACGACATGGAAGTCGGAAACGTACGGCCCGCGCGTCCTCGCCGAAAGCCGCGAAAACGCGGACCAGATCGAAAAGAGAATGAACATCGGCACCCTTTGAATATCGGCAATCAAGGGGACATCTCCGTAGATCCGCTGTCCCGTATCGGACGAATACCTTGGTGACATGCAAGGTTCCGTCCAGCTCGTTCTCGGCGCCACCGGCGGCATCGGATCCGCCCTCGCGCGCCAGCTCGCCGCCCAGGAGGCGCAATTGGTGCTCGCCGGCCGCGACGAGGCGCGCCTGGCCGCGCTCGGCCGCGACCTCGGCGCCAGCACGCGCGTCTTCGACGCGACCGACACCGACGCCACGGTCGACTGGGTGCACAGCGCCGCCAAGGAGTTCGGGCGCGTGGACGGGATCGCCAACTGCATCGGATCCCTGCTTCTCAAACCGGGACACCTGACCAAAGTCGAAGAGTGGGACCACACCATCGCGACCAACCTCACCACCGCGTTCGGCGTCGTGCGCGCCGCGGGCCGCGCGATGCGCAAGACGGGCGGCAGCGTCGTGCTGCTCTCCACCGCCGCCGCCAGCATCGGCCTGCCCAACCACGAGGCGATCGCCGCGGCGAAGGCGGGCATCGAGGGCATGGCGCGCAGTGCCGCGTCGACCTACGCCCGCGAGCAGATCCGCTTCAACGTGGTCGCGCCGGGCCTCACGCGCACGCCGCTTACCACCCACATCACCGGCAACGAGGCGGCGGCAGCGGCCTCCTCCGCCATGCATCCGCTGCAGCGCTTCGGCGAGGCGCCGGAGGTCGCGTCCGCGATCCGCTGGCTGCTCGATCCCGATCAGGCGTTCGTCACGGGACAGGTCATCGGCGTCGACGGCGGCCTGGCGAGGGTGCGCTCGCGATGACTCTTCTGCTGCACGCGTTCGCCAGCCTCATGATGCTCGGAGTCATCTGGACCGTGCAGGTGGTGCACTATCCGCTCTTCCGGGCGGTGGGTCGCGACCACTGGGTGCGCTACCACCAGCGCCACGTGCAGTCGATGGGCCTGATCGTCGGCCCGCTCATGTCGCTCGAGCTTCTCACCGCCGGACTGCTCGTCTTCGCCCGCCCGCCGGTTCTGCCGATGTGGGCGGTCGTCGCCAACCTCGTGCTCGTCCTGTCCACCTGGCTGTCGACCGGCTTCCGCGAGATGCCGCGGCACCAGAAGCTGGCGCTGCGCTACGACGGTCCCGGCATCAAGCAGCTCGTGCGCGGCAACTGGTTCCGGACGCTGGCATGGAGCCTGCACGGCGTGCTCGTGCTCTATCTTCTCTGGCTCTCATGACGCGCACGCACGATGTCCTGGTCATCGGTGCCGGCTTCGGCGGCCTCGGCAGCGCGCTGCGTCTCGCGGAACACGGCGTCGACGTGGTGCTGTGCGAGGCGCTCGGCTACCCGGGCGGATGCGCCTGCACGTTCAAGCGCAACGGGCACAAGTACGAGGCGGGCGCGACGCTCTTCTCGGGCCTCGGCGAGGGCCAGCTCTTCCGGCAGTGGATCGATCGCTACGGGCTCGACGTCGAGGTCGAATGGCTCGACCCGGTGCTCACCTTCCGCGCGCCCGGCTACGAGCTGGAGATTCCGCGCGCGCGCGACGTGCTGGTGGAGCGCTTCGCGGACATGCCCGGCGCCCCGCGTCAGGCGATCTACAACTTCTTCGCCGAGCAGAAGCGCGTCGCCGACATTCTCTGGAGCCTGCTCGACGATCCGGTGCTGCTGCCGCCGTTCGACTTCGGCGGCTTCGTACGTCACCTCGGCCGGCTTCCGCGCTATCTGCCGCTGGCGCGCTTCGCGGGACGCTCGGTGCACGCGATCCTCAAGCGCCACGGCCTCGCCACATTCGAGCCCTTGCGCCTCTACCTCGACGCGCTCTGCCAGATCACCGTGCAGTGCGGGATCAAGGAGGCGGAGTCCACCGTCGGCCTCGCCACGATGGACTACTACTTCCGCGGCACCGGGCACGTCCGTGGCGGCATCGGCGAGCTCGCCAAGGGGCTGGTCGCGGCGATCCGCCAGGTGGGCGGCGAGGTGCGCTACGCCTCGCCCGTCGGCAAGCTGCGACGCGACGGCGCCGTCTGGGTCGCCGACACGCCGCGCGGCGAGGTGCGCGCGCGGCGCGTGGTCGCCAACGTGCTTCCGCAGGCGCTGCACCACCTCACGGGCGAAAAGCCGTTCGACGGACTGACCGAGGAGGTCGAGTCCGGCTGGGGCGCCTGCATGCTGTACCTCGTCGCGCGCGACGACGTCGGGCCGCGCCACCTGCAGATGGTGCTCGATCCGACGCAGCCGCTGCAGGAGGGCAACCATCTCTTCGCCTCGCGCACGGAGACGATCACCGTTTCGACCCACGTGCGCATCGGCCGCAGCGACATGCCTGCCGTGCAACAGAAGATGCGCGAGGGCATTGCGCGCATGGCGCCGGAATGGGAGATCGTCGACGAGTTCACCGCCTCGCCGCGCACCTTCGAGCGCTGGACGCGGCGGCCGGGCGGCTACGTCGGCGGCGTGCCGCGCCGCGCGGGCCAGATTCCGGCGCTGCGTACCGCGACGCCGGACGGGCTGCATCTGGTCGGCGACTCGGTCTTTCCCGGACAGAGCACGTTCGCGGCCGCACTCGGCGGCTACAAGCTCGCCCAGAAGTTGTCGCAGAAGTTGGCGCGTTAGACTCTGCGCATGTCCGAGCCCGTCTTCGTCCCGCTCCCGGAGCGCTACGTCCCCGACACGACGCCCGAGGAGGCGGCGCGCGCCTTCTGCGAACGCATGGCGACGCGCCGGAGCATTCGCATGTTCTCGGACGCACCGGTGTCGCGGGAGACGATCGAATGGATCGTGCGCGCGGCGGGCGGCGCACCGAGCGGCGCGAACAAGCAGCCCTGGCACTTCGTCGCGGTCTCCGATCCGGCGCTGAAGCGGCGCATCCGCGAGGGCGCCGAGCAGGAGGAGCGCGCGTTCTACGAGCGACGCGCGAGCGAGCGCTGGCTGGAGGACCTCGCGCCGCTCGGCACGGACGAGCACAAGGAGTACCTCGAGATCGCGCCGTGGCTCGTCGTGGTCTTCCTGGTACCGCGCGGCCCGGAGGGCGAGCAGCACTACTACGCGCAGGAGTCGGTCGGCCTCGCGTCGGGGCTGCTGCTGGCGGCGGCACACCACGCGGGCCTCGCCACGCTCACCCACACGCCAAGCCCGATGGGCTTCCTCAACGGCATCCTCGGCCGTCCGGAGAAGGAGCGGCCGTACCTGCTTGTTCCGATCGGCTACCCCGCCGACGGTTGCACCGTGCCGGCGCACGCGCTCGAGAAGAAGCCGCTGGAGGACATTCTTGAAGTCCGCTAGGCCGATCATGTTCCAGCGCTGGTGCGAGGTCTGTTTCCTCCACTGGCCGGTCGACCCCGACGAGCTGCAGAAGCTGCTGCCCAAGGGGCTCACCGTCGACACGTGGGACGACAAGGCGTGGATCGGCATCGTGCCGTTCCGCATGGAGGGCATCCGCTTCCGCTACATGCCGGCCATTCCCGGCACGAGCGCGTTTCCGGAGATGAACGTGCGCACCTACGTGCGGCACGACGACAAGCCGGGCGTCTGGTTCATCAGCCTCGACGCGGCCAGCGCGCTGGCGGTCGCGACGGCGCGCGCCTGGTTCGGGCTGCCCTACTTCCACGCGAAGATGAGCACCCGCAACGAGAACGGCACGATCCACTACGCCTCCATGCGCAAGCCGGGGCCGGCGAGCCTCGAGGGCTGGTATCGCGGCGTCGGCGCGGTGGAGCCGGCCAAGCCGGGTTCCTTCGACCACTTTCTCGTGGAGCGCTACTGCCTCTACGCCGCCAAACGCGGCCGCATTCTGCGGGGCGACATCAAGCACGAGCCGTGGCCGCTGCAGCGCGCGGAAACCGAGCTGGCCTTCCGCGACCTCTCCCCGCTCCCGCTCCCCGACATCGAGCCGGTCCGCCACTACGCGGCGGCGGTCGACGTGGACATCTTTTCACCGTACGTCGTCGGATAGCTCCCAATCCACCGCTTGGGATCGGTAGCCGACGGTGATCTTCCGGCGCTGGATGCCGATGCCGTGGTCGACGCCCTGCACGCGGTCGACGAGCACCAGCTCGTAGCGGCCGGCGAGCACGCGATCGAAGACCGCCGGCTTTTCGCCGAGCGTGACGTAGCGCATCCAGGCGACCAGCTCCGGCGCGCGCTCGTCGAGGCGGCGGATCCCGCAGAAGAGGTCGCGGAGCGGCTTGCCGTCTCTCGTCACCGAGACCTGGAGGCGCGCGCGACCACGCGCCAGCAGCCGCGCGCGCGGCGGCGTGACGTCGAACTGCCACGAGGAGTTCGAGTCGAGCTCCGTCAGCCGCGCCAGCCGCATGCTGGCGTAGCGCAGCAGCACCGGGCCGTCGGCGAGTGGCTTGCCGTACTCGACGCGCGCTCCCCCTCCACGCGGGAGGCGAAGCGCCGTGGTGCCCCGATCGCCCTGCAGATCGGTCACGAAGAGCTGCGCGAATCGCAGGCCGGCCGGCATCGTCTCCCAGCGGAACAGCGGCTCGAACCGCGCGCCCGGCGGCCGCGAGCCGCCCAGCCGCACGATGGTCGTCCGGCCGCTCGCAACGTTCGCTTCGCGCACGCGCGTGGCGCCCGTCGGAAGCGTCGCGATCACGCGGTACCGGCCGGGCGGCAACGCCGCGAATCGATAGACGGGCGCGGCGCCGGGCAGGTCCGGCGTCTGCTTGCGCGCGACGACCCGCGTCCCGTCGCGGTTCCAGACGGTGAGCGCCGGATCGGTCGGGAAGTCGGTGCGCACCTGGAGCACGCCCGCGTCCTCGAGGTGGTAGTCGACCGTCTTCGTGTTGCCGCCGTAGAGTACGAACTCCGCGCGCGCGCCGCGGCTCTTCTTCCGGACGACGTTCTGGCGCGCGAAGGAGCCGGTGGAACGCATGTCGAGCACGAACTTGCCGGCGGGCAGTCGATCGAAAAGCACCTCGCCCTTCACGTTGGTTTCGGCAAAGCCGTACGGCGTCCAGCGCCGCTTGCGACCCGGATCGGCGTAGAGCAGAACGCGCGCGCCCGGCACCGGCTTGCCGCTCCGCGTGCGCGCCCGTACCCGGACGGCGTGCGTGCCGCGTTTCAGGACGACGCGCAGGACCAGATCGGGGACCGGTCCCTCCGGCGGTACCTCGAACCACTCCGGCTCGATCGAGACAAGGTCACGGGGCACGCGGATGCGCGCCGCGCCGGTCAGCATGATCGAGTGGAATCGGAATCGGTAGCGGCCCCCGCGTGCGAGGTCGACCTGGATCCGGAAGGTGTCGCGGGTGAAGATCCGGGTGCGGCCGCCGACGCTGCTGCGGGCGTGCAGATTGACCCAGCCCACGCCGAGCTCCTCGAAGACGGCGGGCATCTCCACGCGCCCGGAGACGGCGACCGTCTCTTCGGCGGCGGCGATGGCCCCCAGAAACAGCAGCATCCACCCGATCCGCACCCCTCCTTTGTAGCCCACGGAGCGGATTTCGGGCGAAGCCGGGAAGTTTTTCAAAGTGCGCCGGGCGACGGCCCGAACGGTGCCGTGTGATCCAGTTCGAATCCGAACCCTCCCTTCGCACGCCGTCCGACTTCGTGGCCCGCTCCGCCGTCATGCGCGAGCTGGCGCATCAGCTGGAGCGGGCGGCGGAACTCGACGCCAACGTCCTCATCGCGGGCGCCGCCGGCACCGGCCGCTCGGCGATGGGCCGCCTGATTCACGAACTCGGCCCCCGTGCTGGTGGGCCGCTGGTGGTGATTCCGTGCGCGGAACTGCCGCGCGAGCGGATGGAGGCGCAGCTGTTCGGCGACAAGGGCCGGCCGGCGCGCGGCGGCACGCTGCTCCTCGAAGAGGTCGAGGAGATGCCGCTCGACCTGCAGCGACGCTTGGTGCACCTGCTCCAGGAGCGGGTTTTGTTCCGGGCGGGCGACATCCATCGCCTCGACACCCGCATCGTCGCGACGACGCGCGTCGACCTGCAGGAGCTGGTGAAGCTGGGCCGGTTCCGCGAGGACCTGTTCCTGCGCCTCAACGTCCTGCGCATCGACGTGCCGCGGCTGGCGGAACGGCGCGAGGACCTGCCGGAGCTGGTCGAGCGGTTCCTGACCCGCCTCGGCGGTCATTACCGGCTGACGCGCGCGGCACAAAATCGTCTGCTCCACCACAACTGGCCGGGCAATCTGCGCGAACTAGAGAACGTGCTGGCGCGGGCGGCCGCATTCAGCCGCGCCGGCATGATCGACATCGACCTGATCCAGCTCCAGGACGCCCCGGTCGAGACGCCGGAGCGGCCGAAGCTGGCCGGCTACACCATGGAACAGATTGAACGCTGGGCGCTGCTCGACACGCTGGATGCGGTCGGCGGCAACAAGGCAGCCGCCGCGCGCTCGCTCGGCGTCTGCGAGAAGACGGTCTACAACAAGCTCAAGCGCATGCGCCTGCAGGATCGGCGCGGCCTGTAGCGACGATCGGTGTATTGCACCGTAAGAAGTTCCTGCAAATCGGGCAGCGACGCCATTCGTTTGCCGGGCATCTAAATTGATGCTTCATCGATGCGGAAGCATCGAACACGAATTGAAAATTTCGCCCCGGGTCACCCCTCAGCCAATGCTCCAACCGGAGCAGCACGCTGTTTTCCCCTCTTCCCACAACCACACCGACCCGGGGCGTTTCAGTGTTCATGGCCCAACGCCTGACGGCGTTGGAGCTCTTGTTCATGGCCCAACCGCTGACGCGGTTGGAGCTCTTCGACCCCGAAGCTTGATGAGAGCGAGCCGAAGCGACGGACGAATGCGACAAGCGTCCGCGTAGCGGATGCGTCCGTCCTGCCCCTGGCTCCTGGCCCCACACCCCAACCAAATCCTGTACGCTGGATTCTGCC
>JBCDBY010000102.1:0-14073 GCA_039182715.1 Planctomycetota bacterium
ACCTGGCCGCCGTGGGTGTGGCCGCTGAGGATGAGGGGGATGCCGTTCGCGGCGAGGTCCGGGGCGGTGTCGGGGTTGTGGCTGAGCGCGACGGTCGGCGGCGCGATCGCCTCGGGGTCGAAGCGGCCCGACCAGAGGTCGTCGTAGCCGCCGATCGTCAGCTCGGCGCCCGCGCGCTCGACGCGCACCGACTCGTTGCGCAGCAGGCGCACGCCGCCGCTTTCCAGCGCCTCCCCCAGTGCATCGGCCTGGAGAGAGCTCGCCCCACCGCGGGGGCGGTACACGCCGTAGTCGTGATTGCCGAGGACCGCGTAGACGCCCTGCGGCGCCTCGAGCGCCTGCACCAGCTTCGCGATTGTGCGCACGCCGTCCTTCGCATGCCCGCGGTGCACGAAGTCCCCCGTGAACACGATCGCGTCGGCGCCCAGCTCCATCGCCCGCTGCCCGGCGCGCAACAGATACTCCTCCGGTACGCGGCTGCCGGCATGCAGATCGGAGAGCTGCGCGATGCGGAAGCCGGCCAGCCGCGGGTCGAGCCCGCGCACCGGGACGACGTGCTCCACCGTGCGCAGCCAGACCGGCTCGATCCCGACGGCGTAGCCGAGCGCGAGCGCGCCCGACCCCGCCGCCATCCCGAGCAGTCGTCTCCGGGTCAGTTTCATTCGTGGTGGTGCACGAGCTCCGGCGTGTAGGTCTTGCCGCCCGCGACGATGCGGAAGCGCGCCTCCTCCGGATCGCTCTTCAGCGCGTCATCGCGGAAGACCCAATGGTCGCCCTCCCGCTTCGCCGTCAGCGACTTCGGGCCGTCCTTCGTCTTGAGGTTGAGTACGGGCTCGCGCGCCGGCTGCGTGTCGATCATCTCCTCGCCAAGATAGATCCAGATCGTCAGCGTGCCGGCCGCGTGGTCGAGTTTCGTCTCGAGAAAGCCCTCGTGCGCGCCGAGCTCGGTCAGGTGCCCGCCGTGCTTGGGGTCGTGGTGGTGATCGTGCGAGCCGTGGCCATGGTCGTGTCCGTGGCCGTGGTCTCCGCAGGCGAGCAACGTCGCGGCGAGTAGAGCCGTCATGAGTCGGGTCATGCGAATTCCTCCGTGGTCTCGGGATTGTCCCGGGAAAGGTGTTTCTCGGCGGCCCTGCGGCCGAAGAGCCAGAAGAGACCGGGCGTCAGAAGGACGTCCAGCAGCGTCGCGGTGAAGAGGCCGCCGATGATCACGCTGGCGACCGGATAGAGCAGCTCGCGCCCCGGCTGATCCGGCGCGAGAACCAGCGGCACCAGCGCGATGCCGCTCGTCAGCGCGGTCATCAGCACCGGCACCATGCGCTCCTGCCCCGCGCGCACGATCATCGCGCGCGAAAACGACTCGCCCTCCTCCCGCATCAGGTGCAGGTAGTGGTCGAGCAGCAGGATGCTGTTGCGCGCCGCGATGCCGCCGAGCGAGATGAGCCCGACGAGCGTCGCGACGGACACCGACTGGCCGGTCGCCAGGACGAAGGCGACCGCGCCGATGAGCGCCATCGGAATGCTCGACAGCGTTTGCAGCGCGAGATTCGCGGAGTCGAAGTGCAGATAGACCAGCAGGAACATGGCCGCCAGCGACAGCAGCGAGAGCGACAGGATGAGGCGCGACGCCTCCGCCTGCGCCTCGAACTGTCCGCTCACGCGAATGGAGTAGCCCGCCGGCAGGTCGGCACGCACACGGTCCAGCGCCCGCTCCACGTCGGCCACGACGTCGCCCAGCGGGCGCCCCTGCACGTTGTGCTGCACGACGATGCGCCGCGACACGTTCTCGCGCCCGATGTTGTTGGGCGTCCGGGAAAGACCCACGTGCGCCACATCCTCGAGACGCAGCGCGCGCCCGGCGTCGTTGCGCACGACCAGTCCCGCCAGCGCGGGCAGATCCTTGCGATCCTTCGCCTCCAGGCGAAGCACGATCGGATAGGAGTAGGACCCGAGCACCAGGCGCGAGATCTCCTCGCCCTCGAGCGCGAGCTCGACCGTCTCGGTCAATTCGCGCACCGTCATGCCCTGGCGCGCCAGCGCGTCGCGCTTCGGGTCGACCTGGACCTGCTCGACGAGCACCTGCTGCTCGAGGTTCAGGTCCACGACGCCGTCGATCGGTGCCAGCGCCGACTCCACCCGCTTGCCGACGCGCCGCAGCGTCGCCAGGTCGTCGCCGAAGATCTTGACCGCCACCTGGGCATACACGCCGGAGAGCAGATGCGAAAGCAGGTGCGCGAGCGGCTGCTCGACCGACGTCGCGACACCCGGGAACACTTCCGCCAGACGCGCGCGCACGTCCGCGAGAATCTCCTCGCGGGATCGCGGCGAGTCCGGGTCGAACGAGACGATCATCTCGGAGAAGTTCACGCCCGCGGCGTGCTCGTCGCCCTCCGCGCGTCCGCTGCGTCGGCCCGCCGTTCGAATGCCGTCCACCTCCAGCACGACCTGCTCCATGCGCCGGCCGAAGGCGTCGGACGTCTCCAGGCTGGTGCCCGGCGGCAGCGCGAGGTTGATCTGCGCGGAGCCCTCGTTGAAGGGCGGCAGGAACTCGGTCCCGCGCGTCGACAACACGAAAATGCCGCCCACCACGAGAGCCGCCACGACGCACCCGATCGGCACCGGGTAATCGAGGCTGAATCCGATGAGTCGCCCCGCGCGGGACTTCAGCCGGCGCACGAGCCAACCGTCCTCGTTGCGCGTGACCGCTTTCGACGCCGGCAGCAGCCACGAGCAGAGAACCGGCGTGACCGTGAGCGAGACGAGCAGCGAAGCGAGGATACTGACGATGTAGGCGACGCCGATCGGCGCGAACAGCCGCCCCTCGACGCCCGACAGCGCGAACAGCGGCAGGTAGACCGCCGCGACGACCAGCGTGCCGATCAGGATCGGTTTGCGCACTTCACTCGAGGCGGCGTAGATGACCTGCAGCGGGTGCGTGCGCCCGCCGTCCTGCCGGAGCCGGCGATAGACGTTCTCGACGTCGACGATCGCGTCATCCACGAGCGCGCCGATCGCCACCGCCAAACCGCCCAGCGTCATGGTGTTGATCGAAACGCCGAACGCCTGGAACACCAGCGCCGTGCTCGCGATCGAAAGCGGAATCGCGGTCAGCGTGATCGCCGTCGTGCGAAAGTTGAGCAGAAACGCGAAGAGCACCAGCACCACGAGGATCGAGCCGTCGCGCACCGCTTCGGTCACGTTGTCGATCGCGCGCCGGATGAAGTCCGCCTGCCGATAGATGCCGGGCAGCACCTCGAGATCGGCCGGCATGGACGGCGCAAGCGCGCGCAGCTCCTCCTCCACGCGCTCGGCGAGATCGATCGTGTCGGTGTCGGGCTGCTTGAAGATCACGGCGATGACGCCGGGGCTTCCGTTCACGCCGGCGTCGCCGGCCCGGATCGCGGCCGGGCCGAACTCGACGCGCGCGACATCGCCGATCCGGACGGGCCGTACCGGATCGTCCCGCACCACCGCGGCGGCGAGATCCTCCTTGGTCCGCAGCAGGCCCGTGACGGTGACCAGCGGGCCTTTCGGACCGATGTTGAGAAACCCGCCGGAGCCGGCACGGTTGGCGTCGCGCACCGCGTCGGCCAGCTCCGGCAGCCCCACGTCGTACGCGCGCAGCTGCGACGCGTCGGCCATGACCTGCAGCTGTCGCGCCGCGCCTCCGATAGTGACGACCTGCGCCACGCCCGAGAGCGATAGCAGCCGCAGGCGAAGCGACTGGTCCACGAAGGCGCGCATGTCGGTCGGGTCGGTCTCTCCGGTCCGGCTGCGAATCCCGACGAACTGCACCTGCCCCATGATCGAGCTGATCGGCGCCAGCTGCGGCTCGACGCCGGGCGGCAGCTGCGCGCGCGCCAGCTGGAGCTTCTCCTGCACGATCTGCCGGTTGCGGTAGATGTCGGTCTCCCAGTCGAACTCGACGAAGACGACGCTGAGACCGAGCGCCGACGTCGAGCGCACCCGCGCCACGCCGGTCGCACCGTTCATCGACTGCTCGATGAATCGCGTAATGAGCTGCTCCACGTCCTCGGGTACGAGACCGTGCGCTTCCGTCAGGACGGTCACCGTCGGCCGGTTGAGGTCGGGCAACACGTCGATCGGCAGCCGCAGCGCGCCGAGCGTGCCCCCGACCGCCACGACGAGCGCGAGCACGACCACGATGACGCGGTTGCGGAGGGAAAAGGCGATGAGCTGGTTGAGCATGGGCTAGTGGCTGTGTCCGTGATGCGCGTGGCCCGCGGCCCCGGTGTCTTCCTGCAGCGCGAGACCGAGCGCGAACGCACCGCTCCGCGCGACGGGATCGCCCTCGAAGAGCGAACCGTCGTTCGCGATGACCGCGATCTGGTCGTCGACGTAGGTCACGAGCACCTCCACGTCGCGAAACGTCTTGCCGTCGCGCACGTAGACGAGCTGCCGCGAGCCCTCGGTCGTCAACGCGCCTGCCGGCAGCACGAAGCTGCGCACCGGCTCGGCGATCGGGACCTCCAGCAGATAGCGCAGCCCCACGCGCAGCTGCCACGTGCGCGTCGTGCCGTCGGGATGCGGCAGCGCCCCGTTCGGCACGATCGCGAATGCGCGCGCCCCCCGCTCGTGCTCCGCCGCGCGCGTCGCGAGACGATCGATGCGCACGCTCTCGAGCGCGGGTCCGGAACCCTCGACGAGCGGGCGCGCCCGGAGCGGCACACCGCGTTCGAACGCCTGCGTGACCGGTCCGATCTCGCGGCCGATCGGCTCGAGCCGCAGCCACATGGAGCGCGCGTCGTAAAGCAGCGCGACCGGCCGACCCGCTTCGACGCGCTCCCCCGGATCGACCGGCATCTCGGCCACGTCCCAGTCGCCTTCGGGCGCGACGAGCGTCGTCGTCGGATCGAGCGTGCCGGTGCGCGCCAGCATGAGCACGTGGTCGGGCGAGTGCCCGCGCAGCAACAGGGCGGCGGCGTCGATGAACCGCCTCGCCAGCTTCGGCTCCTCGCGGACCGCGGTGACGACCGCATCGGTCAGCAGGCCGGCGGCGCTCAGCTCGCCGATGACGGCGGTCGTCCAGGGTCGACCGCGCAGCTTTCCGGGCAGCGCCGCCAACAGCGCATCCTCCCGCTCGCCCCACAGGCCGTTGCGCGTGAGCGCGCGACGCCACAGCGCGACGCCGGGCGGGGGGACGGCGCCGCCGCGGACCGCCGCGATCTCCGAGGCGGAGAGTCCGAAGAAGGTCAGCTCCGCCTCGACGCCGCGCACCGCCTGCTCCTTGCGTTCGACCTCGTAGCGCTGCTGGATCAGCTCCTTTTTCGCGATGACCGGCGGCGCGCCCTCCGGCTCCGCGAACGCGCGCAGGCGGTCACGCTCGCGACGGGCGATGCGTGCTTCCGCCTCGGCCTGCTGCAGCCGGCGCGCCGCGTCCTGGAGTTCATCGCCGACCGGCGCCACGATGTCGGCAATCAGTTTCAGCTCGGGCCGCGGGATCGGGGCGCGCGCGATGCTGACGATCGGGTCCCCGGTGCGCACGATGGCACCGGATCGCGTGTGCAGCTTCGTCACGACGCCGCCCAGCAACGCGACCAGCGGCTCCTCGTTGTTGGGCGCGTCCTGCACGGTCGCCTGCACCTGCACGGTGCGCACGAACGCGGACAGCTCGGCCGGTCCCACGGTGACGCCGAGATTGGCGAGCGTGCGGTCGGAGAGCTCCGGCGGCGCATCGTCGGTACCCGCCGCTTCTTCCTGCACCGACTGACGCGCGCCGAACCAGCCGGCCAGGACGCCGAACGCGACGAGGAACGATGCGAAGAGAATGGTGACGAGAGGTCGATTCATGACGGCTCCTTCTCGGTCGGGAAGAGCAGCAGCGGCGATCCGCACGCGCGCTCCAGTTGGGTCCACGCCTCGTACACTTCCGCCTCCGCCTCGAGCAGCTCGAGGACGAACTCGACGCTGCGTCGCAGCACGGTGAGCAGCACGAGCGGGTCGGCCGCGCCGGCGCCGAGGCCGGCGTTGGCGAGCTGGCCCGTGCGCTCCGCCTGCGGTCGCACGGTGTCGCGCATCGCCCGCAGACGCTGGCGCCGCAGCTCGAGGCGCATGCGCCACTCCTCGATCCGCACGAGGTTGCGCCGCACCTCGCTGCGGAAGTTGGTCCGGACCTCGTCGCGATAACGGGTCGCGCGCGCGATGCCCGGCTGGTTCCGGTCGAAGAACGGCAGCTCGATGCCAATGCCGAGGCCGTACTTGTTGTCGCCCTCGTCGCGCTGGTAGAGCCCGCCGATCTCGAGGTCGGGATACTGCCGCGCCACCTCGAGGCGCAGCTCCTTCTCGGCCACCGCGTACGCGGCCCGCAGGCGTGCGAGCCCGGGGTGGTCGCGCAGCATGCGGTCACGCAGCTCGTCGAGTTCCGGCACGTCGTCCGGAAGCGCGGGGAAGGCGGGCGCCGCGAAGCCGCCCGCTTCCACGCCGGCGCGCGCCGCCAGCACGAAGCGCGCGGCGCGCTCGCGCTCCTCGACCTCGACGCCGGCGACGACGATGCGCTCGTACTCGAGGTCGAACTGCGCGAGATCGAGCACGGTCGCCGAGCCGGCGTCGACCGCGCGGCGGATCGCGGTGCGCGAGCGACCGGCGACGTCGCGGACGCGGCGCTGTGCATCGACGAGACGATCCGCCATGGCGAGCGCGATGTACTCGTCACGCAGCTCGAGGAACTCCTCGCGCTCGACCGCGCCAAGCTCGACGCGCGCGGCATCGGCGCGCACGGCGTTGAGGTCATCGGTCAGCTTGCGCTTGTTGGCGAGCAGGAAGGTCCAGCCGAGCGCGACGTCGCCGCCCCATCGATTCCCGCCCAGCGACGCGACGTCGGTGAAGATCGGCACGAGACCGAGCGTCGGGTTGGGAAGCGGCGTGGGCGTATCCGCGACGCCCTGCGCCGTCTCGAACGAGGCCTGGGCGTCGCGAATGCGCG
Source organism: Planctomycetota bacterium (assembly GCA_039182715.1). Taxonomy (GTDB): domain Bacteria; phylum Planctomycetota; class PLA2; order PLA2; family PLA2; genus JBCDBY01. The sequence goes on from JBCDBY010000102.1 coordinate 6,941, forward strand.
GGTTGTAGCGCCGCATCCAGATCGTCGCATCGTCCAGCGTGACGGCGGGACGCTCGGCGGCGGCGCGGCGCTCCTCCACCACGTCGGCGAGGATCTCCTCGGGGACGAGAGGTTGAGCCTGATAGGACTGACAGCCGAGCAGCAACGCCAACGGCCACCAGCGGGAACGTGTCGACATAGAAAACTCCTGCAACGAAACCGCGACCGGGGAACGATCGGGTCGCTACAGGAGCTGCACGGAGGAGCGGCGCGGGGGTTCCGGTGGCTCGGGGGCCACCTCCCGCTCCATGCGTGCTTGCGACGTCGGCAGCGGGGCGGCGCAAGCCACCACCGGCATCATCGTCGCGGGCGGCATCGCCGCGAAGGCGCCGGCCGGAACGACCACCAGCTCCACCTCGACGTGATCGCTCGCGGGCTCCTCATGCTCATGACCACAGCCCTCATGGTGAGGGTGATGGTGCCCGTGATGGTCCCCGTGATGGTGATGCGCGACGAACTCGATCTCGGCGTGCAAGCCGATCGTGTCGCACCACGCCATCGGCAGCTGAAGCGCGCCGAGCGCGAGCGTGAAGAGGAACCAGCGGAGCTTCCGCACTGCGCGTCAGTTTACGCGACGGCGAAGGAAGAGGGCAGCCACGATCAGGAATCCGGCCAGCACCAGCACGCGATCGCCGTCGGCGCCCAGCGGATACCAGGAGCGCTCCACGAAGAAGAACAGCAGATAGAGCGCGACCGGCAGGCGCAGCAGCACGAGCAGGGCCGGCGTGCGCGCATCGGCGTCGAACCGGAGCCGTCGATACCAGTCGAGCGCCAGGCTGATCGGCTTGCGGGCGGGCAGGTCGCGCGTCCCCGCCGGCAGCAGCAGGCAGAAGACCGCCGCCATGTCCCACGAGAACATGCCGGGATCGAGAAGCACGAGCAGATGCATGCAGAACGCAAGCCCGAGCAGCGCCGTGAACCGCTCGCCCCGGCGCAGCAGCAGGCCGATGCCGAGAGCGAACTCGACCGCGACCACGAGCGCCATCGCGACGTGCGGGAACGACGCCACGAACGCCGCATGGCCGCGCTCGACGAAAGAGAGCCACTGCAGACGGTCGCCCCCGTCGTACGTCGCGACCAGCTTCGCCGGCCAGTCCGGCGACGTGACCTTGTCGACCGCCGCGTAGAGCATCGCGATCGCGGCCTGCACCCGGATCCACCAATAGATCTCGACGGGCGCCGGGGCGGGTTCGAGCCGCGGGTTGCAGAGGCGCTCGATCGGGGTCGACGGCAGAAAGACCAGCGGAATCAGCAGGACGAGATGGAAGTAGCGGTTGTTGCCGTAGTTGGCGATGTCCGCGGCGAGAAACCAGGCGAAGAGCAGCACCAGCGCGGCGGCGGCCACGCGCGCGAAGCGACCGACGAGCATGAACAGGGCGCCGAGACCGACGAGCCCCGCGAACCAGACCGGCAGCGCCGGAATCCAGTCCGCGACCGGCTGCGGCGCCGGCTCGTCGAGATAGACCCGCGTCGCCTTGTGCATGCCGGGCGCGCCGCGCAGCGTCGTCAGCGCGAGAAAGAAACGGAATGCCGCTAGTCGTCCGGCCATCGCTCCGTCCACACGCGGCCGGCCGGATGGATCCAGCGCATCTCCACGGTCACCGGCGCGGCCGGCGTGCCGAGTGCGCGCGCGTACCCGGCGAGGCGCTGCTCGAACTCCTCGACGCTCAGGTAGTGCGGCGTGACCGCGGCCCAGCCGTCGGGTCGTACGTTTCGCCAGAACCGCCCGAACGCCGGCAGCGGCTCGCCGTCGCGGCGCACGGTGAGTTCGCCGTGCGGATCGAACGTGCCGAACATGCCCCACGAGTTGCGCGTGGTCCGGTGCCGGAAGTGCGGCACGTCGAACTTCAGCAGAAAGGGCACGACGAGCTGGAAACCCAGCCAGATCGCGATCGCGATGCGCGCCCCCTTCGACATTGCGCGCAGCCTACCGGAATCCCCGAGCTGCCCGGCGTATAGGATCACACCATGACTTCGCCCTGCTGCTCCCGCCGGAACTTCCTCGGTCTCTCCTGCTCCGGCTACCTCGCCTTCGCCTGGGGCGCCGCCGTTCTCGGCGCCAAGCAGGCCTTCGCGCAGGAGGCGTCCGCGCGCAAGCGCGTCGCGAAGGAGTCGTGGAGCTACATCGAGAGGCTCTCGGACGGGCTGTACGCCAATATCTCCACGCCCTTCAAGCCGGGTGGCGGCGTCGATCCGACGACGTTCTCCAACGGCGGCATCATCGCCGGCAAGGAGCGCGTCGTCGTCATCGAGGGGTTCAACACGACCAAAGGTGCGGCGTGGCAAGCGGAAGCGGCCAAGGAGTACGCGGGCAAGTACCCGACGCACGTCGTGCTGACGCACTTCCATCCCGACCACTCGAACGGCCTCGCCGGCTACCAGCGCGGCGCGGAGAGTCCGGCGATCATCTCGACGGCAAAGACGCGCGAGCTGGTGATCGAGGTCAACACGAAGGTCGAGCCGACCGAAGGCGGCATGGTGCGCGCCAACCCGCTGCGCGCGCCCGACGCGGTCCTCGCGAACGACGCGCAGCCGGTGACCGTCGACCTCGGCGGTCGCTCCGTCCGGCTGGTCACCCGTCGCGGCCATACGCCGAGCGACGTGACGATCGAGATGGACGACCCGCGCGTGGTCTTCTGCGGCGACCTCTTCTTCAACGGGCTCTTCCCCTTCTACGGCCACGCGACGCCGACGGTGCTGCGCAAGCAGGTCGGCCAGCTGTACGAGGAGAAGTTCGACATGTACGTGCCGGGCCACGGACCGGTGACCGACGCCAAGGGGCTCAAGCGCTACATGGAGCTGCTCGACCACGTCGAGGCGGCGGCGCGCAAGGCGATCGAGGCGGGCACGCCCGCGGCGGAGGCGTGGAAGAGCTACGTCATCCCCGAAAGCATGGGGACCTGGACGAAGTTCCGACCCGACGTCTACCGCTTCGGCTTCGAGGCGTGGGAGCGCGAGCTGAAGAAATAATCCGGGCGCGCGGTTGACGCGGGTGCTCCCGCCGATACTTTGTGGTGCAAAGCATGCGGGAACTCGACCACGCCCTCGACCAGATTCGCGAGATTCGCAGCGACCTCGAGCGGGCGCGCGTCTACCGCGGCTATCGCGCCGGCCCGACCGCCGTCACCTCGGCGCTGGCGGCCGGCACCGGATGGCTGCAAGTCGTGGCCAACCCGCCGCTGCACGCGGTGCTCGCGCTCTGGATCGCCTGCGCCGTCGCGTCCGCCGCCGTGATCGGCGCCTCGATGCTGCGGCGTCCGTCGCCCCGCACGCGGGAAGCGCTGCGCTGCCTCGCCTGGCCGGTGCTCGCCGGCGCGCTCGTCACGGTGGCGCTCTTCGACCGCGCACCGGAGCTCTTGCCGGGACTGTGGCAGATCTTCTACGCACTCGCCCTCTTCGCGTCGCTGCGGCTGCTGCCGCGCGGCACGATTCTCGTCGCGCTCTTCTTCCTCACGTCCGGCTTGCTCGTGCTCGGCTCGACGACGGCGCTCGCCATGGCGGTCCCCTTCGCCGGCGGCCAGCTCGTCGCCGCCTGGCTGCTGGACCGAAGCCATGGATGAGTCGGGACGCTACGCCTACGAGGGACTCGCGCGCGTCATGCATGAACGGGCGCGGCTATCGATCCTGACCGCACTCGCCGCGCATCCCGACGGTCTGCTCTTCCCCGACCTGAAGGAGCTATGCGCGCTGACCGACGGCAACCTTGCGCGCCATCTGCAGGTCCTCAAGGAGGCGGGCCTCGCGGAGACGTGGAAGCGTTCACGCGCGACGCTCTGCCGCCTGACGCCGGACGGACGCGCGCAGTTCGACGCCTACCTGGCGGAGCTCGAGCGCGTCGTGCGGGACGCCCAGCCCGATCCCGACGGACGTCCCGGCCTTGCGCCGGGATAGCCGCTCCCTTTTTTTGGCCCTCTTTTTGGCCCTTTTTTTGGCCCCATACTTTGCGATACAAAGTTTCCATGCGCATTCTCGAACCCCATCACCTCGCCGGCGGCGCGACGTCGGAAGCGCGCGTGGCCCGCGCCGCTCTGCGCGCCTCGATCGAAATCGTCATCCTCGTCGGCACGTCCGGCCCCGCGTGGAGCGCGCGCAAGCCTCGGCTGCGCGTCGATCAACCCGACGAACTGCGCCCGGACTGGCTGCGGGGGCGCGGTACCGTCGGCATCGTCGCCCGGCCGCGCGATCTCGCCCTCGTACGCCGTGCGCTGGAGCGCATGCCGTGAAGCGTTTCCTGCCGCGCGACATGACCGAGGCGCCGCCTCTCGACCCGCACCACCAGCCGTCCGCGCTCCGGCGCCGCCACGCGCTGCTCGTCAATCCGTTCTATCCCAAGGACCCGCACGCGAGCTTCGGCAAGCACGTGCTCACGCCCAGCCTCGCGCTCACCAGCATCGCGGGCGCGACGCCGGAGCCGTGGACGGTCGAGTACTGGGACGAAAACCTGCTGCAGGGCCCGCCGCCGTGCGACCCGGTCCCGGAGGTGGTCGGCATCACGGTGCACCTCACCTTCGCCGAGCGCGCCTACGAGCTCGCGCGCTGGTATCGCGCGCGCGGGGCCATCGTCGTGCTCGGTGGACTGCACGCGACGAGCAACCCGGAGGAAGTCGCGCCGCACGCCGACGCGATCGCGATCGGCGAAGGCGTGCAGCTCTGGCCGGAGATCCTGCGCGACGTGGAGCGGCGTGCGCTGCAGCCGGTCTACCGCGGCAGCTATCGCCGTCCCTATCGCGACGACCCCGCGCCGTGCCGCCGCATTCTCGACCCCGACTGCTTCCTCACGACGACGAGCATGATCGCGACGCGCGGCTGCCACAACCGGTGCGGGTTCTGTTATCTCGCGACCGAAGGACTGCACGTGCCGTATCACATGCGCGACCCGTCGCAGGTCGCCGCCGAAATTCGCGCCGACCGGCAGCCCTACGTCGTCTTCGTCGACAACAACCTCGGCTCGAAACCGGATTACCTGTTCCGGCTGTGCGCTGCGCTCGAACCGCTGGAGATCATCTGGAGCGCGGCGGTCACCATCGACGTCACGGACGATCCGGCGCTCGTGCGCGCGATGGCGCGCTCGGGCTGCACCGGTGTCTTCGTCGGCCTCGAAACGCTCTCCGACGCCAACCTGGAAGCGGCGCGCAAGAAGACGCCGCGTGTGGAGGACTACGCGCGGCGGGTGGCGCTGCTGCACGAGCACGGCATCCAGGTCAACGGCAGCTTCGTGCTCGGGTTCGACGAGGACGGGCCCGACGTCTTCGCGCGCACCGTGGCGTGGATCGAGGAGCAGCGGCTGGAGTGCGCGACCTTCCACATCCTCACGCCCTACCCGCGCACGCCGCTCTTCCGGCAGATGGAGCGCGAGGGGCGCATCCTGCACCGCGACTGGTCGCGCTACGACACGTCGCACGTCGTCTTTCGCCCAAAGAACATGACGGTCGAGCAGCTCGAGGAGGGCTACGCCTGGTGCTACGACCAGCTCTTCTCGCACGCGTCGATCTGGCGGCGCCGCCCGCGGGACGTGCGCGCGGTGCCGGCCTATCTCGCGATGTGCTACCTCTACAAGCGCTCGAACCGCTTCTGGCATCTGCTCATCCGACGGCGCTGGACCGCACGCGCGTGGCGGCCGCTGGTCGAGATCACGCGGCGACGACACCTGCGCTTCCGCCGGCGGTTCGAACCGGAACGCATCGCCCCGAGCGTCATCTCGGCCGGGGTATGAAGCAATCTTGCGTTATACTGAGGGTCGTGGGTATCTCGGTTCCGGAACGACTTCGACGCGGCCTCAAGGTCGGCGAGGACGGCCTGCACACGTGGGACCTCGCGCAGGTCCCTGCGGTCATCGAGGCGGCCCGCGCCGAGGGACTCGCGAATCTCGGCGGCACGCCTCACCTGCGCATCGAAGCGGACGCGGCTCCGATGCACGCGCTCCGCTGGGCGCCCGAGGCGCAGGCCGACGACGAGACCTGGTCGACCTTCGTGCATCGCAGCGCCAGCGAAGCGAAGCAGCGTTTTCGCGCGCGCTGCGAAGAGGAGCAGCTGCGGTCCGCGGCACGCGGCGTCCGTTTCGCGCGCGCGCACCCGATCGAGCCGCTGCGCGACGTGCGCGCGGTGCTGCAGTTCGCCGGCGCCGACGGCGCACCGTTCCCGCCCATTCCGGCTCCGCCGGAGCGGCGACCGCGGCGCACGTGGGGCTGGTACCTCCTGCCCCCGCTCACGTTCCTGCTGACGTTTACCGGAGCGCTGGCGAGTCCGATGATCGGCGGTCCGCTCTTCGTCTTCTCCGTCTTCGCCTGCCTGATGGCGACGCTCGACCTGCTCTTCTGGGACCCCGAGGTGAACTGGCCCGGGCGCATCGTGCTGGCGACCTGGAACGTCGGGGCGCTGATGCTGGTCTTCAAGATCGCCACCGACCCGGAGTTTCTCGCGTTCCTGCTGCGAGTCGCGAGCGGCGAGCAGTAGCGGATAAGAGATACCAGCTAGAGGTACCGAAGCGCGATCTCGATGGCGTGCTCGGGTGACTCCAGCCGAAAACGCGCGTCGTCGTAGCTCGGGATAAACGAAGGCGGCGGCCCGCTCACGTCGGCGCCCTCCTTCGGCATACCAATCAGGTTGGTGGCCAGCTTCCCGTCACCGTCCTCGTCGTGGCAGACCCAGACGGCGTACTCGCCGTAGGGAACGTCGTCAAAAACGACGGTGGCCTTCCCGTCGATGATCGTGAACGTCGCCGCGTGAAACGCCTTGTCGGCCTTGCCCGGGAATCCGTCCTTGCCGCGGTAGAGACGCGCCAGCACCTGCCCGTTGCCGTTGCGGAAGCCGGTGACGCGCGCGACGATGCGGCCCTCTCGCTGCTCTTCGGTGGGCTCGACCGGCTCCGGCGCGGGCGTCGACGGAGCACAGGCGACGAGGATCAGCAGTCCGGCCAGGGAACGCATGGGCGGAGTTTAGCTCTTGTCGTACGCCTGCTTCATCCACTTCTTGAGCTGCGCGTCGATGTCGCCCTTGGCTTCGACGCGCACGCGGTGCGAGCACATGCCGCCCCACTCCTCCAACCGATCGCCGGCGGGGGGGGGCGTCAGGGGGCACCTTGGGCGCCAAAGTCT
>JBCDBY010000103.1:0-13998 GCA_039182715.1 Planctomycetota bacterium
AAGTCCATTCTTGATAACGACTTAGGTTCTTCTCTTGAGGGTCGGCACACCCGTTGCCTTAGACAGGGCATGGCGACGAGTCCGGAACTGACCCTCCACGTGACCTGCGGGGCCTGCGGCCGCGTGCATGCGGTCGCCGTCTCGGCCCGTGCGGTCGACTGCCCGTGCGGCGAGACCTTCGACCCGGCGACCCGTCCGACGGTGGCCGATCCCCTGCTGGGGCGGCTCGTCGATGGGTACCGCATCGAGGCCATTATCGGACGCGGCGCGATCGGCTCGGTCTACCGCGCCGAGCAGGCCAGCCTGCGGCGTGCGGTCGCGCTCAAGGTGCTGCCGCCGAACTTCGCCGACGACCCGCGCCTGCTGCGCCGCTTCCACCGCGAAGCGAGCAAGCTGGCGTCGCTCAGCCATCCGCACATCGTCCAGGTCTTCGACCGCGGCGAGATCGAGGGGCGCCCCTACCTGGCGCTCGAGCTGGCGGCCGGCGAGACGCTGCGCGACCGCCTGCGCAAGGGCCCGCTGCCGGCGCGCGAGGCGATCCGCATCGCCGCGTCGATCTGCGACGCGCTCGACTACGCGCACGCCAAGGGTGTGCTGCACCGCGACCTGCGCCCCGAGAACGTGATCGTCACGAAGGGCGGCGCGGTCAAGGTGGCGGACTTCGGTCTCGCCGAGGCGGCGGCGCGCGAAACGGTGTCGCACGTGCACGCCGGCGCCTATGAGTACCTTGCGCCGGAGCAGCGCGCCAACCCGTCCGCGGGCGATGCGCGCGCCGATCTGTTCTCCACGGCGGTCGTGCTCTACGAGATGCTGACCGGCGAGCTGCCGATCGGCCATTTCGAGCTGCCGGCGCAGAAGCAGCCGGAGCTCGATGCGCGTCTCGACGACATCCTCGAGAGGGGCCTCGCGCCCAGCCCGCGCCGGCGCTACGCGCAGGCCGGCGAGATGGCGCGCGAGCTGCGTGCGCTCTTCGACGACGGCGAGCGTCTGCTCGACGTGGACGCGTGGGTGGACAAGGCGAAGGGCGCCTGGGAGCGCCTGCGCACGCGCCCGAAGCGCGCATCGACGTCGGACGAGCGCGTGCGCGCCTTCCGCCGTCGCCGCCGCGAAGCGGTCGCGCGCAACGAAGAGGTGCGCTCCTTCGCCAAGCGCGTCGGCATCGTGTCGATCGTCGTCTGGCTGCTTACCGGCCTGCTCGGCGGCATCGCGCTGCTGGCGGGACTGGTGTGGGGCGGCCTCGCGCTGCTCAACCGGCGTATGGAGTCGGGCGACGGCCTGCAGGCCAACGCCACCTTGTGGAACGTGTTTTCTCCCTGCTCGCGCGAAGGCGCGCGCCGCGCGCGGCAGGTGTGCCGCGACGCCCGCGCCCTGCGGCGACGGGGTCTTTCGATTTCGTAATTGTTCAACCCATAGGAGCCTGAAATGAAAAAGCTGATTCTTGTCGCGATCGGCCTGGGGTGCGCGGGGGCCTTCATCGGCTTCGACGCCGTGCACGCCACGTTCGATCGCACCCGGACCCAGGTGCGTTCCCAGCTCATGTCCCCGGAGATGGAGCTCGAAGCGCAGATCTCGGAAGCACAGGAGCTTGCCGAGAAGTGCGGCGAATCGATCATCAACGGCCAGGTCGCCCTCGCGCGTCTGGACACGATGATCGAGGAGCGCGCCCGCGACGTCATCCACCGGGAGCGCACGCTGACGCGTGACCGCACCGTCCTGGAGCGCCGCCAGGCGATGCTCCAGCAGGAGCGTCGCATCTACCTGATCGGCGACGATCGCGTGTCGCGCAAGACGCTCAACCGCGATGCGGTGCTGCGGGCCAAGTCCTTCCGCACCGATCGCGAGGTCCTCGTGCACCTCAAGGACACCGTCGAGCAGCTGCGCATCCAGCGCAGTCAGACGGCGTCGGAGATCGAGTCCGCGCAGGCGGAGCAGCTCCGCCTGGATGGTGAGATCGAGGGCCTGACGGCGCAGCTCGAGAACCTCAAGGCGCGCAAGGCGGTCGCCCAGACGCGCGAGGAGTCGAAGTACGTCTTCGACCGGTCGACCTTCGACCAGGCGCGCGACAAGGTCGCGAACATCCGCGCAACGATCGCCGAGCAGAACAAGCGCCTCGACTTCTACGGCCGCCGCGCCCACGGCGCGAAGGGTCTCATCCCGGCCGACGTCGAGACGGAAGAAGAGAGCGGTCTCGCCGCCATCGCCAGCGTGCTGGGCGACGGCCTCGGCGACGACGAGGAGGAAGACGAAGCCACTCCGGTTGCCTCGATCGAGCGCTAACCGGTCACCGTACCCGGGGGGTGCCCCCGCACCCCCCATCTTTCCCTCTGGAGGTCCTCATGCGCACACTGCTCACCATCTCCCTCACCATGCTGATCGCACTCTGGTGCTGGTTCGCGTTCGCGGTCGCACCCGTGCCCGCGCGCGGCGCCGCGCCGCAGCCGGTGATGGTGCTCGACGGCGAGCAGGAGCGCGTGACGGCCGAGGCCCTGCACAACGAGGGCGTGGCGCTGAACCGGGCCGGCCGCCCGGGCGACGCCCTGCTCTACTTCGAGCGCGCGGTTTCGTTCCGCCCGCTCAACGAGACGTACCGGGCGAGCGCGCAGTGGCAGCGCGCCCGCCTCGAGCGACGCGCCTGGCTGCGCTTCCTCGTCCCCGCCTCGGCGCTGACGCTGCTGCTCGGATTCGTCGCGAGCGTGCGTGGCGCCTTCCGCCGCCACCGCGAGCGCCGGGCGCTGCGCGGCCTGCGCGGCGACGGCTGGACCCGCATCGGCCGCGGGGACGACGAAGCGGAGCTCAACGTCCGCTTCAACGAAGAGGTCGAGCCGCTGCTCGCCCGCCACCCGCTGACGGTGGTCTGGTCGAGCGCGCGCCACGGCAAGCACATGAAAAGCCGCCCCCCGGTGGAAACCATGGGGCGCAAAGCGGTGATCCGGTTGGAAGGGGAGCGATTGGAGCGGCTGCAGCGCTACCCCGGCGAATGGAAGGGCTTCTTGTACCTCGACGGACATGAGGTGGGAGAAGCGGTCGCGAGGGTAGGCTGATGATGGTGGACGATCAGGCGAAGACACGGTTGAGCGAATCCGTGCCCGACCCCCTGGTGGGGCGGGTGGTGGACGGATATCGCATCGACGAGATTCTCGGGCGCGGCGGCATGGGCGTGGTCTACAAGGCGACGCAACAGAGCCTCGGCCGCGACGTGGCGATCAAGGTGCTGCCGGAGGAGGTCTTGGAGAACCGGCAGTTCCTCGACCGCTTCGAGCGCGAGGTCGACATCCTGGCGCGTCTGTCGCACCCGAACATCGTGACGGTGTTCGAGCGCGGCGAGATCGACGGCCGGCCGTATATCGCCATGGAGTACGTGCGCGGCACCACGCTGCGCGACGTCATGGCGAAGGGGCCGCTGCCGCCGTCCGAGGCGCTGCTGCTGGTGCGCGCCGTGCTGAGTGCGCTCGAGCACGCGCACGGCCAGGGCATCATTCACCGCGACATCAAGCCGGAGAACGTGCTGGTCGCGCCCGGCGGCATCGTGAAGGTCGCCGACTTCGGCCTCTCGCGCCACCTCGAGGGGGAGGACCGCACGCGGCTGACGAAGACCTTCGTCGCGCTCGGCACCTTCGAGTACATGTCGCCCGAGCAGCGCGAGATGGCGCGCGACGCCGATGCGCGCAGCGACCTCTACGCGACCGGCGTCGTGCTCTACGAGATGATCGCGGGCGAGCTGCCGATCGGCGCCTTCGAGCCGCTCAGCGCCAAGCGCCCGCGCGAGTGCGATACGCGCATCGACCAGCTCGTCGAGCGCGCGCTCAAGAAGTCGCCCGACAGCCGCTGGGACGACGCGGAGTCGATGGGCGCCGCGGTGTCGCAGCTGCTCTCGTCGGCGGGGCTGGCCGAGCCGCCGCCCATTCCCGATCCGATGCTGCAGGAGCAGCAGCCGATGTCGGAGGAGCCGAAGTGGAAGCGCATGCTCTCCAACGTCTTCGGCCGCGAGTTCCCCATCGCGCGACGCGAGGGGCGCTTCTTCGCGAGCCAGGCGGAGCGCATCCTCGAGGACATCCGCGTGCAGCGCTGGCTGGGCGGCCTCGTGCAGCTCTGGCCGCACTTCCCCGGCGGCGTTTCGTTCTGCAAGGGGCGCCGTCGGCTGACGCTCGAGCTGGAAGGCGCGCGCGGCGACGATCCGGTGCGCGACAAGCGGCTCGCCGTCGCCATCGCGGCGGTGCTGCAGGCCAACTCGGCAGGCAAGCTGGTGCGCATCGTCGCGGCCGACCCGGAGTTCGAGGCGCGGCTGACGAACCCGCCGATTGTCGTGCCGTCGGCGAAGCCGCGGCCGTCGGATTTCCCGGATCAGTCGCGCGTCGTCTCGGGCGTGGCGCCGAGGAAGGGAGGCGTGGTCACGACCGTCCTTTCGGTGCTGCTCGGCATCGCGGTGGCTGCGTTCATGCTCACGCTGTTCATGGGCGTGGACGAGATGGGCCCGTCCCCGTCGGGCGACGGGAGCGGCGGCCTGTCCAACAATGCGCCGGGTCTGGCAATCACGGTCGTGCTGTTCGGCGGCCTGATCGCCCTGCTCGTGATCGCCATGGTCGTGCGCGCGTTCACGCAGAGGAAACAGCAGCACCAGCCGCCGACGCCACCGAACTACTGGTTCTCGCTCGCCGTCACCGCGCTCTGGGTGACGATCGTGCTCGCATCGACCAACCTGCGCGACGAGGAGGTGCTCTGGCTCGTCCTCGGCGCGATTGCGTCGGTCTTCCTGCTGCCCCGCCTCCCGGCGGTGTTCGGCGGGCTGCGCACGATGCTGCTGATGTTCGCCATCCCGACGATCGTCTCGATCGTGGTAGCGGTGTTCTGGTTCTTCGCCGCGGGCGTCTCCGTCGAGGCGCCGGCCGGAGTCTCGTACGCGACACCGCTCGAGGACATGCCGATGCTGCACATCGCGAACCTTAAGGGGCCGCTGCACACTCGGTTCGGCCTGGAGCTGCTGGAGGACAAGAAGGTCGTGCGCTACGTCGACCGCATGGTGCCAGGGGCCGGCGTCGCCTTCACAGGCGCGTATAGCGTGGATATCCGCGACCACCGGATGCGCGTGGGGCAGCTGGGCTGGAGCCGGCTCAGCGCCCAGCAGCGAGCGCAGGTCGCGACCGTGCTTTCCTTCGTGGCGCGTCAGCGCGCACCGAAGTACGTGGAGCGCGCACAGGTCGGGCCGGAGTGGCTCGAGTCGCGCATGCTCAAGGACCGGTTCGCGACCCGCGTGTGGGACTCGCACGACGAGGGGTACTCGATCCGTTTCGCGCAGCTGCGAGCAGCCTCCGGCCCCGAGCTGGCTTCGTTCCAGAATCGCGCCGACTTTCGCGCCTGGCTCGCGGCCACGCTGCCGTTCAGCCGGGGTCTCTTCGACGGTCCGCTCCCCGTGATCAAGAACTCGGGCCGCTCGCTCTACGTGTCCTTCCCGACCGAGTGGGTCGACGCGTCGCGCGACCACTACTGGAACGGCAGTTCGAGCTGGGAGCAGGTGGTGGAGGCCGAGCGGCGGGCGATTGCCGCCGCCTACGGCATGGCGCTCGAGACGCTGCATCCGAAGCTCGCGTTGCGCACCGCGCCCGCGCCCGAGGACTGGGTCCGGCGCCTGGACAGCAATCCCTTCGTTCCCAGGAACGACGAATAACCTGGATGGGGAGGGAGTAGGGATGACGATGGATCCGGACGCGAGGACGAGGGTGTCGGAGTCGAAACCCGACCCGATGATCGGGCGTGAGGTCGACGGCTACCGCATCGAGGAGATCATCGGGCGCGGCGGCATGGGCACCGTCTACAAGGCGCAGCAGCTCAGCCTCGGCCGCCCCGTGGCGATCAAGGTGCTTTCCGAGGAGCTGGCGCAGGACGACCAGTTCCTGACGCGCTTCCACCGCGAGGCGGACGCGCTTAGCCGGCTGAGCCACCCGAACATCGTCACCGTGCTCGAGCGCGGTGACGTGGACAAGCGGCCCTACCTCGCGATGGAGTACGTCGAGGGCTCGAGCCTGCGGCAGATCATTCGCGAGGGGAAGCTGCCGCCGGCCGAGGCGTTCCGCATCGTGAGCTCGGTGCTCGCGGCGCTGCAGCACGCCCACGACAAGGGCATCGTGCATCGCGACATCAAGCCGGAGAACGTGCTGCTGGCGCGCGGCGACGTCGTGAAGGTCGCAGACTTTGGTCTCTCGCTGCTGGTCGACGGCCCCGACCTTTCCCGGCTCACGCGCACCAACCTTGTGCTCGGCACCTACGAGTACATGGCGCCGGAGCAGCGCGAGCACGCCCGCGAGGCGGACCACCGCGCCGACCTCTACGCGACCGGCGTGATCCTCTACGAATTGCTCACCGGCGAGCTGCCGATCGGCCGCTTCCCGCTGCCCAGCCGTCAGCGCCCGCAGGAGTGCGACACGCGCATGGACCGCATCGTCGAGCGCAGCCTCGAGAAGGACCCGGGCGAGCGCTATCAGGATGCGGGCGACATGGCGAGCGCGGTCTCCGCGGTGCTGGAGCGGCCGAGCAGCGCGCCGCCGCGCACGACTCCGCCGCCGCCGCCGTCGCGCCCGACCTCGTCGGTGCACTACCGGCCCGCGCGGCTCGAGCACCACATCGACAATCTGGCCACGATCGACCAGGTGCTCGGGACAGTATTCTACATCCTGGGCGCGCTCGCGCTCTTCGGCAGCCTGCGCGTGCCGTTCCTGTTCACCGGCGGGTTCGGCTTCCTCTTCTGTTTCGTACTCGGCTGGTACCTGCGCGAGACGGGCGAGGAGCTGCGCAAGTACAAGATCAGCGCGCGCACGAGCCAGGCTGTCATCGCGGTCATCGCCGCGTTCACCGGCGTCCTGATTCCGTTCACGATCTACTCGTTCTGGGTGCTCTTCAGCCACCGCGGCCGCACCTACTACGACGCGCGCAACCGCGGGCTCTCCGAGAACGAGGCGGCGCGCCACACCTTCGACGTGGTCGAGGACGACATCATCTCGTCCATCGCGCCGGAGCCGCCGCCTCCGCCGGGCGCCCCGCGGCCGTCGCAGATTCCGGTGCAGTCGATGGTGACCTCCTCGGTCGAGCCGGACGCCAAGCCGCGGAAGCGGATGCCGCGCATGCTCGTGCTCGGCATGCTGCTCGCCATCAGCGCGATCGTGATGCACCTGTTCGCCGTGCCGATCGAGATCGGCTACCAGTCGCCCGTCGCGATCATCGTCGCGGCGGCCGCCGGACTGCTGCTTCTCGGCGGCATCCTGCAGTCGCTCTTCGCGCGCTCGGGACGCGGCACCCTCTGGGGGCTGCTCTTCGCTGCCGGGCTCGTCGGGGCGGTCCTCGCGACGCACGTCAACGGCGCCTCCGACTTCGGATTCGCCCATGTGGATCGCGTCATCATCGGGACCTTCGAGGGCGACCGCCCGTCGCCGCCGGACCACATCCCGCGCGCCCAAGCGCGCACGTGGCTCAATCGCGCGTCCGAATGGAACACGACGCCGTGGCACTGGCGCCTCGAGCAGAACCGGCTCGTGCTCGAAATGCCGCGCGCGTACGCCTACCGGTACCCCGACCGGCGTGCGGCCTTGATCGCCGGATCACAGGCGGTGGCGCAGAATAGTTGGGCAGGGTTTCGGGCGCACCCCATCAACGTGCAGATTCCCTCTTGGTCGCAGCACAAACTCGAAGAGCCGCCCCAGGCCCGATAACGCTAGAATCCGGGGCTCGTGGCAGAGGTCCGGATCACGCGCGGCTCGCAGGTCGAGTCGCGCCATGAAGTCTCGTATTGCGTGTGGCGCGACGGCGCCGTCGTGCGCGCGGCGGGCGACGTCGAGACGCCGCACTACTACCGCTCCGCCGCCAAGCCGCTACAGGCGCTCACGGTCGTCCAGTCGGGCGCGGCGGATCGCTTCCGCTTCTCCGACGAGGAGCTGGCGATGGTCGTCGGCAGCCACGACGGCTCCCCGCAGCACGCCGCCACCGCGCGCTCCATGCTGGCCAAAATCGGTGTGTCGCCCGACCTGCTGCGATGCGGCGGGCATCGGCCGCTCGATCGCGAAGTCTACGAGTCCTACGTGCGCGCCGGCTACGCGTGGGGCCGCACCGAGGACAACTGCTCCGGGAAGCATAGCGGCATGATCGGCGCGGCGATGGCGCTCGACGCCGACCCGTCGCGCTACGCCGAGCCCGACCACGTCGTGCAGCAGCGCAACCTCGCGCAGGTGGCGCTCTTCACCGACGTGCCGGCGGCCGAGATCGGGATCGGGGTGGACGGCTGCGCGGTGCCGTCTTTCTCCGTGCCGCTCGCGGCCATGGCGAAGGCGATCGCGCGCTACACCACGCCGGAGCTGGTGCCCGAAGAGTCACAGGAAGCGGCGGCGCGCATTCGCGACGTCGTGGCGAAGCATCCGGAGATGGTGGCGGGCCCGCGGCGCTTCGACACCGTCATCATGCGCGCGACCAACGGCAAGCTGCTCTCCAAGGAGGGCGCGGAAGGCGTCGTGACGATCGGCGTCGCGGACGAGCGCACCGGCATCGCGATCAAGATCCACGACGGTGGGCAGCGCGCGCTCAACGCCTTCGCGGCGGCGCTGCTGTCCGAGCTCGATCTGGTGCCGGCCGCGGCCACCGCGCGCTGGTATCCGCGCGACATCCTGAGCCGCGAGGGCGACCCGGTCGGTCGATTCGAGGTGGTGCTGTGAGAAAGATCGATTCGGTCCCCGCCATCAAGCTGCTGAAGCGCGATGCGCACAAGGGCGACCGCGGGCGTATGGTGCTCGTCGCCGGTTCGCTGCCGATGTCCGGCGCCGCGCGCCTCGCCGGCTGGGGCGCGCTGCGGTCCGGCGCGGGACTCGTGACGGTCGCGACGCCGGAGGTGATCCAGCCGATCGTCGCCTCCGATCTGCCGTGCGCCATGACGCTCCCGCTGCCGTCGCGCAAGGGTGTGTTCACCGCGGCGGGCGCCACGGCGGTGCGCGAGGCGACGGCGGACGCATTCGGCATCGGCCCCGGCATCGACACCACGGTGGCGCCCTTCCTGCGCAAGCTGCTCAAGGGCCTCGCCACGCCGGTGGTGCTCGACGCCGACGCGCTCAACGTGCTCGCTGCGCACGAGGACCTGCTGGCGGAGCTGGAGGGACCGCGCGTGCTCACGCCGCACCCCGGCGAGGCGTCCCGGCTGCTCGGCCGCGAGGTGCCGCGCGACGCGAAGGGGCGCATCGCCGCCGCCGAGGAGCTGGCCGACCGGCATCACGCCATCGTCGTGCTCAAGGGTGCGTCGACCATCGTGACCGACGCCGACCGCTACTACGTCAACAAGACCGGCAACCCCGGCATGGCGACGGGCGGCTCCGGCGACGTCTTGACCGGCGTGCTCACGACGCGCCTCGCGCAGGGCGCTGACCCGCTCGACGCCGCCATCCAGGCGGTGGCGCTGCATGGTCACGCCGGCGACCTCGCCTGCGCGGCGGTGGGGGAGCACGGCATGATCGCCACCGACATCGTCGGCAACCTTCCGGCTGCCCTCAGCGCGCTGATCGAGACGAAACCGAAGTCACAAAAGCGCACGGGCAGCCGAAGACGCGGATAATGCGGGAATGACCGCCGTGCTCGCGCTGCTTCTCGCCGGCTCGCTCTACGCGCTGCCGGACGGCGCGGCGCCGCCCGCGCCGACGCCCGCCCAGGCGACGCGCATCGAGCAGGCGCTCGCCGAGCTGCAGAAGCCGGCGTCGGTGCGCACGCTCGCGCTGATCGGCCGGGCGGCGCTGCCGGCGGTGGTCGAGCGCCTCAACGAGGCGGACGCATCGGATCGCGTTTTGCTGCTTCACGCGGTCTCGCGCCTGCCCGAGGCGAAGACGCTGCTCGAGCAGGCGACGCGCGATCCCGACCCGACGGTGCGCGCCTCGCTGCGTCCGCCCACCCGTGCGCGGCTCTCGCTGGCACGCCTGGCGGCGCGCTACGTCGGACTGCTGGTGCTGCTCGATAACCCCGCCTACGAGGTGGTGAAGCCGGAGCCGGAACCGCCCTCCTACGAGTTGCGCCGGCGTCACATGGGCGACGAGGTGATGGACCGCGCCGTGTCCGCGGAATACCGCAGCGTCTCGTGGGAGTTCGCACGCGCGGGGGCGGAGGCTCTACGCTCCGGCACGCTGAAGCCCGACCTCGACGACACGGTGTTCGCCGCCTACGTCGCGCTGCTCTACGACGAGGAGGTCGCGGCGGCGATGGCGGCGGAGGGCATCGTTGCGACCGGCGCCGCGGCCATCGAGCCGCTTACGACGCTGCTCGCACACAAGGAGCATGACCCGCGGCTGATCGGGCGACTGCT
The DNA here is from genome assembly GCA_039182715.1 of Planctomycetota bacterium. Taxonomy (GTDB): domain Bacteria; phylum Planctomycetota; class PLA2; order PLA2; family PLA2; genus JBCDBY01. Next base: position 10,316 of record JBCDBY010000103.1, read on the forward strand.
CGTCGCGGTCGGCGGCGGCGCGCGGCTCTATGCGGCGAAGGGTCGCGGCGAGAAGCTGCAGCGCGCTCGCGTCGAGCTCGCCACGCGCGCGCTTTCGCCGGGCGAGGTCGTCGCGTTCCTGAGCGCGACGCTGGAGGACGAGTCGGCGCGCGTGCGCAAGGAGGCGCTGCGGCTGTTGGTGGAGCTGCGTGCGAAGGTCGACCCGTCGCACGTCATCGCCCAGGCCGCCAGCGACGAGGAGCTCGCCTACGCGCTCGTGTTGAGCGCGCGCAACGGGGCGCGGCAGCCGATGTTCGATGCGGTGGCCGAGTCGGGTCGGCCGCGTCGCGCCTTCTCCCGCGCGCTGCGCCTGCTGACGCCGGAGGAGCAGAAGCCGTTCCTCGCCGCGCTGCGTGCGAGCGACGACCCGGCGCTGGTCTGGATGGGCATCGACGGGACGCGCGACGTCGCCGTGCTGCTCGCATTCGCGCGCGCCACGCAGGATGCGCGGCTGCGTGAGCACGCCGTCCGCGGCGCGATCGAGCAGGGCGACCTGAGCGGGCTCGCGCTCGTCGCCTCGCCTTCCTCCTCGACGTTGCGCCTGCTGTGCGCGGGCGGCTTCGTGGACGAGCTGATGTCCTACGCGATGGCGGAAGACGCCGACCTGTCCCGCGCGGCCCTGACCGAACTGCGGCACTTGCCGACGCTCGATGCGAAGCATGCACCGGCGCTGCAGGGGCTCTACGAGCGGCTGCCGGAGCCCTACAAGTGGGACGCGCTCGACGCGATGGTGCCGCTCGGCGGCGAGGTCGCGCGCAAGGCGATGCTCGACGCGGGGCTGCCCGCGCTGAGCGCGCTCGGCGTGGCCGCGGACGACGGGCGCACGCTCGACTTCTCGATTCCGCTCAAGCCGTTCCTCGAAGGCGCCGACGCGCAGCGGCTGCAGCGCATCGCGCGCGTCGCGGGCGCGCTGCCGGAGGTCGAGCCGGGTCTGTTTCTCGATCTGCTCGCGGCGTGGGACGCGCTCGAGATCGACGAGACGATGGTGGAGGGCGGCGCGCCGCGTCAGAAGCTCGACGCACTGCGACTCATGGTGCGTACGCGCGACCTCGCGAGCATTCGCGCGCTCTTCGCCGACGCGGTGACCGGCAAGCTGCGCGACGAGGCGCAGCTCGTGCCGATCCTGCAGGCGGCGTCGCGTCAACTCACGCCGAAGGAGCTCGGCGTGCTCGTGCCGGTGCTCGAGCGCGAGGTGATGATGTACGTGCCGGACGAGATGGGCTCGCCGCCGCGCGAGGATCCGCGGCGCGACTTCTTCGTCTGGTACGCCATGCGCGCGCTCGCCTACCGGCAGGTCCCGGCCGCGCTGCCGTTCTTCTGTTCGCTGGCGCTCGAGCCGAAGCTGCAGCGCGAGCGATACGACGAGCAGGCGGGGCGGCCGCTGCCGTACGACTGGACCCAGCACGCCGTCGAGTCGCTGCGCCACTATCCGGCGCCGGACGTCGTGACGACGCTCGACCGCGTGATCGCCGACATGGAGGGGAAGGGCACGCTGGCGGAGATCTCCGTCGAGCACCTCTTCCGTCTGGTCGACGAGTGGCGCGACAACGCGTGGCGCGGGCGGCGGCTGCACGGCTTTGCGCTGACGATGTGTGCGCTCATCGACCGGCTGCCGTTCGAGGGCGAAACCGGCGTGACGCGCATGCTGGCGCTCGGTGCGCAGCGGCGCTACGCGGAAGCGGCCGCCGAGGGGCTCCGCGCGGCGGAGCGTGTGCGGGCGCGCGGCTACCGGCCTGCCGACGGGCACTGGAGTCCGAAGCGGATCGTGGGGCGGGCGCGCATCTACGAGGCGCTCACCAAGGGCACTATCCCGGCGCTCGGGCCGACGCTCGGCGATGTCTACCTCGAGTGGGTGGCCGCCATCTACCTGCGGTTCTTGACGACGGACCAGGCCAACGCCGTCGTGGCGGCGGACTTCGCCTGGAAGAATTCCGCCTGGCTGCACCGCGACGCGCGCAACCTGCGCGCCGACCTCTTCACGGTGCAGGGCGATGCCCCGCGCGCGCTCGCCCTGCTCAAGCCGAGCGCCCGGCTACCCGCCGAGGTGCGGCAGGACGAGGGCTGGTGGCACTACTACCTCGCGCGCGCCTACGCCGCCGCCGGCAAGCCGATGCGCGCCCAGGGCGAACTCGCCGAAGCGCTGCGCCTCAACCGGCGCCTGATCGCCAGCTGCAAGGCGGACCCGCTCCTCAAGGACTTCGCGGAAGTCTACCGCCAGGTCGACGAGGACTGGTTCGACCAGCTCTTCGGTTAGCGCCAGTTACTGAGCCGGGTTCGATTCTCCCGCTATTCGAGATAGCGGGAGATTTGAACCCGGCTCCGTAATCCCGCTAAATCTCGACGCTGGCGCCGGGCTCGATCTCTCGGACTTCGACGCCCTCGGGGGTAAAGCCGGTCGCGTCCTGCACGAGGATCGGGAAGGTCTTGTAGTGCATCGGGATGGCGGTCTTCGCGCCGATCCACTCCGCGGCCTTCGTCGCCAGCTCGGGCCCCATCGTGTAGCGGTCGCCGATGGGAATGCAGGCGATGTCCGGCTGGTAGATCTCGCCGATCAGCTTCATGTCGCTGAAGAGTCCGGTGTCGCCGCAGTGGTAGACGGTCGTGCCTTCGGTGTGCACGACCACGCCGCAGGCGACGCCCATGTAGCGACCGCTGTGCGACGAGCTGTGGAACGCCTGCGTGAACGCGACCCAACCGCCGTCGAAGGCGACCTTGCCGCCCGGGTTCATGCCGACCGCGTTGAGTCCCTCCGACTCCGCCCACGTTGCCAATTCGTGGACGGCGTAGATCGTCGCGCCGTTGTTCTTCGCGATGGCGAACGCGTCGCCGACGTGATCCTCGTGCCCGTGCGTGAGCACGATGGTTCGCGATGAGACATCCGAAGCGCCGTGTTGGGCGAGCGGATTCCCGGTCAGGAACGGATCGATGCAGATCGACGCATCGCCGCTTCCCAGAATGAAACCACTGTGTCCGAGAAAGGTGACGTTCAAGCCCATGTGACCTCCGGGTAGAGCGACGGCTCTCCGCTTTCGGACAGAGACTACCAATGAAACGGCTTCATGAGGCCGTTTTCGCTTTGGCACGCGCCTCGCGCTAGGGAGGAGTGAAAGGAGCAAACCGATGTTGAAGTCACTCGTCCTCTCCGCTGCGCTCGTAGGAATGGCATCGACGGCCGACGCCGGCGATCTCAAGATCCGATTCGGGTTCGGCTACGACAGCGACGGTCGCATTCGCATCGGTGTCGGTCTCCGTGAACGCGATCGCCGTTCGTACCGCGATCGCAGCCGGCACCGTGCGCATCGTCACCGTCACGTTCACTCCCAGCGCGTCTGGGTGCCGGGCCGCACCGAGCGGGTCGCCTACAAGGTGTGGATCCCGGAGCGCCACGAGCGCGTCCGCGTCCCCGCCAAGTACCGCTGGGAGCGTGATCCCTGTGGTCGCCGCGTCCGTGTCCTCGTGCGCCGTTCCCACTACGTGACCCGCTGCATCCCGGGCCACTACGTCACCCGCTACAAAACGATCCAGCACCGTGGCCACTACGAAGTTCGACACCGTGTATCCCGCCACCGTGATGGCATCGAGACCCTCCAGCGGCGCGAGCGGATCTCGCGCCACCGTGACAGTCACCGCGATCGCCACCGCGA
>JBCDBY010000104.1:0-13725 GCA_039182715.1 Planctomycetota bacterium
CCGGGATGTTGATTTCCACCGGCTCCTGCATGGGAACCGCCATCAGACGGAGCCGCTGGTAGGGCAGCGAGCCGGGCAGCTTGAATCGCAGTGCGACGTAATCGCCCGGGATGTAGCCGCGCGCCGCGTCGGCGTCGGCCACCTCGAGCGAAGGCGCCTCGGCGCGGATCCGGTGCGTTGCGTCCGGGCCGGCGTCCAGGCCCGTCCAGAGTGCGCCGCCCGCGTTCGGGTTGCGCAGCGTCGGGCCGCTGTAGCGCGCGACCGACTGCGCGACCGCGTCGAGCGCGACGCCGTCCACATCCTTGCGCTGCGCACGGATCTCGATCGGCACCTCGCCCGTCGCGAACGGAGGCGCGCCGACGCGGAAGGTGGCCGACAGGCCGTCCCGCGCGACACTCGTCGAAGCGGACGCCGTTCCGATTCGGACGGCTACGTCCCGCACGGGCTGGCTGAACCGCAGAATGCCGTGCACGTGATCCCACGTCGCGAAGGGTCGGTTGATCCGTAGCTTCGGCGTGCGTTCCGCGATCTTCGCGCGCTTCTCGTAGAGCTCGCCGATCTTCGCCTTGTAGCCCATCAGCATCTGGATGCACTGCCGGTGGAACTGGGCGGCGGCCTGGTACTCCGCACGCCGCGCGAACCACTCGATGTCGAGAATCGCCATGTCGGCCATCAGACGCGCGCGCTGGTCGGTGTAGCCGATGCCGTTCTTGATGGCGTCCTTCACCACGGTGACCGTCGCCGCCATGGCGAAGCCCTTCACCATGTCCCCGTACGTGCCGGGGTCCTTGAGCTTCTTGACCAGCGTGTCGGCCCGGTCGGCGACGCCGCCCGCGATGACCCGGTCGACATCCTTGAAGAACTTCGCCTTCGAGGTGCCCGTGAACTGCCGGAACGTGTCGAAGTTCACATCGGGGTGCAACGCCGCGATCGTCATCGCGCGCAGGAGACGATCGCCCTGGACCCTGCGGCCACGCTTGAGCGCTTCCTCGGCCAGCCGCTCCGCCAGCAGTCCGAAGGCGTTGCCGCCCGCACCCTTCCAGAACTCCCCGACCTGGTTGTCGATGATGTCCTCGGCCGTCACCGCCAGCGTCTCGTAGCGCCGCGAGTCGCGCAGGCGTCGCTCGGCCGCGCGCAGGACCTGCGCGTCGTCGGCGTTGGCCGGCACCGGGTTGTCGGGCGTCGGCGTGAGCTCGCGCGCGAGTCTCTGCCGGTAGTTCAGCAACGCATCGTCGAGCTTCGGCTCCGTCACGCGAAAGTCGTTCGTGAACGCCTCGCCGGTCCGCCATGCGAGCTCGAAGAGGACGGCGGGCGGCGCGAACCCATCGCTCGCCAGCCCGATGAACACGTCGGCGACCTCGGCTGCCGCGTTGAGCGTGTACTCCTTGTAGAGCAGCCACTCGTACGTGTCGTTCTTCTCCAGCCAGCGATCGGTGACCGCGGTGAACTTGCGTTCGCAGTTCTCCCACACGCGGCGCGCCTCGCCGATGCGTCGACGTACGGTCGGCAGCTGCTCGACGAGCATGGCGATCTTGGCGTCGATGGCGCGGAGCGCGTCCGGATCCTCGACGCGTGGGCGGTAGTAGACCCGCTCCTTCGCGCGGGGGTCGAAGGGTGCGGTCAGCTTCACCTCGGTGATGTGCGCAGGCAGGAAGCGGGTGTGCAGCTGGTAGAGCAGTTCGTAGTAGCGGCGCTCCGCGGCGGCGACGAGATCGTCATGGCGCGAGGCGGTGTCGATGGCGCCGCGCAGGGCCTGGCCGAGCCGGGTCAGGCGATCTTCGCCGGGCTTGAGCCGTGCGGTGAGCTGGGCGCGCTGCGTGACCAGCTTCGTTCGGTGCGCGGGCAGCGTCTCGCCGGCCGGCACGAAAGGCGGGCGGGGAAGACGGGGGAGCGCCTGCTGGACCTGCCGGCGGTAGCGACGGTAGGTGTCGGTGGCCTGCTCGAGGGCGGCAATCGCCTTTTCGAGTTGCTTCTGGCGCCGATCGGCAGGCCGTCCGACCGTGACCGCCACATGCAGGTCGAGATCCTTCTGCAGCGCGCTGCGGCGCTGGTCGAAGAAGTCGATCAGCTTTTTCAGCTCGGCCGGTAGTCGTTGCCAGGCGAGGTTTCCGTCGATCATGCCGATGCGACGGTTCAGCTCCGCGAGCTGCTTCCGGCCCGGCTCGACCGACTGCCTCTGCTGTTTCCAGGCGTCGCGCGCCGCGGCCAGCTCCTGTCGGTGCCGCTTGCCGCGCTGCCACTCGCCACGCACCGTCGCGACCTGCGTCTGCAGCGCCTGGCGAAACTCGGCGAGGCCGGTGATCTTCGCCGGATCGTCGGGCTGGCCTCGTGCCGTGCCCGCGAACACGGTGATTGCGATCCAAACCATCCACGCGGCGGACCCGCGCTTGTCGTCGTGCCGTGCGCTCATCTTCCTCTTCCCGGTTGGAGACTCGACCCACGATCCGCTTCCCTTGTCACGAAGCGGATTGCGACTGTAGGGCCGCGCGCGACCGGCGTCAATCAGAGGCGCGCGCGTGAAGCGGTCGCTCGGGCCTCTCGGAGCGAGCACCGTCGGCCCGAGACGGAGCGCCGCGCCGCCGGTCGAAGCCGGGCTCTTTCCAGACAGGCCCTACGCAGCCGTGCGCTTCGATCGCAGCAGGTATATGACGATGAATACGGATGCGACCAGCATGGACGAGATCAGGACGCCCGCGAGGAACTTCTCCTCGGCGCCGCCGGCGTAGGCGCGCCAGGTGACGGTCGAGCGCCACGCGAAGACCGCGCCGAGCAGGCACGCGACGACGAGCGCGATGGTGGCGGACGCCTTCCATCCGCGCATGGCGAGGAGGCCGAGTCCGATGTTGAGTAGCCCAAACGTGCCGCCGGACATGAGGGCGGTCTTCGCCTTCTCGGGATTCGACAGGTAGCCGATCAGGCCGACGACGATGAGGAAGACGCCGTATCCGGCGAGAGCCATTCCGATCTTTTTCATGCTCGTTGTCCCAGTCTACCTACGGACTCTCGATCATCTCCTTCATGCGCGCGAAGTTCTCGGCCTGCACCTTCTCGCCGTCCGCTTTCATCTTCTTGCCGAAGAGCAGGCCCATCAGCTTGAAGATGTGCTTGAAGCGCGCCTTGGAGTACTGGTTGATGCGCGTCGACGACGGCCCCAATTCGTCCAACGTGTAGGCGACCTCGAGCCCGAACATGGCGCCGTCCATCTCGACCGCCCAGCGCTCCGGCTCGCGGTACTCGGTCACGACGCCGGTCATTTTCATGCGGCGTCCGTGCTCCTCGTACTCGTGCCAGAAGGTCGAGCCGACCTTGCCCGGCTTGTCCTCGATCACGCCGTGATCCGCGAGGTTGGGCACGATCCTGGGAAGGTTCTCGTCGTCCGTCAGGAACGCAAAGACCTCCGACCGCGGCTTTTCGACCTCGATGCTGTAGGTGCCTTCCATGCGGGCGAGCGTAGCAAAGTCGTCGACGCGGGGCCGTCCCGGCCCGGCCTTCGCGGTACCGTACGTCCATGCCGGACGTCGGCCTGACCCACATTGCGTTGCCCGTCACCGACCTGGACGCCAGCATCGCGTTTTACGCGACCTACGCCCGCATGGAGGTCGTGCATCGCCGACGATCCAGGGACGGTCGCCACGAGACGGCGTGGCTGAGCGATCGCACGCGCCCCTTCGCGATCGTGCTCTCCGAGCGCGACCGGCTCGATCCCCCGCTCGATCCCCCGCTGGGGCCGTTCGCCCACCTTGGCGTGGCCTGCGCATCGCGCGCGGAGGTCGATCGTCTCGTCGCGCGCGCGCGCGAGGAGGGGTGTTTGGCGTCGGGTCCGGAGAACTCCGGGCCGCCGGTGGGGTACTGGGTCTTCCTGCGCGACCCGGATGGGCACACGCTCGAGCTGAGCTTCGGCCAGGAGGTGGCGCAAGCGGTCGGCACGGCGCCTTGATGACATGGACTCCACGACGTTTCCGTTTCCCACGATGACCTACCGCGACGCGGTCACGCAGTGGCCGTCGGAGGGACAGCACGTGCTGGCGACCTACGACGACGAGACGATCGTCGTCTATCAGGCCTATCGCCCGTCGATCGGTCGCCACGCCGCCGAGCACGGCCGCTTCGGGAACGGGTTCAAGTTCACGCGCATGAGCTGGATCAAGCCCAACTTCCTCTGGATGATGTACCGGTCGGGGTGGGGGACGAAGGAGGAGCAGGAGGTCACGCTCGCGCTGGTCCTGCGCCGCGCGTTCTTCGACGACCTGCTGGCCCGCGCGGTGCCCTCGACGTTCGACGCCGAGCGATACGCGACCGAAGAGGATTGGAAGCGCGCCGTCGGCTCGTCGGACGTGCGGCTGCAGTGGGATCCCGACCACAACCCGGCGGGTGGGTCCGTGGCGCGCCGCGCGATCCAGCTCGGACTGCGCGGGCCGGCGCTGGCGGGATGGAACGGCGACGATCTTCTGGCGGTGCACGACGTCAGCGCGTTCGTCGCCGCGCAGCGACCGCACGCGAAGCCGCCGTATACCCAGCTGCAGGTGCCGGCCGAGCGCAGCTACCCGGCGTAGGGCGCTACTTCTTCATCCGCGCCTTCGCGCGCAGCTCCTGCGCCACGGGGCGCAGGTCGTAGGTCGGATAGAAGTCGGTGCGGAACGCGCCCCACGCGGCCTTCTCCAGAATGACGTTCACCTCGCGCAACCGCGACGGGGGCACGCGGATCGTGACCACCTGTCCGACGCCCATCATCACGTACCACGACTCGACCTCGATGCCGTCGGGGGGGAACTTCGCCCAGAACCCGGTCTCGGCGAGGTGCGCCTTGATCTCGTCGAGCGTCTTCGCCTGATCGTGCTTGAGAAACACGGTCAGCAGAAAGGCGCCCTCCTCGTTGGCGACCGCCGCCGGCGGGGTGAGGGAGGCCTTCGTCGCGGCGGGGGGAGTGGTCGAGGCGCAGGCGCCGAGCAGAAGGAAGAGGGCGAGATGCTTCATGGCCGGGACGATAGCAGCGCCGGACCTGCGATGCGGGCCCGCCGGCGACTGCCCCATGCAGGGCACTGCTACACTGCGGCCCAAAGGGAGGCTGTCGTGCGACATCGAATTGTCTTGTGGGTTGGGTTGATCGGGGCGCTGCTCGGCTCCCCGGCGGCGGCGGGGCCGGTCGACAAGCCGGCGGACTTCTTCATCCCCCTCGCCGGCGTGGGGATGCCGGAGTCCGCGCTGCTCTTCCGCACCAAGAAAGGGTTCTGGCAGCTTCCGCCCGCCCGCGTGCGCAAGGGCTACGGCGCGGCGTTCTACCTCGTGCCCGACAGCCGCAAAAACGCCAGCGTCGCGCGCATCTATATCGAGGTCGAGCCGATCGGTGATCTCGTTCTCGCCGACGCGGTCGACGAGGCGAAGGCCTCCCTCGGCAACGTCATGGCGCCGTTCCAGACCGAACTGGTCGGCGACGTACTCCGTCTGGACTCGAAGAAGATCAGGATCGGGCGCGAGTCGGTGCTCTCCTATCGCCTGCTCTACAAGGTCGACGTCGTCACCGCCAGCCCGCGCACACAGGACGACACCGTCGCGATCATGTTCGTCTACAAGAAGGCGCTCGTAACGGTCACGGTCGAGAACTTCAGCAAGGACAAGGACTACATGAAGCCGGTGCTGTCGGCGCTTTCAATCGTCAAGACGCCGAAGAAGCCGAAGCCGATCCGGGTGAAGATCCTCGACGCGGCGGCGCAGATCTACCGCTTCATCACGCTCGAAGTGCCGGCGCCTTTCCGGCCGAAGCACCGCGACACCGAGTACAACGTCGCCGCCACCTTCGTGCGGGCCGACGCCAAACCCGACGTGGCGCGTCCACAGATCACGGTCGGCCGCACCGAGCGTCCGCGTCAGCGCGGCATGGACGAGTTCGCCAACATCGCCAAGTATCGGCACGCGAGCCAGCAGGACGCCTACGAAAAGGTCGGCAAGCTGGAGCCGCTGCGCGTGGCGGGCAAGGCTGCCTTCAAGACCACGTACGTCGATAAGACGGAGCAGGGCACGTTCCAGGTCATCGACGTGCTCTTCCAGGTGCGCGAGCAGCTCTGGGTGCTCACGATGGAGTTCGACACGGCCGATGCCGAAGCGGCCTCGAACGCGGACAAGTCCTTCGCCCGGGTTCTCAAGTCGCTCCACGCCTGGAGCGGAAGCTAACCCCTTCGCGGAATTGCGATCGTGATCGAGTACGGACCCCACCCGTTCGGCGAGTCGCACAGGTAGAGGTCGAACCCGTCGGCGGTCTGCTCCAGGACGATCACGTCGCGTCCAGTTCGCTCGACGACCCACGCCCGCGCCAGATCGAGACCGGCGGCGATCTCCGTCCACGCCGGCGGCGTCTTGCCGACGTCGTTCCAGGGCTCGCCGTCGAAGCTCATCACGCTCGGGCGCGCCCAATGCTTGTGCTCGTACTGCGCGCGGGTGCGCGTGAACACGATGCGACCACTTCCGTCGATGCGGCCCTCGATGCGCAAGAGCTTCGGCTGCGCGCGCACGCGGGCGGATTCGCTCGCGCCGCCCAACGTTGCCAAAACCAGGATCACGGCCGCCAGATTCATGTACTTCATTGGTTGCTCCCCCCTCTCTGAACGAAGCTGCCCGAGCGTTGGGTCGAAATGATTGACCCCGAAGGACGCCGTTGCCGAGGTGAATCTCCACCTCGGCGGCCCGCTCCTCGTCGACCGCGACCCACCAGCCGCAGTCCCGCCTTGTCGGGAATCCTACGGAAACGGGTCTTCGACTCGCTCCGCGAATCCGGTCATCGGTTCCCGCTGCACGACGAACTCGAGGACCGGCTCGACCTCGTGGGAAACCCAGGTGACCGTCTGCTGATCCTCGACGTGGACTTCGATCCGTCCCAGCGGCGCCTCGACCGAGGCGATGCCCGACGCCTTCGTGCGCCGGGTGGTGCCGCCTCACACGAAGCCGCATCCGAGGACGGTGACCTCCACGTCGGCGCAGGGCGCGCCGTGTTCGTCGCGCACCTCCACATGAACCCATCCGGTCAGGTAGACCTCGTCTTCCAGATGCTCGCGGTCCTGCATGGCCCCTCCCGGCGACCACGGTACCGTCTGCGCGTCAGGAAAGCGCGCGCGACATGTGGATGTCGTCGGGCTCGAGGGCGAGCAGATGGGGAAGCGGCTTGGTGGGCGCGAATCCTTCGGAAAGATAGAACCCGACGGCGGAGTCGGTCGGCGTCGCGGAGACGTACATGTCGCGGGCGCCGCGGGCGCGGGCCGCCTCGTAGCAACGCGCAATGAGCGCGCGCGCTACGCCGATTCGTCGCGCGTGGCGCGAGACGTAGAGCACCGCGAGTTGGGCGGTGTCCGGCGCGATCGCGTAACCCGCGACCGCGATGCCCGAAAGTTGCGTGTCCCGTTCGACGACGAACGCGTCGCCGCCGGCGTCGAGGTGTTCACGACAAAACGCCGCCAGCGCCGAGGCGGAGCGCGGACCGTCGTCGGTCGTCCACGGCGCAATCTCGACCGGCTTCGCGTCGAACGCGAGTGTGCCATCGTCCATCCGGTAAAGCCCTGTCGCGCTCTCGGAGCGATCGATCTCGGGGAGTCGCGCGAAGTCGTCGACGATGAGTGTGCGGAGAATCATCGAATGCGGACGCCGCTCTTCGTGAGCGTCCACGTCTCCCCCGGTGCGAGCCTGTGGATCAACTCGAACGGGCCGGGCACCTCCGACTCGTCGCCCGCCTGCCCTTGTCCGCTCCGGTCGAGCAGCCGCACGCCGGCTCCCCAACGGTTGAGCGCGAGCACGACGCCGCCGTGCGCGTGCAGCTTGACGCCGTCCCGCGCGGCGAGCTCGACCTCGAACTTCTCGAACGGCTGCGAGAGCTGCAGCACTTTCGTGCGCTTCAGGACGACGATCGGCTTGCGCTTGCCCAGCTTGCGCCAGCGCTTGCCGAGCGCGGTCGTTCCGCTTCCGCCGACGGACGGGGAACCCAGCGGCTGCACCGTGATCGCGCCGATCTCGCGCATGACGCGCGTTACGGCGGAGACGGCGTGCGTGTTGGTCGTGAGGCGCGCCTTGATCGGCTGCGCCCACGCCATGGCGAGCGCCGAGTCCTTCGCCGCCAGCATGGCCGCCACGACCGCTTCTTCCGCCCGCTTCGCATCGCCCTTCGCACCCTGGAAGGCGGCGATCGATGCCATGCCGGCGAGCTCGGGCCAGCTCTGCCGGCCCGCCTGCTCGCATACCTCCGCCGCGCCGGCGCCCTGCGCCGCGACCGCGATCGCCAGCGCGTGCACGAGCGCGACGTGCTTGCCGGAATCCTTCGCGTTCGCCCGCGCGGCCAGCGCGGCGGTGGCGGCCTCGAGATGCCCCGTGTCGTGCTGCTCGACGCACGCGTAGACGAGCCGCTCGGCGAGCAGGTGCGCGGAGACGAAAGCGCCCCCTCGCTTCGGGTCGAGCGTCGCCATGATCCGTGCCCAAACCGCGCGCTTGTCCGCGGCGGCGTGCTTCGTCCGCACCGCCTTCCACAGTTGCTGTTCCGCCGCGAGGTCGTTCTTCTTCTGCGCCCGCGCGAGCTCGGTTGCGAGGTCGGCGCGTGCCCCCGAAACGAGACACGTACAGAGCAGGATTCCCGTCCGCCACACGGACGCATGGTAGCGCCGGATTGCCGTCGGCCGCGCGTCAATCGAACCCGGCGCGTGCGCGCGGATGTCGTAGCATGCGCGAGGAAGGTGATCGGATGACGCAGCGTATGAGGTTTTGGTCGATCGGTATGGGTCGACTTCTCCTGGTTCTGGGTGCCGTCGTGTGGGCGGGTTGCGGCGGAGAGAGTGCGCCGGCCGGTTCGTCGCCCGCGCCCTCCCTGTCGTCGTCGGGTGGGACATCCCATGCGGACGACGTCGGCTCCCATCCCAAGGCGGAACTCGCCTCCGAGCCCGATCCGATGGAGGCGGCCCGCTTGTCTCCGGAGGAGCCCGGCGTGCTGCGGCACGTTGGCCGGCGATTCGAACTGCGCTACCCGCCCGATTGGAACGTGGTGCGCGTGATCGACGAGGGGAACGTCTCCTACTACGTGACGCCGGAGCAGGAAACGCATCCGCGCCGCATGGCGGTGGCGCTCAAGGTGAACGTGTCGCGCCTCCCCGCCCAGTCGAAGCTGCGCGGGCAGCGCGCCGTCGACCTCGTCGAACACCACCTGCCGACCACGCGGGCGCAGAACCCCGGCCTCGAGCAGCAGGGTGAGGTGCAGTCGGGCAAGCTCGGCGGCCACGACGCCGGGACGGCGGAGCTGCGCGGCACGCTCGAGCCGCGTCGCGGTCGCTACCGGATCGTCTTCCATATGGCCCAGGTGGCGAACGATCAGATTTACACCTCGGCCTTCGCGCCGGAGGCGGACTTCGACCGCTACGCCGAGACGTTCGAGAAGATCCGGACCGAATCCCGCTTTGGCCGCACCTCCCTGGTGCGGCGTTCCGAGTCCTACGAGGCGCGTCACATCGTCGAGCGTCACAAGGCGGCGACCGTCTCGGTGGTCGTGATGGAGAAGGGGCGCGACCGATCCACCGGTACCGGTTTTCTGATCTCGCCGGACGGATACCTGCTCACCAACTGGCACGTCGTCGTGAACATGGCGACCGGCAAGCCGCACACGAACTTCCGCGTCGAGTGGGATCCGAGCGTTGGCCGCAAACCGGAGCCGGCCAAGCTCGTGGGCTACAAGGTGCAGGCGGGACTTTCGCAGGTCCACCAGCACACGCGCGCCTGGGGCACGGACATCGCCCTGCTCAAGATCGCGCCCGGCGACTACCCGTCGTTTCCGCTGACGCCGTTGGCCGACGTGCAGCCCGGCGACGGCGTGGTCACGCTCGGCTTCCCGAGTCGCGGCATTCTGCAGGGGCTCGCGATCACCATCACGCGCGGCGTCGTGACGCGTTTCAATCGCGACCCGACCGGACGCGTGCAGTCGATCTTCACCGATGCCGCCATCACGCACGGCTCGAGCGGCGGTCCCTGCGTGAGCCTGGTGACGGGCGGCGTGATCGGGCTCAACACCTTCGGGCAGCCGATCGAACGCGGCGCCCGCGCGCGGGGGTCCGATCTCAACGACCTTGTGAACTACTTCGGCGTGGTGCCGATCGACGCCTGTCTGACGGAGTTCCCGATCGTCTGCGATCTCGGGCGGAGCCGCGACCTCGCCGACCTCGACTTCATGGACAGCTTCGAGCTCGCGCGTCAGTTCCAGGACGCCGGCTCGTTCCGCGCGGCGACCGAGGTTGCCGCCGAGGCGGCGCGCCGCCGCCCGGAGTCGCCCGATGCGCTCTGGCTGCAGGCGTCGACGCGCTGGAGCCGTGCCTTCCGCGACGCCAAGGATCAGGGCAAGACGGTCTCAAGGACCGAAGTGAACCGGACGATCGCCGCGTACGAGAAGGTGCTTGCGCGCGACGCCGGCCACGCGCCGACGCTCCGGTCGCTCGCCTTTCTCTGCATGGACCACGGGCGGCACGCGGACGCGGTGCGCTACGCCGATCAGGCGATCCGGGAGGATCCCGACCGCTGGGACTTCCACAACATGCGCGCGTGGGCGTCGATCCGGCAGCGTCGCTACGAGGAAGCGGTGCGGCACGCGATGACCGCGCGGGAGCTCTGCGCGAACACCTACGCCGAGCCCAGCATCACCGCGGGCGTCGCGCACTACGCGAACAAGGACTACGCGGCCGGTTTCGAGGCTTACCAGAACGCCGCGAAGGTGCACCCCCGAAGCCTCCGCGCGCGGATCGGCGTGGCGCGCTACTACGAGTACCGCTCCCAGGCGAATCAGGCGCTCGCGGAGTATGAGCGCATCCTCGTGGACTTCCCCGACAACGCGCAGGTGCTGCTGCGCATGGCGCAGACGTCGAAGACCGCCGATCGTCTCGCGGAGGCGTGCACCTACTTCGGGCGCAGCATCCGCGCCTACGAGAGCGGCGGCGAGCGGCCGCCGAGCTACGCGTTCGACCTCTACGCGCAGGCGCTCCAGAAGCGCAAGCAGAACGCAGAGGGCCTCGTCGTCACCAGCAAGTGGCTCTCGCACGTCGGGTCCCGTCCCGGCGCCGATCGGGCGCACATCCAGGCGCAGATCTTCTGCCGCCCGCTCAAGCTCTACGGCCTCGCGGACGCGCACCTGCGGCTCGCCCTGGTGACGACCACGAGCGCGAAGACGAAGTCCGACATCCGGCGCCGGCGGCTCACCTCGCTCTCGCTCGCCGAGATCGAGACGATGCGCAAGCTGGGCTATCGCAGCTCGACGGCAATCCCGCTCATCCTCCGCTCGCCGCTCAAGTTCCGGGCGAGCACGTCCGCGGACGTGACGGTGCTGCGCAAGCGCGGGATTCCCGACGACTGGATCCTGGCGGTGCTGGCCTCGTCGAAGAAGACGCCGGCGCCCAAGAAGACCACGACGCGAAAGCCCACGACGAGAAAGACCACCCGTACCCCGACGCAGCCGAAGAAGCCGCATGCGCTCGTCGGGACCTGGCGCGCCTCGGTGCGCAACAAGGGCGTGGCGCAGGTGCTGGTGTTCACGTTCACCGCGCAGGGCCGACTGACCGTCGAGAACTTCCAGGGCGGGCGCCGCATCGCGCGCGACCGGGGACGCTGGACCGTGAGTCGGAACGTGATCACGGCCACCGACTCGCGCGGCAAGCGAAGCCGCTGGAACTACACCCTCGCCGGCGGCTGGCTCCAGCTCACGCTCAACGACCGCGGCAAGGTCGTCTTCTACCGGCAGCGCAAGCGCTGATCAGCCGGTCGCGCTGATTACCCGGATGCGCGGGGCAGCATCATCGACTTCTGCCAGATCTTGCGGCTGAGTCCGGTGGTGAGCGACTCGACCTCGTCGACCGCGCTCACCGCGACCGGGTCGTCGAGGTTCTCGCTGTAGAGCGCGGCGAGTTTGCCGAGCAGGCTGAGCAGCTCGCAGCAGTAGTCGAAGTAGCGGTTGAGTTCGAAGGCGGTCATCGTCCGCTTCGGCGAGCTCTCGGTCGTCGGCCCGCCGTCGATGACGTAGACCGGGTCCTTGTCGAGCTGGTGCATGTCGACGAGATGCGCCAGGCCGCGCAATTCGCGCGCGGCGCGCAGCACCCGCGCGCGCTTGAGGCGATTCTCCAGCGTCATGAGGAAGAGGATGCCGGCGCCGAGGAAGATGAAGCTCTCGACGGCGGCCTGCACGAAGGGGACGAACTCCTCCAGGTCCTTGATGTCGAGGTGCAGCCCGATCTTCGTGACCATCAGCCCGAGCATGACCGGGATGGAGAGGACCAGCAGCCAGGTCGCGCCGCGCAGGAAGTAGTGGGGGCGCGCGAGATCGGCCGCCTGTCGGCGCGCGTCCTGGGCCACTTCGACCACGCGCTGAGCGACCTGCGTACCGAGGGATGAGTCGGGAAAGCGTTCGAGGATGCGCCGCTGGAGGCGCTGGGTCGTCGAGACGATCGGCCCGGGTTCGAGTTCCATCTGGGGGTGGTTACACCATTCCCGACGGACGAATTCGTCTTGACCCTCTCTCCAAAATAGGTAATCTTGTTGTTACCTATGAAGGCAGACCAGGTCGACGCCCTCTTCGCCGCCCTCGCGCATGCGGGCCGCCGGCGCATGCTCGACCTGGTCATGGGGGCGCCCGGCATGAGCGTGCAGGCGCTCGCCTCGCACTTCGACATGAGCCGCATCGCGGTGCTCAAGCACGTGCAGCTGCTCGAACGGGTCGACCTGCTGCTCTCGAAGAAGCGCGGCCGCACCCGCCATCTCTACTTCAACCCGGTGCCGATCCAGCTCATCCACGACCGCTGGACAACCCAGTACAGCGCCTTCTGGAGCGAGCGCATGGTGGATCTCAAAAGCCGCGTCGAGACCGACGCGCACGAGGAGCAGAAACGTGCCTGACAACATGTACCGCGTGGTCATCGACGGATCCCTCGAGGCGATCTGGCACGAGATCACGCGCACGGACAAGCCGATCGCGGCCTTCTTCAACGCGCGCATGGACCGGGGGCCGCTGCAGCCGGGTTCGCGCCTGGCAATGCGCTCCTCGAACGACAAGTACACCGGTGTGGTCGGCGAGATCCTCGAGGTCGAACCGATGAAGCGATTCGCGCACACGTTCAGGTTCACGGCGTTCGACGACCCCGAGTGCAAGGTGATCTACGAGCTCGAGCCGGTCGATGGAGGCGTGCAGTTCACGCTGACGATCGAGGATCTGCCGCCCGACACCAAGACCGCCAAGCAGATGACGCAGGGCGGCCCGATGATCGTGAACACGCTCAAGGCGGTCATCGAGACCGGCAAGCCGACGTTCGGCGTGCGCGTTCTCTTTGGGCTTTTCAAGGTGCTCGCGCCGTTCACGCCGGCGCGCAGTCGCAGCGAACACTGGCCGGTGGACGGCAAGGAGTAGGCCATGGCAACCCCCGAAGAGATGGCCGCGAAGATGAAGGCCAACCTGCAGGAGAAGACCGGCAAGACGCTGCCGCAGTGGCTCAAGATCACGAAGGCGGCCGGGCTGGAGAAGCACGGTCAGATCGTGAAGCTGCTCAAGAGCGAGTACGGCGTCACGCACGGCTTCGCCAACCTGATCGCGCACGAGACGCTGTCCGGCGGCGAACCGACCGGCGATCTCGTTGCCGCGCAGTACGCCGGCAAGAAGGAAGCGATGCGCCCGGTCTACGAGCAGATCCTGGCGGCGGCGAAGAAGCTCGGCAAGGACGTCGAGATCGCGCCCAAGAA